>NZ_JBDZDJ010000069.1:0-1009 GCF_040049135.1 Gordonia sp. VNK1 | reverse complement strand
TGAATCCCCCCGGGTTTCGTGCCGCTTCCTTTTGAGTCAGGAAGGATGAGCGGTATGCCCAAGAAGATTGATCCGGAGGTCAAGGCGCGTGCGTTGCGGATGTTGGCCGAGCATGGCGGGGAGTACTCGTCGACCACCGCGGCGGCGGAAGCGATCGCGAAGAAGATCGGGGTAGGTAAGGAGACGGTGCGCCGGTGGGCGGTGCAGGCCGAGATCGATGGGGGTCGTCGGGCTGGTGCGAGCAGTGCAGAGCATGCTGAGGTCAAGCGTCTCAAGGCCGAGAACAAGCGGTTGCGTGAGGACGTCGAGGTGTTGAAGGCGGCAACGTCTTTCTTCGTGGGGGAACTCGACCCCCGCAAGCGATGATCATCGGGTTCATCGATCAGATGCGTTCGAAAGGTGTTGCGGTCGAGTCGATTTGCCGAGTCCTGTCTGAGCAGGGCTGTCAGATCGCCGCACGCACCTACCGGGCCTGGCGGACCCGCCCGCCTGCCCGCCGCACGGAGTCCGATGCGGTCACGGTCGACAAGATCCGCGATATCGCCTGGCGTACCGATGATCACGGCCGCCGGCGGCTGACTCCGGAGGGACTGTACGGGCGCGCGAAGATGCATGCTCAGCTGCAGCGCACAGATCTGCCCGACGTGTCCTACGGCTCTGTTGATCGTGCGATGAAGATGTTGGAACTCAAAGGAATTCGGCGTAGTAAGAAGATTCGTACGACCATCCCGGCCGCGGATGGAAAGCGGGCCGGGGACCTGGTGAACCGGGACTTCACCGCGACCGCCCCCAATCGCGTCTGGGTCACCGATTTCACCTATGTGCGGACCTGGCGGGGCTGGGTGTATGTGGCATTCATCCTCGACGTGTATTCCCGCAAGATCGTGGCGTGGTATGCGTCAACGTCGAAAGATGTTCAGCTGGTGCTGATTCCGCTGCGGATGGCGTTGACCGAGAGGGAACGCGAAGGGCATCCTGTGGTGGCCGGACAGCTGATCCACCACAGTGA
>NZ_JBDZDJ010000068.1:0-1040 GCF_040049135.1 Gordonia sp. VNK1 | reverse complement strand
AAGAGTGCTCACCCAGTAGCAGCTACCACCACCAAGTCTGCCAACTCACGTCAACCAGACCCAGTAGTTCCCCCCATTAGCCGGTCCGGAGCGATAGCGGAGGACCGAGTCGAGACCTCCGCATCCGACAACGCAACGCACGCAGCAGCTTCCCCGCTGGTCGAGTGCCGACGAGCTTGCGAGTCGGTGTATCCGCCGGGCCGAGCCTGTCGAGGTCGAGGCCACCTTCGCAACCCCCGCTGGTCGAGTGCGCCGCGCGAGCGAAGCGAGCCCGTCACGTATCCGCCGGGCCGAGCTTGTCGAGGTCGAGACCACTTCCGCAACCCGACAGCGCAATACCTCCCCCGCTGGTCGAGTGCGCCGCGCGAGCGAAGCGAGCTCGTCGCGTATCGAGACCACTCCCGCATGCCGAAAGCTCGACCCAAGCAACAGCTTCCACTCACGTGGCCTCGATACGGGGCTCCGCAAGCTCCGACCCACTCGGCCAGCGGTGGGCAACACCCGCTGGCCGAGTGCCGACGAGCTTGCGAGTCGGTGTATCCGCCGGGCCGAGCTTGTCGAGGTCGAGGCCACCTCCGCCACCCCCGCTGGTCGAGTGCGCCGCGCGAGCGAAGCGAGCTCGTCGCGTATCGAGACCACTTCCGCATGCCGAAAGCGAAACCAGCCGAGCGACAACCGAAGCCAACCCTGCGGGAACCGACAGCGTTCATCCCCACCACATTCCACGCCGGAAGAACTTGTCGGTGCCCCTCGCTACACTTGACTCAGTTCAGTTGGAGCGACCGAGCAGAGGAGGTGAACACCATGGCCGACACTATGATTCAGACCAATCAGGTCCCGCAACTGTCGATGACCGCCGACGACGCCACCATGATCGATCACCTCCCCGTCGAGGCGGCCACCGCACTCGCCCGACTGTTGCAACGCCAGGAACGACAAGTGATCGCACGGAAAGTGTTGTCGGCGGCGCGGATCGGGCACACCGTATACGACGAGATGCTGCTCTCGGGCCATCAGACCAACGTGCACACCACCGGTGC
>NZ_JBDZDJ010000067.1:0-1060 GCF_040049135.1 Gordonia sp. VNK1 | reverse complement strand
ACATTTTATTGTGAGTTAAAGAAATGTTGTTGTAAGTCCTCGGCCGATTAGTACCAGTCACCTACACCTGTTACCAGGCTTCCAGTTCTGGCCTATCAACCCCATGGTCTGTAGGGGGCCTTAACCCCTCAAAAGGGGGTGAGAAACCTCATCTTGGAACAGGCTTCCCGCTTAGATGCTTTCAGCGGTTATCCCTTCCGAACGTAGCCAACCAGCAATGCTCCTGGCGGAACAACTGGCACACCAGAGGTTCGTCCGTCCCGGTCCTCTCGTACTAGGGACAGGTTTCCTCAAGTTTCTAACGCGCGCGGCGGATAGAGACCGAACTGTCTCACGACGTTCTAAACCCAGCTCGCGTGCCGCTTTAATGGGCGAACAGCCCAACCCTTGGGACCTACTCCAGCCCCAGGATGCGACGAGCCGACATCGAGGTGCCAAACCATCCCGTCGATATGGACTCTTGGGGAAGATCAGCCTGTTATCCCCGGGGTACCTTTTATCCGTTGAGCGACACCACTTCCACACGTTGGTGCCGGATCACTAGTCCCGACTTTCGTCCCTGCTCGACATGTACGTCTCACAGTCAAGCTCCCTTGTGCACTTACACTCACCACCTGATTGCCAACCAGGCTGAGGGAACCTTTGGGCGCCTCCGTTACATTTTGGGAGGCAACCGCCCCAGTTAAACTACCCACCAGGCACTGTCCCTGAACCCGATCAGGGTCCGAGGTTAGAAGTCCAATACGATCAGAGTGGTATTTCAACAACGACTCCACAACCACTGGCGTGGCCGCTTCACAGTCTCCCACCTATCCTACACAAACCGAACCGAACACCAATACCAAGCTATAGTGAAGGTCCCGGGGTCTTTTCGTCCTGCCGCGCGTAACGAGCATCTTTACTCGTACTGCAATTTCGCCGAGTCTGTGGTTGAGACAGCAGAGAAGTCGTTACGCCATTCGTGCAGGTCGGAACTTACCCGACAAGGAATTTCGCTACCTTAGGATGGTTATAGTTACCACCGCCGTTTACTGGGGCTTAAATTCTCAGCTTCACCACC
>NZ_JBDZDJ010000066.1:0-1090 GCF_040049135.1 Gordonia sp. VNK1 | reverse complement strand
GGCGACACCCCACAGGTAGTCCCCGCCGATGCGTGTTCGCCACCGCTCGCCGACGTCGAGGCCGTGGTGCGACAACTCTCGCGACACCTGCGGGACCACTCGTCCTCATACCTCCCGCGCGCCGATAAGGCGGGTCGTCCGACGACGTAGACTCCCCGGGTTCTCAACCACGGTGCAGGATCGAGTTTGGGTCCATCTTGCTGCCACACCTTGTAGTGCAGGTGTGGGCCGGTGGAGTAGCCGCGGTTTCCTACCGTTGCGATCTGCGCGCCGGCCAGGACTCGCCGGTGCCGGTCGCGGCGTCATCATGTGGGTGCCGCCGCGGCGGTGGCTGGTGTGGTGGCGGTACCGACCACGCTGGCGGCATCCGGTGTCGTCGCGGCGATGGTGATCGCGATGTGTGTGTAGCCGAGGCAAACCCGGGCGGGTCGGGCCGCTAGGGGTTGTTGAGAAGCTGCTGCATCCTGGCGATTTCACTTTCCTGGTCAGTGACGATCTGGCGTGCCAGCGCGATCGCCTCGGGCGATTGGCCGTCTTGAATCTCGGTCTTGGCCATGGCGATGGCGCCGCGGTGGTGTTCGATCATCTGGGTCAGGAACAGGCGCGACGCCTCGGCGCCTTGCGCGTCGCGTAGCTGCTGCATCTGTTCTGGCGACATCATGCCCATCATCGACGGCATCGGGGAGGTACCCGGTGCCATCGAGGTACCCATGTCCATGTTGTGCCCCTGGCCCTCGAGTGGGGCTCCCCATTGCTTCAGCCACGACTGCATCTGCTCGATCTCGGGCTGCTGAGCGTCTTTGATCTGCTGGGCCAGACTGACGACCTGGGGGTTGATGTTGTCCTTCTCCAACAGGATGTCGCTCATCATGATCGCCTGGGTGTGGTGCGGGATCATCTGCTGGGCGAACGAGATGTCCGCGCTGTTGTGTTCGGCAGAGGCCGCCGCTGACGATTCGGTACTGACCGTGCTGGTACCCATCCCCGACATCGAGGAATGATCCTCAGTCGAGGTGTCCGAACACGCGGCCACCACTGTCAGAACAGCCGCCGCGGCAGCAACGACGACACCGGTTCGTGTGACTCTCAT
>NZ_JBDZDJ010000065.1:0-1106 GCF_040049135.1 Gordonia sp. VNK1 | reverse complement strand
GTTGCAACGCCAGGAACGACAAGTGATCGCACGGAAAGTGTTGTCGGCGGCGCGGATCGGGCACACCGTATACGACGAGATGCTGCTCTCGGGCCATCAGACCAACGTGCACACCACCGGTGCCGTCGACAAAGCCGTCACCGGCAAGGTATCGACCACCCTGGGTGTCTCGGTGCCGCAAGCCACCGCGTGGATGACGCTGAGCTTTCTGCTGTCGACGCTCCCGACGGTGACCGCCGCGTTCCTGGACGGTGACCACTGCCTGGAACGTATCCGCATCATCGCCAACGAGATCGGCGTCCTGTCCGACGACGATGTCCGCGCCTTCGCCGAAACCCGTGCACTGCAGCTCGCCGAACGCAATCAGGCGGATACGACATTGCGGGATCAGGTCGTCGAGATGGTGATCGCGCTGGATCCTGACGGTGCCGCCGACCGGCGCGAGGAAGCCGCCGCACGCGATCAGAACGTGCGGGTGCGTCGGGATACCAACGGGCACTGCAGCATCTCCGTCTACGCCCCCGGCGAGATGGGTGCCCACCTGGCGGCGCGGATCGCGAAGATGATCAGTGAGCGGATCTGCCCACGTGATCCGCGTCGTCAGGGTCAGGTGCAGGTCGCGGCATTCGCCGAAATCCAAGGACTGCCCGGCGCGCACCTGTCGTGCGAATGCGGGCGAGGCGACTGCTCCCGGGCGATCCCCTTGCCGGAGGAGCCGAGTGGTCTGACCGACCTCGACATCGACGTCGACGAGACTGATCCGTCCGACGATGTCGATGCGGACGCCGACGTAACCGACGATCTCGAGACGACCGACGATGCACAGTCGGACGCTGATGGTGACGCCGATGTCACCGACGATGCCGAGACGATCACCGACGACGACGCTGACTTCGATGCAACGGATACCGAAGAGGCGCAACCCGACACCGACACCGAAAGCGATTCGCAGTTGTCGCTGTCGTTGATCACCGATCCGTCCGGGCAGCGGGAGGCCCGGTTGGAGTACTTCGGCGTGATTGACAACTCCCACGCCCGATCGCTGATCAGCTCGGGACAGCTGGTCACCGTCAGCGAGTTTCCCACCCTGGACATCCCCAGCATCA
>NZ_JBDZDJ010000064.1:0-1234 GCF_040049135.1 Gordonia sp. VNK1 | reverse complement strand
CGCCGACCGCCAACGAGGCGTATTGTGGTGTACATGACATCGGGGGAACTTGACATCACCATCGACTTGTTGTCGGAACTCGACTTCACCACCGGCAGCCTCACCCACGAGGATGCAAAAAGTGCGCTGCACGCCATCCTGCTGATCCGCAATCTGGTCGATCACCACGCCAGTGTGCTTGTCGGACTCTGTGATCACCTGAAGGTCGCAGAGAAGGAGGGCCGCAAACTCCACGAGTTGTTGCACGAGTGGGGTGTCGCCCCGGCTTCCGCGTCCCGCATGATCCGACTGGGCACCACACCCGACATCGACCGCGTGCACCGCCACACCTCACTGGGCACACTGTCCGCCGAACACGCCGACGCCATCGTGAGAGGATTGACGCACATCGAGAAGCGATCTGGACAACCTGTCACCGCCGAAGAACGCGACGCACACAGCATTGCCCTGCTCGGGCATGCCACCGCCGGTTTCACCCCCGCCGAGATCCGTGACTACGCCAAGAGTCGCGGGAACCAGCAGGCCGACGACACCGACGGTTTACCGGCCGGCGAGGACCGTTCCATCAACACTCTGGACTTCCGGGATTCTGACGACGGACGCCTCACCGTCACCGGCAACCTGCATGCCGTGCTCGGTGAGAAGTTGAAGACCGCGATCGAAGTCCTGTCGGCGCCACGGCCCCAGCCCGACGGGTCCCGCGATCCGCGCACCGCAGGTCAGATGCGTGCCGACGCCCTGGAGAACATCCTCGACACCGCAGCCCGCGCCGCCAGAGGTGAGCATCGCGATGACGACGGACCACGTATGCCCACCGAACTGATCAACCTCACCATCCCCACCGGCACACCCTCCATGGCATCCCTGCAGTTCATGGGATCGGTCACCGAAGCCACCGCCCGCAAACTGTGCTGCGACGCCACCGTCGGCGTCATGATCGTCAGCAAAGACGAAGTACCCCTGTCGCTCGGACGCACCATCCGGTTGTTCAACCGGGCCCAACGACGAGCGTTGACGCACCGGGATAAGGGGTGCATCAAGTGCGGTGCACCCGCCTCACGCTGCCAGGCGCACCACATCGTGCATTGGATCGACGGCGGCGAAACCTGTTTGGAGAACGGCGCTTTGCTCTGCACAGCCTGTCATGACGATGTCCACCATAACGGATGGGACGTCGTCATGGGAGCCGACCACCACCCGTGGTTGATCCCACCGGAAAGTGTTGACCCACAAC
>NZ_JBDZDJ010000063.1:0-1429 GCF_040049135.1 Gordonia sp. VNK1 | reverse complement strand
TACTACAGCCGTAGATCGGGTTTATTGTTGTTGTGACCTGCGGTTTTGGTGGCATTGTTGGGCGCGTTTCTGGTGACGTCGGCGCCACAGGGTCCAGTCGAGGATGCGGTCGACGGCGTGCAGTGGGGTGAGTACGAGTGCGCAGAACAAACGCCGAAATTCGTTGATACTCAATCGGATCAGTTGGCGGTTGGTGTGTTCGCGGTGTCGTTGGGTGGCGGTGGTGATTGCCAGGAAGGCGTGCGCGAGCATCACCAGGATGGTCCAGCGATGCCAGGACGTCCAGGTGCGGACCTGATGCTGGTCGAGGCCGGTCAAGCCTTTGCTGGTCTGGAAGGATTCCTCCACGGTCCAGCGACGTCCGGCCACGGCCACCAACTGCGCCAAGGAGACTGGCCGCGGGCTGTAGCAGCGGTAGTACGCCAACTCGCCGGTGGTGTCGTTGCGGCGGATCAGCAACGAGCAGGTTCCGCCGGCCGTCGGGGTTTCGGTGGAGCTGATCCACGCCCACGAGTACAGGCGATCACCTTTGGCGCCGGTCCCGGCCGACAGCCGCTGCCAGGACTGTTCGGGTACGGTGGCCGCGAGGTCGGCGGCGGTCAGGTCCCCGCCGTGGGTGGGGATGCGACGGTCACACCCGATGGCCAGGACGTATCCGATCTGTCTGTCCTGCAACATGGCTCGCAGGTCCGGGTCGGCGCCGTACACTTCGTCGCCGGCGACCCAACCGACCGGCACATCAGCGTCGAGGGCGCGGCGGATCATGCGGGTGGCCAGCTGGGGTTTGGTCGCGAACTCGCAGTCGTCAGGGACTCCGGCCTCGGCGCAGCGGTCACGATCGGCCAGCCAGCTGTGTGGCATGTAGAGCGCGCGGTCGATCAGCGCGTGACCTTTCGAGCTGGTGTAGGTCATGTACACCGCGACCTGGCAGTTCTCGATCCGTCCTGCTGTGCCCGAGTACTGGCGTTGCACCCCTACGGTTTTGGTGCCCTTCTTCAGGTCACCGGTCTCATCGACGACAAGAATGGCATCAGGTTCGGCGAACGCGTCAACGACCATGGCACGTAGGTCCTCACCGATCTGCTCGGCATCCCATTTCGCGCGGGAGAGCAAGTGCTGCAACTTGTCCGGGCTGGCGTGACCGGCCAGCTCGGCCATGGTCCAGCAGTTCTTCGATTCGATCGCCGAGAGCACCCCCAAGATGAAGGCGCCCGCGTTGCGGGCTGCTTCGCAGCGGGCGAACCGTGGTGCGATGGTGTCGAGTACCGTGTCCAACTGCGCTCGCCACCGGTCATGATCTATCCTCAAACCCGCGGCTGCCGCGGGTGTTTTTGTTGTCTTCACAAACCACAAATCATGCCCCGGCAGCCGCTCCCACCAGCGCAAACACGCCGCGCAACCTCACAACCCGCGATCTACGGCTGTAGTA
>NZ_JBDZDJ010000062.1:0-1474 GCF_040049135.1 Gordonia sp. VNK1 | reverse complement strand
TAGACCCGGCGACTCACACGCCCTATTCAGACTCGCTTTCGCTACGGCTACCCCACACGGGTTAACCTCGCCACCGAGCACTAACTCGCAGGCTCATTCTTCAAAAGGCACGCCATCACCCACCACAGACCAAACTGCGCACAGGCTCTGACGGATTGTCAGCGTCCGGTTTCAGGTACTATTTCACTCCCCTCCCGGGGTACTTTTCACCTTTCCCTCACGGTACTAGTCCGCTATCGGTCACCAGGAAGTATTCAGGCTTACCGGGTGGTCCCGGCAGATTCACAGCAGATTCCACGAGCCCGCTGCTACTTGGGAAAATTCTTCACGCAAGACCATGTGCTTTCAGCTACCGGACTCTCACCGACTACGGCAGACCATTCCAGGCCACTTCACCTAACACACGATTTTCTCACTCACGCCCCGACAGGTAGATCGGAGAAGAAGAACCCCACAACCCCACACACACAACCCCTACCCGGTCTCACATGCGCATGGTTTAGCCATCCTCCGCTTTCGCTCGCCACTACTCACGGAATCACAATTGTTTTCTCTTCCTATGGGTACTGAGATGTTTCACTTCCCCACGTTCCCCCCACACAGCCTATACATTCAGCTGGTGGTAACACGACATCACTCGTGCTGGGTTTCCCCATTCGGACACCCTCGGATCACAGCTCGTTTGACAACTCCCCGAGGACTATCGCGGCCTACCACGTCCTTCATCGGCTCCTGGTACCAAGGCATCCACCGAACGCCCTAAACACTTACAACAACACTCACTCCCACAGGGGCTCCGCCCCCGTGAACCCCCAAAAAAGGAATCCACAAGGAACACTCCCCCATCAGAGTGACCATCATCAAAGAGACAAAAATCTTCAAAAACAAAAACTCGAACAAAACACGCACAACCTGAAAAATATCCAGAATCATGTATGCATTGCAAAAATAAAGATGCTCGCATCCACTATGCACTTCTCAAACAACACACACCCACAACCAACCCCACCTCCACACCCCACCACAGGATGCATCACCGATGAACTCGCATTGCAGGCCCAGAAGAAACGCGTGTTCCCTCAGAACCCCGACAGTGTATTGGCAGCACGCCGGCCTCACGACCAACGACAACCCGGCACCCCAGACACACGCCCAGGACCAGACTTGTTTGATGTTTCACCCTCGAGCACCCCGTGCAGCACACTCGGCCACAAACGGGACTCCACACAACCAACGGTTGCGTGACTCTGCTCCTTAGAAAGGAGGTGATCCAGCCGCACCTTCCGGTACGGCTACCTTGTTACGACTTCGTCCCAATCGCCGATCCCACCTTCGACGGCTCCCTCCACAAGGGTTAGGCCACCGGCTTCGGGTGTTACCGACTTTCATGACGTGACGGGCGGTGTGTACAAGGCCCGGGAACGTATTCACCGCAGCGTTGCTGATCTGCGATTACTAGCGACTCCGACTTCAC
>NZ_JBDZDJ010000061.1:0-1496 GCF_040049135.1 Gordonia sp. VNK1 | reverse complement strand
GGCGTTTGTGCGGACGGTGAAGACCAAGTCGGGAGCGACGGCGGTCCAGATCGTGCACTCCAACCGTCGCGGGTCGCGCCAGATCGAGCACATCGGCTCAGCTCATACCGATGCGGAGCTGGCGGCGTTGAAGGCCGCGGCCGCTGATCGGTTGGCTGCCGGGCAGCAGCAACTCGACCTCGGGCTGGTTTCCGCGTCCGGAGCAGGACCCTTGCCGATCACCAGTTCCCGGATGGCGGTGTTGCTGGATGCGATCACCGCGGTGTACGACGAACTCGGATTCTCCTCGATCCCGAACTCTGACAGCGTATTCCGTGATCTGGTGGCCGCGAGGATCATCGAACCGACCAGCAAACTCGACTCCCTGCGGGTACTGGCCGAAGCCGGTGTCGCCCCGGCCTCGTACGCAACGGTGAAACGACGTTTACCCATCTACGCTGACACGTCCTGGCGTCAGGAACTGGCGAAAGCATGTGCCGCGCAAGCGAATCTGGGACCCGCCACACTGTGTTTGTACGATGTCACCACGCTGTACTTCGAGACCGACAAAGCGGACGGGTTCCGCGAACCCGGGTTCTCCAAGGAGCGCCGCCTCGAACCACAGGTCACTGTCGGTTTGCTCACCGACGCAACAGGATTCCCGTTGATGATGGAAGCATTCGCCGGGAACAAAGCTGAGACGTTGACGATGATGCCGACCCTGACCGCGTTCATCGCCGCCCACAAGCTGACCGATGTGACGGTGGTGGCCGATGCCGGGATGATCTCCGCGGCGAACATGAAGGCCATCGAGGATGCCGGGTTGTCGTTCATCCTGGGTGAGAAGATCCCCAGAATCCCCTACCAGATTCAGAAGTGGCACAAGAACAATCCGAACTCCACTCCCGAGGACGGGCTGACCTTGACCCAGCCACTGCCGGCGAATTCCAAGACCAGTTACCTCCGTCACCGGGTCGTCTACTACCGCTACAGCGCCGGCCGAGCGCGACGCAGCATCCGCGGTATCAACGAGCAGATCGCCAAAGCCGAGAAGGCGGTCGAGGGCAAGATCCCGGTCAAACGCAACCGGTTCGTCAAGCTCAAAGGCGGGGACCGGACCGTCAACCGAGAGTTGGAAACCAAGGCCCGCACCCTGGCCGGCTGGAAGGCCTATGCCACCAACATCGACTCTCCGACACCCGAATTGGTAATCGGCTCCTACCACCAGCTGTGGCGGATCGAGAAGAGCTTCCGGATGTCGAAGTCCGATCTGGCCGCACGCCCGATCTTCCATCACCTCGAGGACTCCATCCGGGCACACTTGGCCGTGGTGTTCGCCGCGCTGGCCATCACCAGAATCATCGAAACCCGCACCGGCTGGTCGATCAAGAAGTTCGTCACCACCGCCCGCCGCTACCGCACCGTCACCATCCAAGCCGGCGAACAGACCCTCACCGCCGCCGATCCACTACCCGACGGCCTCCGCGAAGCGATCATCGCGATCCGAGGTGGACACT
>NZ_JBDZDJ010000060.1:0-1514 GCF_040049135.1 Gordonia sp. VNK1 | reverse complement strand
CCGGCTAATGGGGGGAACTACTGGGTCTGGTTGACGTGAGTTGGCAGACTTGGTGGTGGTAGCTGCTACTGGGTGAGCACTCTTACCGGCTGGGCCTCGAGAGAGAGTTCTGGGTCGAGACCGTGCCCCTGGTGGTAGGCCGCGAGGGTGAGATCGCTACTGGGATGTCGTGCCGACTCGGGTTGAGTGTGAGCATTCGCCATTAGCCCGCGCAAATCCTGCGGCTAGCTGCTGAAACGAAAGGATCGAAGCAACTTTCAGGAGGGGCTGGGATGGCAGTGTTGTTCGTTGGGGATGATTGGGCCGAGGATCACCATGACGTCGAATTCCAAGACGAGAATGGCAAGATTCTGCGTCGCGCCGAGATACCGGAGGGGATGGCGGGCATCGCGAAGTTCGGCGAGCACGTGGCCACTTTCCTCGATGACGGTGACGAGCCCGAGCAGGTGCAGGTGTGCATCGAGGTGGCTCGCGGTCCATGGGTCAACGCGTTGATCGCTGCCGGGTACCGAGTGTTCGGCGTGGATCCCCGCCAGGCCAAGCGGTTTCGGGAGATCCTGATCAGTTCCGGCGCCAAGAGCGACAAAGCCGACGCGCACGCGTTGACCGAGATGCTGCGTCACCATCGCGGCCAACTACGCGAAAGTGGCGGTGATTCGGAGATCGCGGCCGCGGTCAGGGTCGTCGCCCGCGCCCATCAGACGATGATCTGGGAACGGACCCGTCAGATGCTGCGGTTGCGTGCGGCGTTGCGTGAGTACTTTCCGGCGATGCTGCTGGTGTGTGCTGAGCTCGAACTCGATCTGTGGAGTCGGCCGATTCTGGGGTTGCTGGCCAAGGCACCCACTCCGGTGCGGGCGGGCGCATTGACCACCCGCCAGATCCTGCCTCTGCTCAAACGGCGCCACAACAAGGACGCCAAAGCTGCTGCGATGCAACGGATATTGCGTGCCGAGCATCTCGGTCAGCCCGAGCGGGTGACCGATGCCTACGCCGCGTCAGTGCGGTCGCTGGTCGCGGTGCTGGGCGTGCTCAACGAGCAGATCGACGAACTCGCCACCGAGGTCGATGCCCATTTTTCCCAGCACCCGGACTATGAGATCTACTGCAGCCAGCCCGGCATGGGCCCGGCCATAGCCCCTCGGGTGCTCGCCGAATTCGGGGACGACCCCAACAGGTTCAGAAACGCCAAAGCGCGTAAGAACTACGCCGGCACCAGCCCCATCACCATCCAGTCAGGCAAATCCGAGGTCGTCTCAGCACGTTACGTGCATAACGACAGACTCCTCGACGCCGTCATCGGACAGGCACACGGCGCGTTCGTCAACGACCCCGGAGCACGTGCCTACTACCGCAAGCAACGAGCCCGCGATGTCGACCACTACGCGGCACTACGGCAAGTCGCCAACCGACTCGTCGGCATCCTGCACGGCTGCCTGGTCCGCGGAGTCCCCTACGACCCCGAAATCGCATGGAAAGACCAAACGCCCGAAGCCGCAGCTTGACAACTTAAC
>NZ_JBDZDJ010000059.1:0-1549 GCF_040049135.1 Gordonia sp. VNK1 | reverse complement strand
GCGTGTTGTGGGGTGGTGTTTGTGAGTTTGTTTTTTTGCCAGTTTTTTGGATTGTTTTTTGGTCAGGTTCTTTTTGTCTCTCTGGCTGAGATTGTGTTGAAACTTTGGTTTCAGTGTTTTTTCATGGAGAGTTTGATCCTGGCTCAGGACGAACGCTGGCGGCGTGCTTAACACATGCAAGTCGAACGGAAAGGCCTAGCTTGCTGGGTACTCGAGTGGCGAACGGGTGAGTAACACGTGGGTGATCTGCCCCTGACTTTGGGATAAGCCTGGGAAACTGGGTCTAATACCGGATATTCACTTTCTCCTGCATGGGGGTTGGTGGAAAGCTTTTGCGGTTGGGGATGGGCCCGCGGCCTATCAGCTTGTTGGTGGGGTAATGGCCTACCAAGGCGACGACGGGTAGCCGACCTGAGAGGGTGATCGGCCACACTGGGACTGAGACACGGCCCAGACTCCTACGGGAGGCAGCAGTGGGGAATATTGCACAATGGGCGCAAGCCTGATGCAGCGACGCCGCGTGAGGGATGACGGCCTTCGGGTTGTAAACCTCTTTCACCAGGGACGAAGCTTTTGTGACGGTACCTGGAGAAGAAGCACCGGCCAACTACGTGCCAGCAGCCGCGGTAATACGTAGGGTGCGAGCGTTGTCCGGAATTACTGGGCGTAAAGAGCTCGTAGGCGGTTTGTCGCGTCGTCTGTGAAATTCTGCAGCTTAACTGCAGGCGTGCAGGCGATACGGGCAGACTTGAGTACTACAGGGGAGACTGGAATTCCTGGTGTAGCGGTGAAATGCGCAGATATCAGGAGGAACACCGGTGGCGAAGGCGGGTCTCTGGGTAGTAACTGACGCTGAGGAGCGAAAGCGTGGGTAGCGAACAGGATTAGATACCCTGGTAGTCCACGCCGTAAACGGTGGGTACTAGGTGTGGGTTCCATTTCACGGGATCCGTGCCGTAGCTAACGCATTAAGTACCCCGCCTGGGGAGTACGGCCGCAAGGCTAAAACTCAAAGGAATTGACGGGGGCCCGCACAAGCGGCGGAGCATGTGGATTAATTCGATGCAACGCGAAGAACCTTACCTGGGTTTGACATACACCAGACGTCGGCAGAGATGTCGATTCCCTTGTGGTTGGTGTACAGGTGGTGCATGGCTGTCGTCAGCTCGTGTCGTGAGATGTTGGGTTAAGTCCCGCAACGAGCGCAACCCTTGTCCTGTATTGCCAGCAAGTAATGTTGGGGACTTGCAGGAGACTGCCGGGGTCAACTCGGAGGAAGGTGGGGATGACGTCAAGTCATCATGCCCCTTATGTCCAGGGCTTCACACATGCTACAATGGCCGGTACAGAGGGCTGCGATACCGTGAGGTGGAGCGAATCCCTTAAAGCCGGTCTCAGTTCGGATCGGGGTCTGCAACTCGACCCCGTGAAGTCGGAGTCGCTAGTAATCGCAGATCAGCAACGCTGCGGTGAATACGTTCCCGGGCCTTGTACACACCGCCCGTCACGTCATGAAAGTCGGTAACACCCGAAGCCGGTGGCCTAACCC
>NZ_JBDZDJ010000058.1:0-1662 GCF_040049135.1 Gordonia sp. VNK1 | reverse complement strand
TCGCCCCGGCCGTGCATGGTCGGAAGAACGTGCTGAGCGTCGACGAACTCCAGCCAGGCGGGGGCGCCTAGGTGTCTGCGTTGCCGTTCTTCCATTGTGGCCACGGGATGTTCCAATCGCCGAGTCCATCAACTCCCGGCAGTGTGTCGGCGTTGGTGTTCTTGACCGTGACGGGGTCACCGCGCAGGGTGTTCTTCACGAGCCATTCCGCGTCAGTGGGACTCAGGTTTGGGCAACCGTTGCTGACGTTGCTGCTGCCTTGCGCCGACATCGACCACGGTGCGCCGTGCATGTAAATGCCGCTGTAGGACATTTGCACCGCCCATTGAACGGGTGTGCGGTATCCCGCTGCGGACTCGACAGGCACTCCGTAGGTGGACGAGTCCATGATGATGTGCTCGACGCGATCTCCGATCATGTAGATACCGCGGGGCGTCGGAGTGCTGTCTTTGCCGAACGAGGTCGGCATCGTGCGGATGACCTTGCCGTCTCGTTTGACGACTATCGTTTTGGTGTTGTCGTCGGCAACGATTTCCTGAGCTCGGCCAATCGTGAAGTCGTAGGACAAGTTCTCGTCGCCGTAGAGCCCGTCGCCGAGGTCGACTCCGTAAATGTTGACGGCGACACTGACTTTGGTGCCCGGCGTCCAGAAGCGTTCGGGCCTCCACCGGACTTCGGAGTCGCTGATCCAATAGAACGCACCCCGCATCTGGGGGTCAGACGACACGGTGATCGCCGCCTGTGCCTTCTTTCGGTCGGGGATGGGATCGGCGAACCGCACCCCGACTGTGTGGGCGATCCCGACGGTTTTCTCGCCGAGGATGGCAGCGCTGGTCAGTGACTCCGGTGAGGTCGTGGTGAAGCGCTGCGAGACGACCGATCGACCGCCCACGCCCACGGCCTCGGCTTGAACGGAATACCGCTTCGAATATCCCAGGGGTTGGGTGCTTGTCCACGTTGAGCCGTCCTCGCTCAGTGAGCCCGCCAAGGGACGGCCGCTGGCTGTGGGGATACGGACGTTTGTCAACGCGCCGCGGCTGGCCGTGACAACAATAGGAAGCCCAGGTTCGACAACCGCGTTGGGCGCGAGTCGACCGCCACCTTCGGTGGCCACAGCAATGGAAGGCTGTGCGATGTCGGCGAAGCTGTCAACGGCCTGAATCTCGTTGCTGTAGGCGGCGCCTCCGGTTGAGCTGCACGAGGTCAATAACATCACCACAGCCGTCAGGGCTGCGAGCATCAGCAGTCGCGGAATACCTGCCCGGACCGACCCGCGGCATCCACGAGCGCTCGAGCACTGCGGCTGCGCACCGTAAGCCGCCAAGAGATCACGTGGCTCTTCGATAGCTCGAGTCCTTCTTACGCGGCCCATCGATTGTGGCGAACCCTCTCACTCGGCGCCTGGACTAGGTTTACTATCCACGATAGTAGTTGAATGCTGTGCGCTCCTCTACCCGCTGCACAGCGCGAGAGAAGGTTCGAAACGTCTTCGTGGTGGGCGACCGCCGAGCGGTCACGTCGACCTCATTATTGCCGTGTGGCGACACCCCACAGGTAGTCCCCGCCGATGCGTGTTCGCCACCGCTCGCCGACGTCGAGGCCGTGGTGCGACAACTCTCGCGACACCTGCGGGACCACTCGTCCTCATACCTCCCGCGCGCC
>NZ_JBDZDJ010000057.1:0-2497 GCF_040049135.1 Gordonia sp. VNK1 | reverse complement strand
TGCAGCATGGTGATGAGGTCGAAGCCAGGCTCTTCGCCGGCCACGGTACGTGCCGCCTTGTCCCGCCACAGCGAACTCAGGCCTTGCGCCATCGCGACCATCTCACGGAAGACCCTGTCGTTGTCCGAGGGGCCGCCGTTGGCCTGCTCCATCGAGGTCGCGAGGTCGGACCATTCGACCAGCTTGTGCCGCTTGTCGTAAGGGAAGTCAAGTAGCGTCGCGAGCATGCGTGCAGTGAGTTCGATCGACACAGTCTGGACCCAGTCAAACGGCTCGTTGAGTGGGAGGCCGTCGAGGACTTCGCGGACGCGCGCGCGGATGAGCCCCTCCATCTCACGAAGGTTCTTCGGAGCCACCACGCCCTGCACTGCGGCGCGCTGCTTGTCGTGCCGGGGCGGATCCATCGCGATGAACATCGCGATGTCCATGAAACGCGGGGGCCTGCCGATGATGATGAACGGTTCGGCGGAGAACGCCTCGTGATTCTTGTCGACCGCGATGATGTCGGCGTGTCGCGTGACCGACCAGAACGGACCGAAGGGGCTCTCCGAACGGAAGTGCACCGGCGCCTCGTTGCGGACACGCTCGAAGTACGAGCGCCACATACCCTGGCGATACAGGAACGGGTTACTCAGGTCGATTTCGGCGAGATCGACCTCGTCCACCGGCGGGATCGGGGTCTCGGTGAAGATCTTCTGGCCGTCGGTCCTTGTGACGATTCGGCGGGTCTTGTCATAGACATGCGCCCCCCGGATCTGAAGGTCGATCGGGATCATTGATTGCGCCTTCTCGGCGACGGTGGCTGCGATGCTCATGATTGCATTCCTTCGTCGTTGCGGGTCAGAGTTGGAATTCCGGGAGGCGAACAGTCAGGCCGTCCCACTCCTCAGTCGCGATCATCTGGCAGGACAGCCGCGAGGTTCCTTCCCGTTCCGGATGCATGCTCAGCATCTCTTCCTCGCCCTCGCCGCTGCGCCCGACGGTCTTGATCCACGCCGGGTCGACAATGACGTGACACGTACCGCAGGCCGCTTCGCCACCACAATCACCGTCGATGCCGGGGACGGCTTCGTCGACGGCGGTCTGCATGAGCGACTTCCCCTCCACGAGATCGGCTTCGTAGTCGTCTCCATCGTGGGTGATGTATGTGATCGTGGCCATGGCCACCTCCTTGCACGTATGAGGTTCCCCTTGAGTGTGAATGTGCGGATCCCGACCGATCCATGTGTGAACGTCGCAATCTGTTGTTAATCTGGCTCACGTGACCCTCGGTGAATCCGGTGTGCCCCCGTTGGCGTTTGCACAGCTTCTCGACAGCGGTGCGCTGGGCACGGAGGCGACGAGCGCATTCGGTCGGATAATGGCCCAGGAGGGCACCGACCTCAGAACGTTGATCACGCAAGAAGCGCAGGTGCCGATGCAATGGTTTCATGACGTGTATCCGACGATGGGGCCGCACGACGGGTTTCGGCTGGGCCTCGCATTCGCTGAGCACGCTCAGCTGACCTCCTTCGGTCCACTGAGCCTGCCGCTGGTCAGTGCCGGGTCGGTCGTTGACATCGTCGAGTTGCTTCGTTTTCTGCCGTTGATCTCGACGGCGCTAAGTGCGGACTTTCATCATGGCGCCAGTGGTCTTACCATCGGTCTCGCAGGGCGCACCGACAGCGCGGGTACCGACTGCTTTGCCGTCACTTATGGGGGCCTGACCGTTCTGCGTCTGGTGAAAATACTCACAGGAGATGTGTCCTCAGCAGAGTTACACCTGACCTGCCCGGCGCCGACCGAGCCGCTGAACGTGGGAGAGATAGGGCATCGAGTCGTCTTCGATGCGCCAGCGTCATTTGTTCGCATACCAGCCGAGGCGCTTCATGAGGTGTGCCGCTTTTCCGATCCCGTCGCCTACCGGATCGGTACCGCCGAACTGCGACGGCTCTGCGATCAGCGGCGTCACAACTCGTACACGCAGCGCGTCCGAGCCCAGTTTGATGCAGACCCTGCTCGAGTCAACGCTAGTCGGATCGCAGCAGAGCTGTCGGTATCGGTAAGCACACTCAAACGGCACCTACACGCCGAGGGCACCACCCTGCGCCGCCTACGACAGCAATTCATGCAGGAGCACGCCATCCTCCGACTTCTCGATCCCGGCGTCGGAATCGGCCAGATTGCTACCGAACTGGGGTACTGCGACGTCGCAAGCTTTTCTCATGCGTTTGCTCGGTGGGTCGGCTGCTCCCCGTCGCAGTTTCGACTTCGACGTGCACGCCCGCCAGCCGCATGAATGCTCGACCAGCCCAATCGGGGCGTCAGCTGATTACACCACAACGAATTTCGCGACTGGTTCATAACGTTTCGATACGGTAACCCGGGCCCGCCCCGTCCGAAGCGCACGGTCGTTACAAGTCAGCCAGCATCGCCTACGCGGCAATTCTCAGCCACACCTCAACGTCTGCCGCCTCGCCGAGGACACCAGCCGGTTCGTTCTAGCCACCGTTATGGC
>NZ_JBDZDJ010000056.1:0-2505 GCF_040049135.1 Gordonia sp. VNK1 | reverse complement strand
CGTCCGAAGCGCACGGTCGTTACAAGTCAGCCAGCATCGCCTACGCGGCAATTCTCAGCCACACCTCAACGTCTGCCGCCTCGCCGAGGACACCAGCCGGTTCGTTCTAGCCACCGTTATGGCATTCACCGAACGAATCCAGTCGGGCCTTCGGGACATTGCAACACCGCAGCAACGACGTTTGATAGACGCACATATGCGATACCGCCACGAGAATGTTTCGGTCGTCACCCTCGACCGCGAGATCATGATCACCGACGACGGTTTTCGCACACCAACTGCCCGACCGACCGACAATCTGGGCGGCCTGCTACGTCACGTAACGAGGCCATTCGCCGCATCGAGTGACGACGATCACGCCATGTTAATGTTAACTAGCCGCAATTTCCCGCTTGCCGAATACGACATGGGGCCGAGGATGAGACAGCGCCCCGTGGGGTGGTGGACTTCGGATCGCGTGAGCAGCGCGTTGTGATCAACGAGTCGTGCCGAATGTTAGGCGATTTGGCGTGTTTCGTCGACTGTTTCGGCAGCGTGGTGTTTGGCGGCGATGACCTTGCGAAGTTCGGCCATGCTGATGTCGGAGAGGTAGCGGCGGGTGACCTGCCACTCGTCGTGGGCCTCGATCACGACCGCGGTCGCCAACCGCAGGAACGCGGCGGGGTTGGGGAAGATCTCGACGACATCGGCGCGGCGTTTGATCTCCTTGTTGAGTCGTTCGATCGGGTTGTTGGACCAGATCTTCTGCCAGTGGGCCTTGGGGAAGGCGGTGAAAGCGAGCACGTCGGACTTGGCCTCGGCCATCATTGCTGCGACCTTCGGAAATGACGATTCCAGGGTGTCGGCGACCTGGTCCCACTGCGTGGCGACCTCGGCGGGCTCGGTGTGAGCGAAGATGGTCTTGACCGCCGCGGTCACCACCGGCGCCTGTTTCGCCGAAACCACGCCGTGCAGGTTCCGCATGAAATGTACTCGGCACCGCTGCCACGATGATCCAGTGAATTGCTGGGCTACAGCGGCTTTCAGTCCCGCATGGGCATCGGAGATCACCAGATGTACCCCCGACAGGCCCCGCGCTTTGAGAGAGGCGAGGAACTCACGCCAGAACTCGAAGGACTCGCTGTCACCGACCGCGGTACCCAACACCTCGCGGGTGCCGTCGATCGACACCCCGGTCGCCACGACCAGGGCTTGAGATACCACGTGGGCGCCGACCCGAACCTTGCAGAAAGTGGCATCAGCGAACACGTAAGGAAACTCAGTGTGGGTCAGGGAGCGTTCGCGGAACGCGGCAATGTCTTTGTCCAGGCCGGCGCAGATGCGGGAGACCTCGGACTTGGAGATGCCCGAGGAGACGCCAAGGGCGTTGACGAGATCGTCGACCGAGCGTGTGGACACGCCGTGAACGTAGGCCTCCATCACGACCGCGTGCAGGGCTCTGTCGATGCGTCTGCGTCGTTCGAGCAGGCTCGGGAAGAACGACCCAGCTCGCAGCTTGGGGATCTTGACTTCGACATCGCCGGAGGTCGTCGACACGGTCTTGGTGCGGTGGCCGTTGCGGATGTTTGAGCGTTCCGCGGAACGCTCATAGCGGTGCGCGCCGATCTTCTCAGTGGCCTCGGCCTCGATCAGCGCTTGCAGCCCCGCCCGGATCAACTCGGCGAACACCGCGCCGGAATCGGCGGAGCTGAGTGCATCAAGATGGGCGAGCAAGGCAGAATGGTCGTGGGTCATCGCGTTGTGTGTCCTTCTGTTGAGTCACTTGGTAGGTAACTCACTGACCACTACGCGATGGCCCGCCTCGACAGGGGCACCGACACGCTCCGTGACGGCCTCACCTCAGCACGGAAACCCCACCACCCCAGGGGACTTACCCGAGGATGATGCCGGCCGGCGCGGGAGGACGACTCGGGCGCCATCTTTACCCCTCAGCCAAGACGCGCACCCGTGACGAATACATTTGACACCGAGCATGACCGACTCTGCCACAGCCGCTTTAGCTGGTAAGGAAACGTGTCAGAGTAGGACGAGTTGTCGGCGCCGAACGTCCGCCGATGTCGCGGACGGCCGATGGTTCGAAGTCAGGCAGAGAGGGAGCCGATCGCTGCTTGCTCGCCGTCGCGGCCACTCCATGTTGCTATCCCTCCGATGAGAACTGCGCCCATGGCGCCTCCCGTGCGGCCGCGGGGCCACTGAATCCCCGTCCGCTCGATCTGGTCCTGCACCAGATTTGCTCAGCCAACAGCTACGGCTTCTTCTCCGGCAGTGGCCAACACCCCTTCACCGGAGTGCCCCATTCCATGAGACATGCCGCCCTCAGGGGTGACGTCGCTTGACAGCCAGACGTAATCCAGCTCGTCATCCTCGCGAATCTGGCGATGCTGACGTGTAAGGGCTCGGGACATGCTTGACGTCGTGTCGTCGGGACATCGTTGACGTCTCACGCTTGTCGGTGGTCGCAGTCAGAGTGTGGGGGGTGTCCTTCTCTGCTGAGACTGAATCCGA
>NZ_JBDZDJ010000055.1:0-2818 GCF_040049135.1 Gordonia sp. VNK1 | reverse complement strand
CGGTGCGTCGGTCGCCGCATAAACTGGTGGCCATGACTGCCGCTGCTGCCGACTTGATGGACTACGACCAGGTCATCGCCGAGTTCGACCCGGTGATGGGCCTGGAGGTCCACGTCGAATTGGGCACCGCGACCAAGATGTTCTGCGGCTGCCCGACCGCCTTCGGTGCCGACCCCAATACGCAGGTCTGCCCGGTGTGCATCGGGCTACCCGGTTCGCTGCCGGTGGCCAACGCGAAGGCCATCGAGTACGCCATCCGCATCGGACTGGCGTTGAACTGCTCGATCCGGCCGTCGAGTGTGTTCGCACGAAAGAACTACTTCTATCCGGACCAGCCGAAGAACTACCAGATCAGTCAGTACGACGAGCCGACGTCCTACGACGGCTACCTCGATGTGGTGCTCTCCGACGGCACCACGTGGCGCGTCGACATCGAGCGCGCCCACATGGAGGAGGACACCGGAAAGTCGCTGCACATCGGTGGTGCCGGACGCATCCATGGTGCCGACCATTCGCTGCTCGACTACAACCGTGCCGGTGTCCCGTTGGTGGAGATCGTCACCAAGCCGATCGTCGGTGCGGGGGAGCGGGCACCCGAGGTGGCCCGCGCCTATGTGACGGCGCTGCGTGATCTGCTGAAGGCGCTCGACGTCTCCGATGTCCGGATGGATCAGGGTTCGCTGCGGTGTGACGCCAACGTGTCGCTGATGCCCAAGGGCGCAAGTGAATTCGGCACGCGCACCGAGACCAAGAACGTGAACTCGCTGAAGAGTGTCGAGGTTGCTGTCACCTACGAGATGCGGCGTCAGGCAGCCATTTTGGCGGCGGGTGGCGAGATCATCCAGGAGACCCGGCACTATCACGAGACCGATGGCACCACCTCTCCCGGCCGCCACAAGGAGACCGCCGAGGATTATCGCTACTTCCCGGAGCCGGATCTGCCTCCGGTGCAGCCGGATCCGGCGTGGATCGAGGAGATCCGGGCGACGCTGCCCGAGTTGCCGTGGGTGCGTCGTGCGCGCATCCAGGAGGAGTGGGGTGTCTCCGACGAGGTGATGCGTGACCTGGTCAACGTGGGTGCCGTCGACCTGATCATTGCGACCGTCGACGCGGGCGCAGCGCCCGAGGCGGCTCGTGGTTGGTGGGTGTCATTCCTTGCCCAGCAGGCGAATTCCCGTGAGGTCGAGCTCGCCGATCTGCCGATCACGCCGGCGCAGGTCGCCACGGTGATCGGTCTCGTCGACGCCGGCAAGCTCACCAACAAGCTGGCCCAGCAGGTCGTTGTCGCTGTCCTCGACGGTGAGGGTGAGCCCGAGCAGATCGTCGCCGATCGTGGCCTCGAGGTCGTGCGCGACGACTCCGCCTTGCAGAAGGCCATCGACGAAGCGCTCGCCAACAACCCCGACATCGTGGAGAAGATCCGCGGCGGCAAGGTCAAGGCGGCCGGCAAGATCGTCGGCGATGTCATGAAAGCGACTCGTGGACAGGCGGATCCGGCTCGGGTTCAGGAGCTTGTGCTGGCTGCCTGCCAGTAGTTCACGGCCTGCAGGCTGTTTCGCGCTGGGGCCGGGTGGGTTCGGATCCGATTGCCGCAGTAGTGTGCTGCTGCTCATCACTCACTGCCGCCGATCTACTACCCGACGGCTTTCGCGACGCGCTAATCGCTATTCGGCCCGGCAGGGAGTCTTCTCATACCGTTCGCAGATACTATGGGGCTTGGACTGATGTGGGGCGGTGGCGCTCAGTGGTTGAACCGTCACCGAGTTCGCCGTAACCGTTTGAACCCCAACAGTAGGCTGTCGCATCGCTGACTGCGCAAGTAGTTGCATTGTTGTCACTGGGGCTTGTAGAACCGGCGGTGGCGGTGGAATCTGTGCTGATTGAGGTGACGTTGACGAGGCCGGGGACACGGTTGGGGCTGTGGCGGTCGGTCGTTGTGCCATCACCGAGTTGTCCGTGTCTGTTCGAACCCCAGCAATATGCCTCGCCACTGCTGACTGCGCACACAGAATCGCTGCTTGTGCTGATACTGGTGACGTTGCTGAGGCCGGGGACTCGGTTGGGTTCGTGGCGGGCGGTCGTTGTGCCGTCGCCAAGTTGCCCAAATGTGTTGGAACCCCAACAGTAGGCCGCGCCGTAGCTGATGGCACACGTGGTGTTGGGCGAGGCCGAGATGGCTGTCACGTTGTCGAGGCCGCGTACCCTGAAAGGTTCCCCGTCTGAACCTATCCAGCAATAGGCGGTGAGGTTGTCGATTGCGCACGTCTCGCTGCTTGTGACGGCGCTGACGTTGGTGAGGCCCTGGACTGGAGTATCTTTCTCTTGGTCTCGATACACCTGCTGATTCGCCAGGTAGCCCCAGCAGTAGGCCGCTCCGTCGCTGGCGACGCACAGGGTGGAAGTATCGGTTGAGATGGCGGTGACGTTCACGAGATTCGGGACTTCGGTGGGGCGGTGGTATTCCGCGCCGCCGCCGTTCTGGAATAGTCCGTATCCGCTGTAGCCCCAACAGAATGCTGTGGCGCTCTGGATGGCGCAGGTGTCGTTCTCGCCCGTGACTATCGAGGTGGCGTCTGTGAGATCGAGGACTCGGGACGGCCGGCGTCTATCGGTGGTGGTGTTGTCTCCGAGTTGGCCGAAATCGTTGGAGCCCCAGCAGTAAGGGGTTCCGCGTTGTATGGCACAAGTGTTCTTGCTGAATCCCCCCGGGTTTCGTGCCGCTTCCTTTTGAGTCAGGAAGGATGAGCGGTATGCCCAAGAAGATTGATCCGGAGGTCAAGGCGCGTGCGTTGCGGATGTTGGCCGAGCATGGCGGGGA
>NZ_JBDZDJ010000054.1:0-2971 GCF_040049135.1 Gordonia sp. VNK1 | reverse complement strand
CAACCACGGTGCAGGATCGAGTTTGGGTCCATCTTGCTGCCACACCTTGTAGTGCAGGTGTGGGCCGGTGGAGTAGCCGCGGTTTCCTACCGTTGCGATCTGCGCGCCGGCCAGGACTCGCCGCCAGACGCTCACCAGTGTCTCGCTGATGTGCCCATACACGCCGATCGTGCCGTCGTCTTGCAGCACTCGCATCCACAGCCCGAAGCCGGCGGCCTTCGATAACCGTCCCCGCCCAAGGCGATCTTTGAGGTCGCGGGTTCGGTGTGCTCACGCAGCTGTGACACGCGCAGCAAGTTCGTGGGGTAGTCGGGGCTGCTCGTCTCATCGATAACGACAGTGACGTCTTCGAAGACGTGGCGTTTCTGGGTGCCGTCAGGTGGTCGAGAGTGACCACCCAGGTCGGCCGGGTGCCACCGTCTGTCAGATCCTGCTCGTGGAGTGGGTGGAGTGGACGTGATCAAAAGCGCGTCCGGATCTGAGTCGCCTCCTTCCTTCGTTGCTCCACACGAGTCCGTTAGCTGAGCGTGTAGAGCAATTGTTCGTTTGCGGCGTATGCATTTTCGGCGTTTCTGGCGACCAGCGCGTTGACACTATTGATGGTGCTGCGTTGTTCCCAGTGTGTGCCGTCTGGGCTGCGCCAGACGGTGTCGGCGGTGTCGATGCCCCAGAGCGTGCCATCGGGTGCGGCCGCCAGGAGAGCTAGGGCCGGCGCATCGGGAACGGTTGTGAAGGTCTGGGCGTCGTCGGTGCTGTGTTGCAGGCCATCTGGGGTAGTCGCCCATACGCCGCGGTCGGTGATCGCGAGTGCTGCTGCGGCCAGGGGCGCGCCGGGGGTCCAGCTTCTCCCGTCATCGGTCGATACGAGCAGGCCGTTGATTCCGTCGAAGCCTACGAGTAGTTGTCCGTTGGTGGCGAGCGCGTGGAAGTCGATGTCGCCGGCCACCGATCTCGGTGTCCATGTCTGCCCGCCATCTTCGCTGGCGACGAGTCCCAGCGGGTTGGGTGCCGAGCTCCGCGGGCCGGGATGGCCGGAGGCGAAGATCCGATCAGAGCCGGTTACCCCGGCCAGTCCCATGAAGTCGTCGTCGGAGACGCCGACCCGGCTGGTGGTTCCATCTGCGGTGAGGGCGATTACGCCGGTGTGAGTTCCGGCGAGGATAGTGCCGTCGGCGCGGATGTGCAGGGCGTGGAGGTGGTCGAGTTCTGGGGTCAGTGTTGCGCTCTCTGCTGAGGTTGCCGACGGTGGTGGGGATGTGGGTTGTTCCCGGGTGGAGCAGCCGGTTAGCACAATCAGCGTGGCGATGACTGCGAGGACGACCGCAGCGGTGCGGTTGGAC
This sequence comes from Gordonia sp. VNK1, assembly GCF_040049135.1. Classification (NCBI taxonomy): domain Bacteria; kingdom Bacillati; phylum Actinomycetota; class Actinomycetes; order Mycobacteriales; family Gordoniaceae; genus Gordonia; species Gordonia sp. VNK1. Next base: position 1,631 of record NZ_JBDZDJ010000054.1, on the reverse strand, counting down.
GGGTTTGAGGCAGGCAAGCGGCTAGGACTTTCGTGTGGGTAGGACTGAGTTCGGGCGTGGGTGGTGTGGTGATCGGGGTGGTGGCGAGACCGGGTAGGAGCCGCCCTAACCCTCTGGGGGTGTCGTGGTCACGACTTCTGGATGGGGGTGGAAGGCTGTGAAGGCTTTTGGCCGCAATGCTTTTGGAGGACGAGGGAGATGAGGACGTTGCCGAGGTGGTGACGTGCCCCGGAGAGGTCGCCGATCGCAGCGAGGTGGCGGACGAGACCGATGTGTGCGGCGAGGTGGCGGCGTCGGTTCGAGGTGACGCTGAGGTGGTGGGCGCGGTGGAAAAACTGGTGGGTCGAGTATGGCGTGGGTGCTCGGTAGACGTCTCGCATGGCATGCAGATACTGACGACGGTGGTCGTCGGGGGGCGAGTGCGTCTCCTTCGGGTTCTCGGTCACGGCGCATTCCTCGGACTGGTACGCGCAGGCCGGGTCAACCCGCGTCAACTAACTACTATAAAACCTAGTAATTGGCGGCGCGGTCGGTGCCTGAGTTGCGGCGTCACCGACGAACTTCTGGGGCATACTGGCTGGTGGTGCAGGTGGTGGGTCGCCGGGAAGGTGTGTTGAGTGTGGGTCTCAGCGAGCTGACGGCGGGGCGTCGAGGATCGAGGCGAACGATGGGTGAGCATCCATGAGTGCAGCGGTGGTGTTAGTTGTTGCCGCGGGTGTGCTGGGCTGGTTGTGGCCTCGATGGATGGTTCGGGTGCAGGGCCGTATCGATGCTCGTTGGGTGTTGGTGGCCTGGCCGGCCGCGCAGGTCGTGTTTGCGATGTTGTGGGTGGGAGCTGTTGTGACGCTGGCGGTTCCCGGCCATTTCGGCATCCATTCGTTGTCCGAGGTGGTGTCGTGTCTGCGGGTGTTGTCACACGGCGCATCCCCGCGGGTGGAGGCGATCTCCGGTGGCGTGCTGGCGGTGGTGACCGGGGCAGCGATTGTCCGAGCGGTGACGATCGCGGTGCGATCGGCGGTGCGGATGCGTGGTGCTCGTGAGGAGTATCTGCAGTCGTTGCGGTTGGTGGGCGCCCGCAGTGAGCGCTATCCCGACGTGTGGTGGCTCGCCGACGGGCGGCCGATGGCGTTTTGTCTGCCGGGTAAGGATGCCGGGATCGCCGCCACGACTGGGTTACAGGCGGCGTTGTCCGGTGAGGAACTCGATGCCGTCGTTGCCCATGAGCGCGCGCACCGGCGGCAACGTCATCACACCGTGGTGTTGGCGGCCCGCGCTCTCGGGCGTGCGTTTCCGCTGATTCCGTTGTTCAGCCGCGCGGGCCGTGAGGTCGCCGGCTTGGTCGAGCAAGCCGCCGATGCCCGCGCCGCCCAGCTGGTGGGTGCGCGGGCGGTCTGCTCGGCGTTGGGAACGTTGGCCCGTTCGGGGCCCGTGGCGGGCCCGGTGGGTGTGTTGTCGATCAGCGATTCGTCGTCCGTGGGGCCGCGGCTGAGCCGCTTGGACTCCGGTCACCGGTGCCGGTCGCGGCGTCATCATGTGGGTGCCGCCGCGGCGGTGGCTGGTGTGGTGGCGGTACCGACCACGCTGGCGGCATCCGGTGTCGTCGCGGCGATGGTGATCGCGATGTGTGTGTA
>NZ_JBDZDJ010000053.1:0-3444 GCF_040049135.1 Gordonia sp. VNK1 | reverse complement strand
CAGCGATTATGCCGGGGTCTGTGTTAAGCCGAGGATCGGCGAGTCGTGTTGTGCGGGTTGGGGTGGGTGACTGATTCCTCGGCTTAACGATTGCGCGGGGTCTGGCTAGCTAGCGTCGATGCGTATCCATATGTCCTCTTGGAAGGAGAAGATCATGGATACGACGGTCGCAGGGATCGCTTCAGAGGTGGTCGCACGTCTGCGTTCGGCTGGCTACATGGAGTCGACGATCGGTCAGTATGAGAAGTCGATCAAAGCTCTTACTGCGTTTCTCGCCGAGCGGGGTGGGGTGTACACGCCGGAGTTGGGCGCCGAGTTCGCAGCGCTGACGGTGAGCCCGCGTACCGGTAGATTCAGCGCTCAACGTCGCTTCGACTACACGCGACTGGTCGCCCTGTTCGACTCCTATGTCGCGACTGGGAGAGTGGACCTCTCGATGAGGAAACGTGGTGGCGGAGGCGCTGTTCCGGTCACCGATGAGTTCGTTGAGCTGGTCGATGTGTGGGAGTCCGAGATGACTCGTCGAGGCCTCGCGCCGGCTACCCGCGAGGCCTATCGCCGGATGGCGTGCAGCTACCTGGTGTTCCTGGAATCGACCGGTGCGCAGTCCCTTGTGGAGGTGAACGGTGCCAGTGTGTTGGAGTTCCTCGAATCGTTGACCGATCGGTGGTCGCGGTCGTCGCTGTTCTGGGTGGTGTCGAACCTGCGGCCATTCCTGAGGTTCACCGAACGGGTCGATCTGGTTGAGGGGCTCAGGATAGCCGGTATCAAGCGTTCCCACCGGATCGTGCCAGTGCTCTCCGAGGCCGACGAGGTCAAGGTGTTGCAGGTATGCGCTGCTGGTCAGGTCAGTGCCCGGGATGCGGCAATCACGTTGTTGGCGTTGACCACTGGACTGCGGTCGTGTGATCTTGTCGCATTGCGACTCGGCGATATCGATTGGCGCTCGCAGACCGCGTCGCTGGTGCAACAGAAGACCCACAATCGGTTGACGGTGCCGCTGATGGGTGCGGTCGTCGACAAACTGGCCACCTACATCCTGACCGAACGGCCCGACTCATCAGATGATCATGTGTTCTTGCGGTGCAAGGCTCCGCGCACCTGCTTGTCCGATCATGCGGCGATTCATCGGATCACCGCCGCAGTGTTCGCCCGGGCCGGGGTGACCGAGTTCAAGGGCGGTACCACGTTGTTGCGCCACAACGCGGCGTCCCGGTTGCTGCGGGCATCGGTCCCGCTACCGACGATCTCGGCGGTGTTGGGGCACGCCAGCGCGGACTCGACCAACACCTACCTCAGCGTCGATCGTGACCGGCTGCTCGGCTGCGTTCTCGACGTCCCCGCACCCGCGGTGCGGTCATGACCGGTCACAGGTTCACCAGCGCGTTCGCCGAACAACTCGACGCCTACCTCGATTTCAAGACGTCGATGGGTTTCTACGGGGCCTCGAGGATCTGGTACCTGCACAAGTTCGACGACTACTGCACACGCCACGGCTACACCCGCTTCGATCAGACCACCGTCGAAGGGTGGGTCACCGAGCAACTGACCCGCTCAGGCCGCTTTCGGTCATGGATGTCGTACGTCCGCGACTTTGGGCGCTGGTTGCAGGTGCATGGCGACCATGACGCCTACGTGCTGTCCCCAGCATGGAAAGCCCAGTTCGTGCCGGCGCACCCGTACCTGCTCACCGCAGCGGAGATCGACCGTTTCTTCACCGCCGCGGCCGCCGTGGCCACGACCTCGCCCTGGCGATGGCAAGCGGTCGCGTTCTTCACCCTGATGCATTCGTGTGGGTTGCGCACCGGCGAGGTACGCCAGTTGAAACCCATCCACATCCATCTGCGTGAGGGGTATCTCGACGTGATGAGCGCCAAGAGCAACCGCAGCCGGCGTTTACCACTGACCGACGACGTCATCGCAGTCCTTCGCAGCTGTGAGCAGATCACCGCCCGCCAGTTCGGCCACGACCGCGGTACCTTCTTCGTCTCCTCCACCGGCCAACCGGTCACCGCGGCAACGGTGGGAGTGATGTTCAACCGGATCTGGGACCGAGCAGGCCTGCCCCGCCCCGAGGGCGGGCAGCGGCCCCGGCCCTACGATTTCCGGCATCATTTCGCCTACGCCAACATCGACCGATGGATGGCCGACGGCATCGACGTGACCGCGATGCTGCCGTATCTGGCGCGCTACATGGGGCACTCGTCGATCGATTCCACCTTCTACTACATTCAGACCTCGCCGCGGTTCCTCGACGCCTACGCCCATCTCACCGAGACCACCGCCTCGGTGCTACCCGAGGTAGGTTTTCGATGAAACGCGACCCGCGCACCGGTGCCCCGCAGTTCTATGCCCTGGCCCGCACCTGGCTACACGTGTATCTGCCCACTGCTCAACACCGTTCGCCAAATACGATCGAGGCCTACCGGATCAGCCTGGAATGCTTCCTGGGCTACCTGACCGCCGAGCATGAGATCGACCGGGCCCATGTCACCTTCGACCACTTCGATCATGCCCACCTGCTGGGTTGGCTGACCTGGATGAGCGAACACCGACATTACACGCCCGCCACGATCGCGCTGCGGCTGAGCACGATCAAGGCGTTTCTGGCCTACTGCGGTGCCGAGGACCTCACCCTGGTCACTTTGGGTCAGCGTGCAGCCACTCTCAAGGCCCCGACATCACCGAGGAAGCCCATCGAGTTCCTCACCGAACCGCAAACCCGAGCTTTGCTCGCGGCGTGGACGGGCGCCACCGTCAAATCGCGCAGAAACCGGATGCTGTTGATCCTGTTGTACGACACCGCAGCCCGTGTCGGGGAGATCACCACGCTCACCCTCGGCGACCTGCACCTGGCCGTGCCCGGGCACCTCACGCTGACCGGTAAGGGCAACAAGTCCCGCGTCGTTCCATTGACCACCACGACACTCGACCATCTCCGAATCTACCTCGACGAGTTCCATCCCGAGCCCAGTAGCGCCACACGCCCTCTGTTCTACAGCCTGCGTAACGGAAAACCTGCACCGCTATCAACGGATTCCGTTGCAGCCGTGCTGAAATCAGCGGCCATCACGGCCCGAAGCACCTGCCCAACGATGCCCGACCGAATCCACTGCCACATGCTCCGCAAGACCAAAGCGATGGACCTCTACCAGCAAGGCATCCCGTTGCCGATCATCATGCGACTCCTCGGCCATGAAAACATGTCGACCACCACCGCGTTCTACGCGTTCGCCACCGTCGACATGATGCGCCACGCCATCGACGCAGCCACCCCAGCCATCGACGGCCCAACCCCCGACAGCCTCACCGACGAGAAACTCCAAGCCCTCTACAGCCTCCGCTGACCCTCACCGTTAAGCCGAGGAATCAGTCACCCACCCCAACCCGCACAACACGACTCGCCGATCCTCGGCTTAACACAGACCCCGGCATAATCACTGT
>NZ_JBDZDJ010000052.1:0-3960 GCF_040049135.1 Gordonia sp. VNK1 | reverse complement strand
CCGCGGCTGCCGCGGGTGTTTTTGTTGTCTTCACAAACCACAAATCATGCCCCGGCAGCCGCTCCCACCAGCGCAAACACGCCGCGCAACCTCACAACCCGCGATCTACGGCTGTAGTACTAGGCGAGCTGGGCATGCCGGTATCCCAGTTCACCTCGATGTTCATGACCGTCATCATCTTCGGTGCCGGAGTTGACTATTCGGTGTTCCTCATCAGCCGCTATCATGAGGGTATTCGAGCAGGCAACTCTCCTGATGCCGCTATTGCCCACGCGAATGCAACTATCGGCCGCGTGGTTCTCGCATCGGCGGGCACTGTGGCCCTAGCCTTCCTGGCTATGGCCTTCGCCAAGCTCAGTGTGTTCAACACTTTGGGGCCGGCCTGCGCAATCGCCATAGCATTCGCATTCTTGGCGACGGTGACATTGTTGCCCCCCGTGCTCTCCTTCGCTGCCAAGAGAGGGGCCGGCCTTCCCCGCCGTGACCTGACGCGGGATTACTGGAGAAGAGTCGGAGTCATGGTTATCCGGCGGCCGGTCCCTCTGCTCGCGATCAGTGTAGTCGCGTTGATTGGCCTCGCCCTGGTCGCCGCAACAATCCAGATCACCTACGACGATCGAGAGGGGCAGCCAACTGACACAGGGAGCAACGAAGGCTACGCGCTGCTCAACCGCCACTTTCCGAAAGACATCATTATCTCGGAATTCTTGGTGGTGGAGTCCGAGAACGACATGCGCACGGCTCAAGGCCTTGCCGACCTCGACCAGTTGGCATCCCGCGTCGCGCAGATTCCCGGCGTGACCAGGGTCATTGGCGTGACGCGGCCAACCGGTGAGAAGCTGCAGCAGGCGCAATTGTCTTGGCAGAACGATCAGATCGGTACCAAGATCACCGAGGAGACCGGAGATGTACAGGCCCGCAAGGGTGATCTGGCCGTCCTGAAGACCGGATCAGAGCAGCTCGCCGGAGGCCTGGCACTGCTAGAAGACCAGATCTCATCCAATCTCGCTCCGCTGTCGGGGTTGCTAGACGAGGTGTCGTCATTTGGCCCACAACTCGATGAGTACCGGCCGTTGGTGAACCAACTCGCGAGCGCCGCCCCAACGCTTCGACAGTTCTCCCAGCGAGCGCCTGAGCTGTCTCAACTCGCACGTCGGGCCCAGTCTGCGGCAGACGCGGTCGCGCCAGCGTTGTCCGCATTGGAAGCTCCGTGGTGTCAGCAGATCGCGCAGTGCTCGGCACTGCGCGCGCAAACGGCCGACATCCGGGCACTCGCGGATGATCAGTCGCTCGCGAGGGTGGCTAACTTTGCCGCGCAACTCGGCCGCGTGAGTGCGCCAGGCTCTACCGACATGGCACAGCTGCAGCGTTCTCTTCAAACGCTGAATTCTGCACTACAGACCATCGGTGGACAGGACCTCGGGAACAGGGTCTCGCAACTCGAGTCCGGCGTCGGCGCACTCGCCGACGGCGCACGTCAGTTGTCGAACGGAGTCGGGGCTTTGGTGGACAGCAACGTTCAGCTACTCGGTGGACTAGCACAGGTCGCCGCACAGCTTCGGGCTCCCGCCCGCGAGATCGGCGATTCTGATTCGGCAACCGGCTTCTATCTCCCCGCGGATGCGTTCAAGGACCAGCAGTTCAGTCAGGTCGCTCGACAGTTCATCTCGCCCGACGGGAAAACCGTGCGCTATGCGGTACAGACCTCCTACGACCCATACTCTGCCGATGCAATGACGCTGGCGAACGAGCTGTCTAGCGTCGCCGAGAACGCGATGCCGAACACCACTCTGGAGGGCGGACGTGCTTCGGTCGCGGGCTTTCCTGCGATCAATGCCGACGTCCAGCGGTTGTTGTCGTACGATTTCAAACTGCTTGGCATAGCCACACTTCTCATCGTGGGTCTGATCCTGATGCTGTTGTTGCGGGCCGTCGTTGCACCGGTCTATCTCCTTGCAACCGTCGTCTTGAACTATATGGCGGCTCTTGGTATCGGTGTGCTCGTACTTCAACACATCCTCGGTGCCGGGATCGCCTGGCCAGCTCCACTGGTGTCGTTCATCGTCTTGGTGGCGGTGGGCGCTGACTACAACATGCTGCTGGTCTCACGCCTGAGAGAGGAGACGAGAGCGAGCGTGCGGGTCGGAGTAATGCGTACCGTCGCCTACACCGGTTCGGTGATCACCTCGGCCGGGTTGATCTTCGCAGCCAGCATGTTCGGGCTGATGGTCGGCTCCATCGATGTGATGGTGCAAATCGGGTTCATCATCGGTGTCGGTTTGCTGCTCGACACGTTCCTGGTGCGGACCTTAGTAGTCCCGGCACTAGCGGTGCTGCTGGGCACTGCAAGCTGGTGGCCGGGTGACATCGACCGCTTCCGGCGCGCCCTGGGACCATCGCAAAAGACACGCGGACGGACCCATGGGGATCTGACAAGCGTCGGTCCCTGAACTTCCCGACCATCCCGTCAACAGGTAAGGATCGGCATAGGGCATGACGCGGCACGGTCGCTCGTGATAGACGAATTGCGTCCGTACAACGCTAGACGGTATGGGTGACTCCACGGCGATGTGTTGGGGGTTGCGGGCCGGAGCCTCACGCACAGGGACTGAACGACCCGAGGTTTTGTGCCGCCTCCATTGTGGGCTGGTCCTCGGGCCGAGGCCAGAGTAGTGGAGCGTTTCGAACTCGGTCGGGGGGATCTGGCCGATACTCGAGTGCAGCCTGCTGTTGTTGTACCAGTCGACCCAACCAGCGGCCGCGAACTCGACGTCGGAGACGGTCTTGTACGGGCTGGAGTGGAAGATCGTGGTCCCGCTGTACGCCGGCGGCATGACGTTGCGCGATATCCAACACCATTTGGCCGCCACGATCGGCACCGATCTCTCGCACGAGACGATCTCCAAGATCTGCGACGAGGTCCTCGACGCGGTCGACGAATGGCAGAACCGGCCGCTGGAGCCGTTGTATCCCGTCATCTACCTTGATGCCCTGGTGGTGAACGTCAAAGACAGTTCTCATGTTCGAAACAAGCACGCCCACATCGCTATTGGCGTCGACATGGCCGGCGTCAAGCATGTGCTGGGAATCTGGATACAGGCCGAAGAAGGCGCCAAGTTCTGGGCCGGGGTGTGTGCGAATCTGGCCAACCGCGGCGTCAAGGACGTGCTGATCGTGTGCTGTGACGGGCTCACCGGATTCCCCGAGGCAATCGAGGCGACCTGGCCGCTGGCCACCGTGCAAACCTGTGTGGTGCATCTGATCCGCAACTCGATGCGGTTCGTGAACCACAAAGACCGCAAAGACGTGGCCCGGGCGATCAAACCGATCTACACCGCCCCCGACGCCGAGACCGCCCGCCGCGAGTGGGAAGCCTTCCGCGACTCGGAACTAGGCGCCAAATATCCGAGTGCGGCAATGGCTTTCGACCGAGCCTGGGATCGGTTCATCCCCTTCCTGGCATTCCCGCCCGAGCTGCGCAAAGTCATCTACACCACCAACTCGATCGAGTCATTGAACTACCAGCTCCGCAAGGTCATCAAGAACCGCGGACATTTCCCCAACGACATCGCGGTCCGCAAACTCTTGTGGCTGGCCATCTGCGACATCGAAGACAAACGAGCCGCTCAACGCCTCAAAGAACGCGGGACCAGGCGGTCACAGCCCCGTAAGGCCCTCGGACGACTGGTCGAGGGACAGGTCGTCACCAACTGGAAACAGGCCCTCGGACAACTCGCACTGGCCTACCCCGACCGGATCGAACCCCACCTCAGCTAGACCCCACAGACCACAAGAAAATCAGGAGTCACGTTCTTACACAGACATCTTGACAAGCTCGTCAACCGCGCGGTGATGCCGTACTCGCGACACGTCCGCTCGAAGAGCACCTCAACCGGCAACGGCCGCGTGTGTCTGCCGGTGAACTGGTTGCCGTTGTCGGTGAGCACCTCGAACGGCACG
>NZ_JBDZDJ010000051.1:0-4695 GCF_040049135.1 Gordonia sp. VNK1 | reverse complement strand
AAGTCGGGCCGCTCGACGAGGTCGACGACTTCCGCAACTTCGAAGGTCGAGGCGTGCGCGGTCTGGTCCAGGGACGTGTGGTCACCGTCGGGCGTCCGACGCTGCTGGCCGAACACGGCATCGCCGTGGATGACCCTCACCTCAACGAGGCGCAGACCGCCGCCGAAGAAGCCGGACAGACCGCCGTACTCGTCGCCTGGGACGGCCGCGCCCATGCGGTCCTGGCGGTCGCCGATGCGATCAAACCCACCAGCGCACACGCCATCGCCCGGCTCGCCGCACTGGGTATGACGCCCATCCTGTTGACCGGCGACAACCAGACCGTCGCCGATGCCGTGGCCGCTGAGGTCGGTATCGACACCGTCATCGCTAACGTCTTGCCGGCCGACAAAGCCGCCGTCATCACCGACCTGCAATCCGACGGCAAGGTTGTGGCCATGATCGGCGACGGCGTCAACGACGCCGCTGCCCTGGCCCACGCCGATCTCGGGCTGGCGATGGGCACCGGCACCGACGCCGCCATGCATGCCGCTGACATCACCCTGGTCCGCGGCGACCTCAACGCTGCCGCCGACGCGATCGCCTTGGCACGCACCACTCTGAAAACGATCAAAATGAACCTGTTCTGGGCATTCGCCTACAACGTCGCCGCGATACCGCTGGCCGCGCTGGGACTGCTCAACCCCATGCTGGCTGGGGCCGCCATGGCGTTGTCCAGCGTGTTCGTCGTCAGCAACAGCCTGCGGCTGCGCGCCTTCACCAGCCCGCCCCACTCATCGTCCACAGTTCCACCCACCAACCCCTCGACATATACCCCCCAGGGGTATAAGGTAGCGGCATGAACGAGCACTCTTCCCCTGAGCACGTCGGTCACGACGCCGCCGATGAACGCCACCACGGCCAACTCGCCGCAGCGTCACACAACCACCACGATCACCATGCTGAGCGCGCCCGCGCAGACCATGATCACGCTGGGCATGGGGGGCATGGTGATCACGTCGGGCAGTTCCGGCGGCTGTTCTGGATCATGCTGGCCCTGGCTGTGCCGGTCGTGGCCTTTTCGCCCATGTTCGCGATGCTCATCGGCTATGACCTACCCGATGGTGAAGTGTTGAAGTGGGTCTCACCGGTGCTGGGTACGGTGATGTACTGCTGGGGTGGGCGGCCGTTCCTGGTAGGCGCCTATTCAGAACTGCGGTCGCGTGCACCGGGAATGATGCTGTTGATCGCCTTGGCGATCACGGTGGCCTTCGTGGCGTCCTGGGGTGCGAGCATCGGTGTGTTGCACCACGAACTGGACTTCTGGTGGGAACTGGCGCTGCTCATCGTGATCATGCTGTTGGGGCATTGGATCGAGATGCGGTCGCTGGCCCAGACGACCTCGGCCCTGGACTCGCTGGCCGCGCTGCTGCCCGATGAGGCCGAACGCGTCGATGGCGACCAGATCACCACGGTTGCTCCCAGTGAGCTGCAGGTCGGAGATGTGGTGATCGTGCGCCCGGGGGCCAGCGTGCCGGCCGACGGTCGCGTCGTAGACGGCTCGGCCGAGCTCGATGAATCCATGGTCACCGGAGAATCGCGCACGGTGCGCCGCGGCATCGGCGATCAGGTGGTGGCCGGCACGGTGGCCACCGACTCGGGGCTGCGGGTCCAGATCACCGCCACCGGCGATGACACGGCGCTGGCCGGGATTCAGCGCCTGGTGGCAGACGCGCAGAACTCCACCTCCCGCGCCCAGCGGCTGGCCGATTCCGCTGCAGCGCTGCTGTTCTGGTTCGCGCTCGGCTCAGCGATCATCACCGCCATCGTGTGGACGGTCATCGGCCAACCCGACCAGGCGGTGATTCGAACCATCACCGTGCTGGTCATCGCCTGCCCGCACGCACTCGGCTTGGCTATCCCCCTGGTGGTGGCCATTGCCACCGAACGCGCCGCCCGCGGCGGCGTGCTGGTTAAAGACCGGTTGGCACTTGAGGCCATGCGCACTGTGGATGCGGTGCTGTTCGACAAGACCGGAACCCTGACCAAGGGTGAGCCCACGGTCATCGAGATCGCGGCCGCCGACGGCGTCGATGAGGACACCGTGCTCGCCCTGGCCGCCAGCGCCGAAGCCGACAGTGAGCACCCGTTGGCGCGAGCGATTGTCGCAGCTGCCGGAGACCGCGCGCGGCCGGTGCCGGCGGCCACCGACTTCACCTCGTCACCGGCGGTCGGTGTGACCGCTCGCGTCGAGGGCGCCACAGTGCGGGTGGGCGGGCCCCGCATGCTCGAGGAACAGGGCCATCAGGAACTGGCCATCGCTGATCGCTGGCGCGCCGACGGCGCAATCATCCTGCATGTCACCCGCGACACTGAGCTGATTGGAGCTCTCAAACTTGCTGATGAGGTGCGCGGGGAATCCCGCCAAGCCGTCGAGGTGCTGCACGCCCGCGGGGTCGAGGTTGTGATGATTACCGGCGACGCCGAAGCAGTGGCGCACACCGTCGCTCACGACCTCGGTATCGATCGGGTGTTCGCCGGTGTACGGCCGGAAGACAAAGCCAGCAAGGTGGCCGAACTGCAGCACGAAGGCCGCAAGGTGGCGATGGTGGGCGACGGCGTCAACGACGCCCCCGCCCTGGCCCAGGCCGATGTGGGCATCGCGATCGGGGCCGGCACCGACGTCGCGATCGCCTCGGCCGGGGTCATCCTCGCCAGCGACGACCCCCGCTCGGTGCTGTCGGTCATCGAGCTGTCGGACGCCAGCTACCGAAAAATGAAGCAGAACCTGTGGTGGGCAGCGGGATACAACCTGATCTCTGTACCGCTGGCCGCCGGAATTCTCGCGCCCATCGGGTTCGTCCTGCCGATGTCGGTCGGAGCGATTCTGATGTCAGCCTCGACGGTCGTGGTCGCACTCAACGCGCAACTGTTACGCCGACTCGACCTGCAGCCAGGCGCGAGTACAGTGCGTGGACTGCAGCACAACCGACCGAGATCCATTGAGAAGGTGAGTCCATGACCGCTGCGTCCGCACCGGGACAATCCTCCACCCCGGAAGAATCCTCTGCCTCGGAACACTCTTCCCACGGTTACATCAGCGATAAGGGCAAATACCTGGCCCGCCTCAAGCGCATCGAAGGCCAATCCCGAGGTATCCACCGGATGGTCGACGAGGAGCAGTACTGCATCGACATCCTGACCCAGATCTCGGCGCTGACCAAGGCACTGGAGGGGGTCGCGCTGGGCTTGCTCGACGACCACCTCACCCACTGCGTGCTCGATGCCGCCCACTCCGGCGGCGACGAGGCACAGGAGAAGATCGCTGAAGCCTCGGCGGCCATCGCTCGCCTCGTTCGTTCCTGACCCACCACACCGCGCTGGCTCGTCACAGGCGTCGTTCGCCGACCCACTGCGGCACCACCGGCCCCGGCGCGCGGGCGTCGGCATCAGCGGCCATCGCCAGAACCACCCCACGATCGGCCAGCCACTGTGCCGGATCGACGTTGACTCCCGTCGGGTCGAGAACCTCGAAATGCAGATGCGGGCCGGTCGAGACCCCACGGTTGCCCACCGTGGCGATCGATTGGCCCATCCGTACTCGCGCGCCCTGCTCGAGCAGATTCTCGTCGTTGTGGCCGTAGGTGGTGATCGTGCCGTCATCGTGCCGGATCCGCATCCACAACCCGAACCCCTCGGCAGGTCCGGAGGTGATGACCTCCCCGTCAGCTACCGCGACAATGGGCGCGCCCAGATCATTGCCGATATCAATGCCCTGATGGCCCCGTCCGTCACCGAAGGTGGACGTGATCTCGCCCGCAGTCGGCGCCACCGCACCGCCACTACCGGGCAGCAGCGGTGTCGGCGTTCCGGGTTCCTGCGGCTGGGGGCCATGCGGCTCGTTCGGATCGTGCGGCACGATTGCGGCGATCAGGGTGGCTACCAGCCGAGCCAGCGGTAACGCGTCGATGATCCGGAACCCGTCTATCGGATCAATGAGCGAAAACGTGCCGAAGCACTGCAGTGCGGCTGCACTGCCCGCATCGCCGACGCTGCCCGACTGGGCCTGAGCGCCCAGGCAGGACGCCGTCTGCGTGATCGGCTTCCCCAAATTCGCCGCCGCGGCACCACCCAAAGCGGCCTTCACCGAGTCCTGCACGATCGCGATCAGCTCCCCGGCCACATGTCCATCGGTTGAGGCCGCCGCCGGTGCGGTGGCAATCACAGGCGCAACGCCCACGCACACCGCCGCTGCCACCCCCAGCGCTTTGGGGCCCCACTGCTGCCCCGCCTTGACCCGTAGCGATGTCAACACCATCTGCATGCGGTCGGACCTTTCCCGCGGACGTCGTAGACCCACGCACGAGTGCCATGCGTGTACCCGCGAGATCACACCACAAGTCACTTGTGCCCCACCAGTCACACGCGGCTCCACTACGAAGCGAACTAATCAGGCATTAGCGGCTTTGTTTGCGCAGTTCACCGCCCGTTTTGTGGGTGCCGGGCAGGCGACTAACTACTATCGGTGTTAGTAGAATTGTTATCGAAGCGCCGCCGGGCGGTGGCGAAGTATCACTCTTGAGGAGGAGATCGATGAGAGTCACACGAACCGGTGTCGTCGTTGCTGCCGCGGCGGCTGTTCTGACAGTGGTGGCCGCGTGTTCGGACACCTCGACTGAGGATCATTCCTCGATGTCGGGGATGGGTACCAGCACG
>NZ_JBDZDJ010000050.1:0-4838 GCF_040049135.1 Gordonia sp. VNK1 | reverse complement strand
GATACCGGTAGTGGTTCCGGCGCAACCGAACCCGCAGACACCGACGTGGTTGACGCCGAAGCGGTCGATGCCGAAACTGATGACATCGAAGCCGCCGCCGCTGACGCGGAGGGTGACGCCGAGTCGGTCGATACCCTCATCGACGAACCGGCCGATCCCGACACCGACAGCAACCACGAGACTGAAGCCCCGGCAACCATCGAGGCCGAAACCCCGTCCCACCGTGGTGCTCCGAAGGATCAGCAGGCTCCGACCGCCGACACCTCGACCATCGACATCGCAGACAGCGTCGACAGCGAAGACATCGTGGACCACAGCGACGACCACGAGTCCGGCGTCGCTGAGCAACCGGAACCAGCCGTCGACGAATACGATTCCGGCGCAGCCCAATCCGATCCCGCCGAACCCCGACCACCCGATCAGCCCGACGGGCCCGACGCCGCAGGCGACGAGCACCCCGACGAACCCGGTGTCACCAACACCGGGGAGATCGACCTGGTCATCTTCGACGGAGACGATGTTCCGATCACCGACGATCCCGACGACCCAGCCACCGCTGCCGGGTTGGAGCGTGCCTCACGCACCCGAATCCGCGTCCGCGACACGACCGCCGAGGATCAGGCTCGCGAACGTCGCATCCGTAGTGGCGGATTCCGTATCAGCCGCGTCAAGATCGAACGTGAGCTCGAGGAACGTGAGCTCGATGAACTGGCCGCCATCGGCATGAACCCACGCAACAGCCGAATCGAACGAGTCCTGGCCGCCCGGCTCCACCACCGGCTCGACACTTCCTGAACCAGCTTGCCCCACCGGACTGGCCGGGCCGCACTGCCGCAGAAATGTTGTGGCCGTGGGGAGTTCCAGTGTCAGCTTGCGAGGCCTCGACCTCGACAGGATGGATCTCACGGGAGTAGCGGTTCTGCCCGCAGCAACAACGCCGCCGCGCCCGATCGGGACGCGGCGGATTGTTTGTGCTGCGGGAAGTGCGCTCCTGCAGCCACACTCATCATGTCCGGTTGTGGTCATCCACCGAGAACGGGGCGGCCTATCGGCAGTGCACGGCCACCTGTGGACGTCGACATCGCATCGAAGAACAGGTATGCCCCGACGGCTGCGAAGGCAAAGACGACCCAGCCTGCGGCGGTCTGGACGGCGGAGCTGCCCTGCGCGGTCGCGATCAGAACAAGCACGAGCGCGAGGTCGATCAATGCGAACAGCAGGGTGAATGCAGCGGGAAGCCGGAGGGTGGCCAGGGTCAACAGCACAATCACCACCAACCACGACGTGAGGAACACCTCCTGCGTCGCGACGGCGTTGTCGGCCCCGACGCCGTACCAGTTGTGCGTCAGTCCGAGAACCAGGGCGGCATAGCTGAACCAGAACCCGGAGAAGATGCCGAAGATCGCGGCAACCGCATTCTGCCCGAGAGACGATGCCCACACCGCGGCGACGAGCTGACCAACACCGGTGGCCGCCAGAATGATGGGAATCGAGGCGCCCACCGCGGTGGCAGGGACGACACCGATGAGCACCATGCCCAACGCGACCGAACCCACGATGAACGTCGGTACTCCGACGGTGGCGGGATTTCCGGTCGGGGCGGGCGCCGGCTCGGATGGTGGAGCGGAGACATCCGCGATCAGATCCGTTGGGGCCACGGCAACGTCAGTCATGAGAAGTCCTTTGCGAGGGAAGGGCATGCGTGGTGATGCCCACCGGAAACGTAGGACCCGGGTGTCGCAGATCACAATAGTCGGCGATATGAACCATCCGCGCACTGTCCGGTGGGGTAGTGGGTCAGCGCACCCGTTGTGCGGGAGTGCACCTGATCGTGCCTGGCCAAAGGGGCGGGCGGTGTCCGACTTGTGCGTAGTGGGCCGTTCGAGAGATTCGATCAGGAGCGCCTGATAAGCCTAGACTGATTAGCATGGCAAATGATGTCGTGATCGATGTGGCGTCTGATCTGCGCATCACCCTGGGAGCGTTGATCCGTCGACTCCGGTTGCATCGCAGTCCGGATGATCCCACCGTGCCCGAGACCGCGGTCCTGGCCCGGCTGGACCGCGAGGGGACCGCGACCTCGGCGGATTTGGCCCGGCAGGAGCAGATCAGCCCACAATCGATGGGTGCCACCATCGCAACCCTGCTCGACCGCGGGCTGATCACGCGCGCACCCGACCCGAATGATGGGCGGCGGGCGGTTCTGTGCCTCAACGACATCGGCCGGGCAGCACTGTGCGACCGACGAGATCACCGCACCCGTGCACTGGCGACCGCGATGGCCGAGGTCCTCACCGAGGACGAGGTGTCGGCGATCGGTGCCGCACTGCCACTGCTCGCACGCCTGGCCGACGCCCTGTGAGCGCGGTGTCGACCCCGGAAGCGGTGACCGCAGAGGACGATTCCGGGTACCGGTGGGTGGCGCTGTCCAACACCACCGCGGCGGTGTTCATGTCGGCGCTCGACGGGTCGATCGTGATCATCTCGTTGCCGGCGATCTTCCGTGGCATCGGCCTGGATCCGTTGGCCGCGCAAAACATCGGCTACCTGCTGTGGATGATCATGGGGTATCGGCTCGTCCAGGCCGTCGCGGTGACCACGCTGGGCAGGCTCGGCGACATGTTCGGCCGGGTGCGGATCTACAACGCAGGCTTCGCCGTCTTCACGGTCGCCTCGATTCTGCTGTCCTTCGACCCTTTTCACGCCTCCGGCGCCGCCATCTGGTTGATCGTGTGGCGTCTGTTGCAGGCGCTCGGCGGATCGATGCTCACCGGCAACTCTGCCGCGATCCTGACCGACGCGTTCCCGGCGGATCGACGAGGATTCGCACTGGGTCTCAATCAGGTTGCGGCCCTTGCTGGTCAGCTGAGCGGATTGGTGCTCGGGGGGCTCCTGGCCGCGTGGGATTGGCGAGCAGTGTTCTGGGTGAACGTGCCGATAGGTCTGTTCTTCACGGTGTGGGCGTACCGGAAGCTGCGTGACAATGGCGAACGGCATCCCGGCAAGATCGATTGGTGGGGTAACGCGACCTTCGCCATCGGACTGTCGGCGATCCTCATCGCCATCACCATCGGACTGCAGCCCTACGACGGGCACACGATGGGATGGGGCAACCCGGTGGTGATCGGCCTTCTCGTGACCGGTCTGCTCCTCCTGATCGCCTTCGTCGGAATCGAACGTGGCGTGGCCGAACCGATGATCGAGTTGTCGCTCTTCAGGATTCGTGCCTTCACCGCCGGTAATCTCGCCGCCCTGTGCGCCTCTCTGGCACAAGGTGGATTGCAGTTCGTGCTGATCATCTGGTTACAGGGAATCTGGCTGCCCCTGCGCGGCTACGACTATGCCGATACGCCGCTCTGGGCCGGAATCTTCATGCTGCCGTTGACCTGTGGCTTCTTCGTCGCGGGACCGCTGACCGGGATGTTGTCGGACCGGTTCGGCGCTCGGGGATTCGCCACGGTCGGCATGATGCTCTTCGGATCGAGCTTCATCGGTCTGCTGTTCCTGCCGATCGTCTTCCCGTACTGGGCTTTTGCGTTACTCATCGCGCTGAACGGAATCGGCACGGGCATGTTCGCCGCACCCAACACCTCGTCGATCATGGGCAGCGTGCCGGCACGCCATCGCGGGGTCGCGTCCGGTATGCGGGCCACCTTCCAGAACTCCGGCACCGCATTGTCGATCGGGGTGTTCTTCTCGCTGATGATCGTCGGGCTCTCGGCGAACCTGCCGACGACCATGTCGACCGGACTGCAGGATCAAGGGGTCCCGGCGACAGTGGCCGACAATGTCGCGAACCTGCCGCCGGTGGCGTCGCTGTTCTCGGCGCTGCTCGGTGTCAATCCGATCGATCACCTGCTGGCCGACACCGGTGTCCTCACCACGCTTC
This sequence comes from Gordonia sp. VNK1, assembly GCF_040049135.1. Classification (NCBI taxonomy): domain Bacteria; kingdom Bacillati; phylum Actinomycetota; class Actinomycetes; order Mycobacteriales; family Gordoniaceae; genus Gordonia; species Gordonia sp. VNK1. The sequence goes on along the minus strand of NZ_JBDZDJ010000050.1, from coordinate 949 downwards.
GTCCCGATCAGGTCCAGACGCTGACGGGGCATGAGTTCTTCCCCGGCCTGCTGTCGGGGCCCTTCCACGACGGCCTTGTCATCGTCTTCGTCGTATCGATCCTGCTGTCGGTCTGCGCAGCGGTGGCGTCGCTGCTGCGGGGCGCGCCGCATCGGCCCGAGCCGGTTGGGGAGACCGCGACGGCGGCAGCTCGGTAGGCTGCGGGCTGTGAGCCACCGCATCTTCACCATGAGCTTTGCTTCGGTCTATCCGGCCTATCTGGCCAAGATGGAGAAGAAGGGTCGCACCAAGGCCGAACTCGACGAGGTCATCGAGTGGCTCACCGGCTTCGACGATGCGGCGCTGGCCGCCCACCTGGAGAAGGGCACCACCTTCGAGGACTTCTTCGCCGCCGCCGAGATCAATCCACACGTCTCGCTGATCACCGGATCGGTGTGTGGCGTGAAGGTGCAGGAGGTCGAGGACCCGCTGATGCGCAACATTCGCTATCTCGACAAACTCGTCGACGAGCTCGCCAAGGGGCGTCCGATGGAGAAGGTGCTGCGCGGCTGAACTCGGGCGGGATTCCCGCCTGACCATTCGTCGACGATCGTCCGAACCGCCCGACGCCGTGTTGTTGGCACCGCCTAATACTTTGATCTGCGCAGCGCTCGATCATGTTGTTATAACGACGATTTCCGTTGCATTATTCCTTGTGTGCCCGGTGAATCTGATCACCTAATTCCCGCACTGTCGGCTGCGTGACTCTGAATATGAACTCAATGAATTCAACGCGAGGCTTTGGTCCCGAACTCGTCGAGGAGTGAAACCTGACTTGGCTCAATTGAGTGTCCACCTCGGATCGCGATGATCGCTTCGCGGAGGCCGTCGGGTAGTGGATCGGCGGCGGTGAGGGTCTGTTCGCCGGCTTGGATGGTGACGGTGCGGTAGCGGCGGGCGGTGGTGACGA
>NZ_JBDZDJ010000049.1:0-6620 GCF_040049135.1 Gordonia sp. VNK1 | reverse complement strand
CGACACGACCGTCGTGAGCAACGACCACCACAGTCGCAGCGGCGGGTGACCAACCCTCTCCCCGGCATCAACCAATGCCGGAAACCCGACACGCCCCTTGACAAGAGGTACCTACATATCAGCTAGTCCGCCGCACTCGCCGACGTGCTGAGCAGATCCTTTCTGGATATCGAGATCATATGCACACCAATCGGACTCATCGTTGAGGGTGTGCTGAGGAAACCTGGGTGCGGACCGTCGGTACAGTAATCCGCTATGGCGTATCGAGAGTTTGATGGCACCAGTACCGTGGAGAAGTACGTCGACGTGACGCGGGTATCCCGTGTCGTAGACCGCGCCCTCACGAGGGGTCTGGCCCGCGACGATCTCGCCGCGTCGGCAGGTTCGTTGGTGGGGACGATCGCGCAGGCGGTGGCTTCGAGTGCGATATTGGGGTTCTGTGCCGCACAGTGGGCGGGTCGCGACGTGGGTGTCGGCGTCGCCGTCGGGGTCCTCATCACCTGGGCGGTGATAGTGGCTGCGAGACTCGTCGATCCGTTCATTCGCTGGAATCGTGCGTTGCCGGTGGGAGAGTCGGTCTGGGCCGAGTACAAGCCGGACGCCGTGGTAACCGGCACCGAAAGCGCCTACGACGCGATCAATCGTCGTCGCATCGTGCGCGTCGACCGGCGTGCGACCAGCCTGTGTCTGGTCACCGATGCAGGCCGCGTCAGTGTGGTCCCCAATATCCTTGTCCCGCCTGAGATCGCGGCCGAACTGATCGGCGAAGCGAAACCCTAGATCCGGGACCACATCGCTTGCTCAACTCCCCTGTGCACGCAATGCATTCCGTGTATCTGGGAGTCGAACGCGCAACTCCCACCCTGCTAGACGTCGAGCGCGGCGACTCGCTTCTTCTCCGCCTCGACGTCGAAATCTGCGGGTGGCCAATCCAAGTCGAGTCCGGACAGTGCGTCGATGAGCAGTTCGCAGACCGCGAGTCGGGAGAACCACTTGCGGTTGGCCGGGATCAGATACCACGGCGCGTCATCGGAGTCGCACTGGTCGAAGATCGCCTGATACGCCTCGAGGTACTGATCCCAGTAGGCGCGTTCGTCGATGTCGCCTGGGTTGTACTTCCAGTACTTGTCCGGCCGTTCCAGACGTTCGGTCAGACGTGCCTTCTGTTCCGACTTCGACACCACCAGAGCACATTTGATGATCGTCGTGCCGGCGTCGACCAGCTCGGACTCGAACTGGTTGATGATGTCGTAGCGCCCCGACCACTCCGACTCCGGTACCAGATTGTGCACTCGGACCGGCAGGACGTCCTCGTAGTGTGAGCGGTCGAAGATGCCGATGCGTCCGGCGGGTGGCAGCGCGTTGCGGATGCGCCACAGGAAGTCATGCTGGAGTTCCTCCGGGGTGGGCTTGCCGAAACCCTTGATGGCCAGTCCCTGGGGATCGAGAAGACCGCCGACGTGGCGGACGATCCCGCCCTTGCCCGCGGTGTCCATCCCCTGCAGGACCAGCAGCACCGACCGGCGATCGCCGGCGCGGCCGTTCGCGTACAACAACTCCTGCAGGTCGGCGAGGGCGGCGCCGCGTTCGGTCAGGAGGGTCTCGCCGAGTTCGCGGTCACCGTCGAATCCGGGGGTCGAGTCGGCGTCGAAGGCGGCGATCGGTCCGGTGTGGGCGACCCGGAGGGCGGTGGTCGGCGGCGCGGACCAGCCGGTCGTGGACTTCGGGGACTTCGCGTGCCCGTTCTTGTTGCCGTTCTTGCCCATTGCCTCACGACCTCCTCGTCGACGTGGGGGAGAGCCTACCGGGCGGTGGGGAGGTGGGCGTTCACTTCGGCGGATACAGTCCGCCGCCGCCGAACGCTTCGCGGTGCGAATCGGGTTGTGCACCATCGTTGTTGACGATCCCGTGATCGCGTCCGTACTCGGCGCCGATGACGGTGTGTCCACTCAGCGACGCCAACGCCGGGTCGTCGGCCAACGCGGCGATCACCCGACCGACGAACTCCGGGTCCTCGGCGCGGCTCAGCGAGAAACCGGCGAACTCGTCGACCCCGAGCGAGAGCAGCAACTCGGTGCGAATGAGGCCGAGCCACAACGAGATCGCGGTGACGCCGGTGCCCTCGAGTTCGGTCGCCATGTCGGCGGCCATCTTGTCCAGCCCGGCCTTGCTCATGCCGTAGAGCACCGAATGCAGATGCCCACGGGAACCGAACGACGAGATGTTGACGATCAGACCCGACCCGGCGTCGACCATCGCCCGCGCCGCATGCACCGACGCGACGTAGTGGGCGCGCAGGCCGACACCGATCAGCGTGTCCCAATCCGACACCGGGCGCTTCCAGAAGGGCTCGGAGAAGCCGCCGAATCCCTTCGGCGCCGCCCACGCATTGTTCACCAGCAGATCCAGGCGCCCGGCCGCGCCGGAGATCGTCGCAAAGACCTCGGCGACGGCCGCGTCGTCGCGATGATCGCAGGCCAGTGCGTGGGTGCCGTCGGGGCCTACGCCGCGACGCGAGGTCACATAAACCGTCCACCCGGCGTCGACGAGCGCGGTGGCCACACCCCGTCCCACGCCCCGGCTTCCGCCGGTGACCAGGGCGACGCGACGCTCGGTCACTCGGCCTCCGATGCGGCGGCGTCGGCCAGGGGATCGGGCAGCGGCGGCGGCGCCGTCATGAATGCCTCACGGGAGCCGTTCACCCCGGCGACTCCGACGATCGAACTCCACACCATCATCGTGAGGTAGTCGATGAGTTCGGTGACGGCGATCGGATGATCGGCCATCCACCAGTCGACGGCCCGCTGAATGCCGCCCACCAGGGTGTAGGCCCATACCTGGGCGCCCGCGGTGTCGCCGCCCCGTTCGTCCAGACGCATGATGATGGTCGCGGTCAGCAACTGGGCGACCAGCTTCTCCGACTCCGCCGAGGTCACCGACGACGTCGGCGACGCGGAGATGGCGAAGCGATACAACTCGGGTTCGTCGGCGACGGCGTGCACGTACACGCTGATCACCGTGCGGGTGAGGGTGTACTCGTCGACGTCGTCGGTGATCGTCTCGGTCAACCGCGGCATCAGGGTGGTCTCGAAGAACCGGATGGTCGTGGCCACCCCGAGGTCGTTCTTGTCGCTGAAATAGCGATAGAGCACGGTCTTGGAGACACCGATGTGCCCGGCGATCTCGTCCATGCCGACATCGGCGCCGAGTTCCCGGATCGCGGCCATGGTGCCGTCGGTGAGTTCGGTGCGACGGGCCTGCTTGTGCTTTTCCCAGCGTTGCCGCCGGCCGTCCGGCTTGACCCGGTCGTCGCCGGATGCGCCCAGGATGGCCTGCTCGAAGCCGCGCGTCACATTCGCCGCCGCCGACACCGCCGCACGAGCCGCCGACGCGGGGTTGGGGCGATTTGCCATCACCCGGTCAGAGTAGTCGGTGCCGATAGGTAAGACTGGATGGGTGTCAACACTGAGTCGGGACGTCGCGGGTCGTCATGCCGCGTCCGGGGGGCGTCACGCAAAGCCTGCCAACTCGCCGGGCTTCGCAGCCGGAGGCTCCTCCGGCGACGAGCGCCGTCGCCGCGAACTGCGCAAGATGAAGATCATCGCGACCAGCCTGCTGGGTGTGGCCGCGGTGATCTATCTGTTCACCCGCTACCTCGAGAACCGCGACGGTGACGCCGTCGCCGCCTGGGTCGGATATGTCCGCGCGGCGTCGGAGGCGGGAATGGTCGGCGCGCTCGCCGACTGGTTCGCCGTCACCGCACTGTTCCGTCATCCGTTGGGTCTGCCCATCCCGCACACCGCGTTGATCCGCAAGAAGAAGGACGACATCGGCGATCAGCTCGGCGGGTTCATCGAAGAGAACTTCATGACCCCGGCCGTGATCGAGGAACGCGCAGAGCAACTCGACCTGCCCCGGCGGGTGGCCACCTGGCTCGCCGATCCGGCCAACGCGCCACGTGTCTCCGACGAGGCCGCGCGCGCCATCAAACTCGCCTCGGAGATGTTGCGCGACGAGGACATCGAGCAGTTCATCCAGGCCGCACTGCGCTGGGCCGCCGAGCCCGAATGGGCGCCACCGATCGGCCGCATCCTGCATCAGCTGATCGACGAGGAGCGTCTGGAACCGGTCTTCCAGCTGCTGTGCGATCGAGCGCACGACTGGGCACTGGGCAGTCAGGCGCTGATCGACCGGGTCGTGGAAAGCGATGTCGGCCCGGCGTGGAAACCGAAGTTCGTCACCACACTGATGGGCGACAAGATCTACCGCGAGCTGGTCGATTTCACCTACAAGGTCAAGAGCGACCCGAATCACGAGATGCGGCGCTCGATGCATCAGTTCGTCGAGCAGTTCGCCCACGACCTGCAGTACGACCCGGAGATGGTCGCCAAGTTCGAGGCCATCAAACACGAACTGATCGGCAGTGACGAGGTGGCCGACGCCGCGTCGACGGCGTGGAACACCGGCAAGGCCGTCATCGAACAGATGCTCGCCGACCCCAACAGCACCCTGCGCAACACATTGGCCGACGCGGCGATCAATCTCGGTCGGCGCATCCGCGACGATCGGCCCCTCCAGGAGAAGATGAACGGGTGGGTCGCACGTGTCGCCAATCACGTCGCCGTGAACTACTCGCGTGAGGTGATCTCGGTGATCACCGAGACGGTGCGTGGTTGGGATGCCGAGGACACCAGCCGCAAGATCGAGTTGCAGGTGGGCCGTGACCTGCAGTTCATCCGGATCAACGGCACCGTCGTCGGCTCGCTCGCCGGGCTGGCGATCTACACGATCTCGGTGCTGATCTTCCACTGACCCGGCGACGACCGCATGCAGCAGTGCTTGCACTAGTTAGCACCTGAGTCGATACTGGCTCCAGTGAGCGACGAACCGGCACCCGACGCAGCAGACGCCCCGGACGAGGACACCTCGGCCGGTGACGACGTGGGTGGCGTGACGCAGACCGTCGAAGCGGTCACCGCCGTCGCCTCGGATGCGGTGGCCACCGCCGCACAGGACATCGGTGCCTTCATCCGATCGCAGCGACTGTCGGCCGAGGTGTCACTCCGGCAACTCGCCGAGCGGGCCGGCGTCAGCAACCCGTACCTGTCGCAGATCGAACGGGGCCTGCGGAAACCGTCGGCCGACGTACTCGCCCAGATCGCCAAGGGCCTGCGGGTATCGGCCGAAGTGCTGTACGTTCGGGCCGGAATCCTCGAAGAACGACCGGCCAGCCCGGTGCGGGACGCGTTGATCGCCGACGACTCCATCAGCGAGCGTCAGAAACAGATGTTGCTCGAGATCTACGAATCCTTCCGAAAGGAAAATGCCGCCGGCGTCGACGACGCCGCCGGGGCGGACCCACATGAGTGATCGCTCGACAGACTGACACCACCGCAGGAGGAGCATGTCCGAGAATCCGTTGTCCACCGCACTCGGCCAGGTGTCGGCGCTGCTGACCGAGTTCCGCGAACGGGGAGAGGCCGCCACCGAGCAGGCGCAGGCGAAGATCGGTGACGCCGTCGACGAGGCGCAAACCAAGGTCCTCGAATCGATCGGCGTCGCCCAGGAAAAGCTGTCGGAGTCACGTGACGATGCCCAGGCCCGACTGACCGACACCGTCGAGGGTGCGCAGTCGAAGGTCGACGACGCTCTGTCCGCCGCGCTCGCCGCATTCGAGGAGGCGAAGGCGAAGCTGTCGTCGTTGCCGATCGAACTGCCCGAGGAGATCGACGAACTGCGCGCCCGATTCACCCCGGAAGAACTTCGCAAGGTGGCCGACGCCTACCTCGCTGTCGCGGCCGCACTGCTCACGTCGCTGTCGGAGCGCAGCGAAGAGGTCCTCGGCAAACTCAAGTCCCAACCGCTGGTCGAGGAGAACCTTCCCAAACTCGAGAAGGTGTACACCGACGCGGTCGCGCTCACCGAAGACGCACTGGGCACCATCGCCACCCAGACCCGGCTCGTCGGCGAACGCGCGGCCCGCGGCGTCGGAATGAGTTCGGCCGCTGCGACTCCGGAGTTGCCGGCGGCCAAGAAGGCGGCAGCCAAGAAGGCTCCGGCCAAGAAGGCTCCGACCAAGACGACGGCCGCCAAGAAGGCTCCGGCCAAGACGACGGCCGCGAAGAAGGCTCCGGCCAAGACGACCGCGGCGAAGAAGGCTCCGGCCAAGACGACCGCGGCGAAGAAGGCACCGGCGAAGACGACGGCCGCGAAGAAGGCCCCGGCGAAGGCGACCGCTGCGAAGAAGACACCGGCCGCGAAGAAGACTCCGGCGAAGACGGCCGCCGCGAAGAAGGCGCCGGCCAAGAAGACAACCGCCGCGAAGAAGACAACCGCCGCCAAGAAGACTGCCGCGAAGAAGGCTCCGGCGAAGACGACCGCTGCGAAGAAGACGACGGCCGCGAAGAAAGCTCCGGCCAAGAAAGCTCCGGCCAAGAAGACCGCGGCCAAGAAGACGACCGCCGCCAAGAAGGCGCCGGCCAAGCGGACACCGCGCTCCTAGACGGTATGAGGAGGTTCGGGGCCGAAGGCCTCGAGCTGCAAGTCAAGACGTGGGTTGCCAGAACACACTGGTAGAGCCACATTGCAGACTCAGGAGGCCTCCGGTGATTACTCAGGGT
>NZ_JBDZDJ010000048.1:0-6800 GCF_040049135.1 Gordonia sp. VNK1 | reverse complement strand
GCTACCGCACCGTCACCATCCAAGCCGGCGAACAGACCCTCACCGCCGCCGATCCACTACCCGACGGCCTCCGCGAAGCGATCATCGCGATCCGAGGTGGACACTAAATTGAGCCAAGTCAGGTTTCATGTCGATGACATTCACGGACGAGAAAGTCGGTTGTGTGCACCGACTTTGGGCGACGTCGAAGGTCATCAGCCGTTATTTTCACAGCACTAGAATTGACATTGTCACGTACACCGATGCGCATTTGCGCACGAAGGAGATGACCCATGTGTACACGCGTAATCTGGCCCGACGCCAATGGCGCGGTCGTCGTCGGCCGCAATATGGATTTCCACAAGGATCTGATGACCAATCTGTGGAAGCAGCCCCGAGGCGTCACCCGTGACGACGGCGTCAAGGGCGAGCTGACCTGGACGTCGAAGTACGGCAGCGTGATCGCGGCGGCCTTCGACATCATCTCCGTCGACGGCATCAACGAAGCAGGCCTGGGCGGGCACATCCTCTGGCTGGCGGAGTCCACCTACGGTGAGCTCGACGAGTCGCGGCCGGCCCTGAGTCAGGCCGTCTGGTTGCAGTACTTCCTGGACAACTACGCCACCGTCGCCGAGGTCGTCGAGTGGATCGAGAAGACCGACGTCCAGGTCATCCAGATGCCCGATCCGACCGGCGGCAACCCGCCGACGATCCACCTCGCACTTGACGACGCCACCGGAGACTCGGCGATCATCGAGTACATCGACGGGCAGGCGAAGATCTACCACAGCTCCAAGTACCACGTGATGACGAACTCGCCCACCTACGATCAGCAGCTCGAACTCCTCGGCCGCTGGGAAGGCCTCGGCGGCGACCAACTGCTGCCGGGTGACACCATGGCGGAGCACCGATTTGCCCGCGCCGCCTTCTACGCCACCCGACTGCCGCAGCCGAAGTCGCAGCTGGAATCCATCGCGAGCATGTTCAGCGTCATCCGCAATGCGGCGCAACCGTTCCGCATCCCCGATCCCGGCAAACCCGATGCGTCGCAAACCATTTGGCAGGTGGTGCTCGACCTGACCAACAAGCGCTATGTGTACGAGTCGACGACCCGGCCCAACGTCGTCTGGGTGGATCTCGCCGACCTCGACTTCAGTGAGGGTTCGCCGCAACTCAAGCTGGATCTCATCGGCAAACTCTCTCTGGAGGGCGGTATCGCCGGCAACGTCGCCAAGCATTTCGAGGACGAGGGCCCGATGACCTTCCTGTCGTTCAAGCTCCTCGAACAACTCGGGGCCGCGCAGAAGGCGCAGGCCGCGACGAGCATCAACGCGTGAAGCGGCAGTCATGCTGACCGAGGGCTCCCCATCGGGGTGATCGATTCGGGCGTGGGCGGGTTGACGACGCTCGCCCAGCTGTCGCACCTGTTGCCCGGCGAGAACACCATCTACTGCGGGGAACGTCGCGTTCATCAACCCGGCCAAGGACCAGGCCTGTGACGTGCGTCTGCACCTCGTGGGCCGGAAGCTGTTGCGTGACGGTATCCACGACTCCATCGGTACGGTGGAGATCAACACCAGCCGAACGCGACCCGTGTATGAGACGGTGCTCGGCGAGCTCGGCATCGAGCGACCCTACACGCTCACCGAGAAGGTCGACTTCGCTTCGGCCACCGCTGGTTCCCACTGATCGGTCGCTGGAGAAACGATAACGCGGTTCGTCCTCGGGGACGAACCGCGTTGTCGTATCGGAGCTTTCGCTATGGGTTGGTCATGATCACAGGTTGATCATGTGCCCGATCGCGCCATGCAAGCGCGTCCGGGCGCGCGGATCACAGATTGATCATGTGCCCGATCGCGCCGTGGAACGTCTCCTGCAGTGCCTCACTCATCGTCGGATGGGTGTGCACGTTGCGGGCGAGTTCCTTGGCGGTGAGGTCCCACTTGTGGGCCAGGGTGAGCTCCGGCAGCATCTCGGAGACGTTGTCGCCCACCAGATGTCCGCCGAGCAGTTCGTCGGTCTCACCGTTGGTGACGAGCTTGACGAAGCCGGCGGTCTCAGCCAGACCCTGCGCCTTGCCGTTGGCGCTGAACGGGAAGGTCGACACCTTCACGTCGTACCCCTCGTCCTTGGCCTGCGCCTCGGTGAGCCCGAACGAGGCCACCTGCGGCTGGCAGAACGTGGCCCGCGGCATGAACCGGTAGTCGCCGAGGGTCATGGTCTCGGCGCCGGCCATGGTCTCGGCGGCGACGACGCCCTGCGCCTCGGCGACGTGGGCCAGCTGCAGCTTGGCGGTGACGTCGCCGATGGCGTAGATGCCCTCGACGTTGGTGCGCATGTGGTCGTCGATGGCGATGGCACCGCGGTCGGTGAGTTCGACACCGGTCTTCTCCAGACCGAAACCGTCGACGCGGGGAGCGAAACCGACCGACATGAGGACCTTGTCGACGGTGATCTCGCCGTCGTTGCCCTTGGGGTCCTTGTAGGTGACGCGGACGCTGTCGCCGTTGTCGGTGACGGTCTGCACACCGGTGGAGGTGAGCACCTTCACGCCGAGCTTCTTGTACTCCTTGGCGATGGCCTTGGAGACGTCGACGTCCTCGTTGGGCAGCACGCGGTCGAGGAATTCGATGATGGTGACGTCGACGCCGTAGTTGGCGAGCACGTACCCGAACTCCATGCCGATGGCGCCGGCGCCGACGATGACGATCGAGGAGGGCAGCTCGCGGGTGAGGATCTGCGTCTCGTAGGTCACCACGTTGTCCGACAGCTCCACGCCGGGCAGCAGTTTGACGGTGGAGCCGGTGTCGATGATGACGTTGTCGAAGGTGATCTCGCGATCGCCGACGGCGATGGTCTTGGCGTCGGTGAAGACGCCGTAGCCGTCGATCTCGGTGATCTTGTTCTTCTTCATCAGGAAGTGGACACCCTTGACAATGCCGTCACTGACCTTGCGGCTGCGGTCGAACGCCGAGCCGAAGTCGAACGAGACGTCACCGGACATTCCGAAGGTCTTCGCCTGATGGTTGAAGATGTGGGCGAGTTCGGCGTTGCGGAGAAGCGCCTTGGATGGGATGCATCCGACGTTGAGGCAGACACCGCCCCAGTACTTCTCTTCGATGACGGCAGTTTTCATGCCCAGCTGGGCGGACCGGATCGCGGCCACGTACCCACCTGGACCAGCACCCAGGACAACTGTTTGAAAGTGTTCAGCCACGTCGACCACCCTACGTCGGTGCCTGATCATCGCGCATGACGTCCCCGGTACCGGCCGGTAATCGAAACAGGTTTCAATCAATGATTGAAACGATGATGGGGATGTGTTTGGATCAGTTGCCATGGCCCCGACACGTTCGGCGACGACCCGTGAGCGACTGCTCACCGCCGCCGAAACCCTGTTCCTGTCCGACGGGTTCGAGACCGTGTCGGTGCGGGCGATCTGCTCGGCCGCCGGAGCCAATCCCGCTGCGGTGCACTATCACTTCGGCACCAGGGACGACCTGTTCACCGCCCTGCTGGAACACCGGCTCGGTCCGATCTGGGCCGACCCGCTCGATCGCCTCGATCCGTCGACGACGAGCATCGCCGCGATCGTCGAGCTCATCATCGACCCACTGGTGCGCCTGCAGGCCGATCCGACCGGACATCTGCATCTGCGGTTGCTGACCCGCTTCGTCGACGATCATCCCGAGGCCGGATGGTCGCGCCCGTGGTTCCGGCTTGACGACTGGACCGATCTGCTGCTCGCGATCACCCCCGGTCTCGACGCACGCGCGGCCCGGCAACGCTGGGCCCTGGCCTTCACCCTCATTCTCACGCGTTTCGGCGGCAGCAGACCCCTGTCGCCGGGGGCGGTCACAGCTCTCGCAGGCTTCGTCGTCGCCGGCCTGGGCGCACCCATCGAGGAGACATCATGACTGCCGTTCCCGATCCCTTCGCTCCCGCCACGCTCGGCCCCCTGCGTCTGCGGAACCGGCTGATCAAATGCGCCACCTTCGAGGGCCGCACTCCCGATGCGCTGGTCACCGACGACCTCATCGACTTCCACCGGGAGGTCGCCGCCGGCGGGGTGGCAATCAGCACCGTCGCCTACTGCGCGATCTCCCCCGAGGGCCGTACCGACCGCCATCAGATCTGGTTGCGCCCCGACGCCGCACCGGGACTGACGCAACTGACCGGCGCGATCCACGCCGAGGGAGCGTTGGCCGCCGCCCAACTCGGACATGCCGGACCGGTGGCCAACTCGATCTCCAACGGCGCCAGAGCCCTTGCTCCCTCCCGGATTCCGGCGCCGATGGGGATGTCGATGACACACGCGCCGTCCGTCGAGGACATCGCCGGACTGCGTTCGGTGTTCCGACGCGCCGCTCGTATCGCTGTGGACTCCGGCTTCGACGCACTCGAAATCCATTGCGGCCATAACTATCTGATCAGTTGCTTCCTGTCGCCGATGCTGAATCGGCGACGCGACGGATACGGCGGTGCACTGGTCAACCGGGCGCGTTTCGCCCGGGAGGTTCTCGAATCGGTCCGCGAGGAGGTCGGCAGCGAGGTCGCGGTCTGGGCGAAACTCAACATGTACGACGGGGTCGGCGCGGTGGGTGCGCCGGCGCGCAGGTGGCGCGGCTTCAACGTCGACGAGGCCTGCGAGGTGGCCCGGCTCTTCGAGCAGGACGGCTTCATCGACGCCATCGAACCGACCGCCGGCAGTTCACTTCTCAACCCGATGTACCTGTTCCACGGTGAGGCACCGCGGGCCGCGTTCGCGAGCGCCTTCCGGGGTCCGATGAAGTGGGGGCTCCAGGCGGCCGGACCGTTCTTCCTCAAGCGGTACGAGTATCAGCCGGGTTACCTACTCCCCCTCGCCCGGCGGCTGCGCGAGGCCGTGGATCTGCCGATCATCCTGCTCGGCGGCATCACCGACCGGGCCACGATGGATTCGGCTCTCGCCGAGGGATTCGACTTCCTCGCGATGGGCCGCGCCCTGCTTCGTGAACCCGATCTACCACAACGGATTCAGGCCGAACCGGCGACCACGTCGCAGTGCATTCACTGCAACCTGTGCATGCCGACGATCTACACCCGGACCGAGTGTCCGGTACGGGAGACGGCCGGAGGTATCTCCGCCGGCTGAACCGCCCTTCGTGACCCATCCGATCCGGGTGGTGCGCCATCGGTGCACCGCATGGGATCGTCGACGCATGACGATGGAGGAGCCACGTCCCCTTGACTCCGACGAACGTGCGGAACTCGATCAGCTGAGGGCGCAGGTTGCCGCGCTGGAGGAGACGCCCACCACGGTTTCGAAGGCACCGTCCGGACTGCTGTGGCGCCGGATCGGTTCGGGCATCCTGCTGCTCCTGGTGGCGGTGTGCGCCATCCTGTCGGTCACCACCCACTTCGTGCCCAGCCAGATCCTCGACACCGATCACTACGTGAATACCGTCGCGCCTCTGGCGTCGAATACCGCGGTGCAGAACCAGGTCATCACCATCGTCACCGACCAGATCAACGATCAGGTCGACGTCGAGGGGACGACGACGGCGGCGCTGCAGCAACTCGTCGATCTGACCCCGGCCGAGCGACCCCGCCTCGACAGTGCGTTGGTCGGGCTCGCGCCGGTCATCGCTTCGCAGGCACAATCGTTCGTTCACCAGACCGTCACCGATTTCGTCCGGTCGCCGACCTTCCGGGATCTATGGGTCTCGGCGAACCGTGCGGCCCATCAGCGTGTGGTGGCGGCCGTGACCGGCAACACCAATCGCGACGCCGTTGAGATCGACCCCGACGGCACCATCAGCATCCAGCTCGGCCCGATCATCACCCAGGTGAAGGATCGGCTCGAGCAGCGCGGTTTCGCCTTCGTCACCAACATCCCGAACGTCGACAAGGAGTTCGTGATCTTCCGGTCGCCGAATCTGGCCAAGGCCAATCGCTGGGTGAACGCACTGGACAAGGTGTCGACAGTGCTGCCGGCGATTGGCATCGCCTGCGCCCTCGCCGCCATCGCCCTGATCGGTTCCGGTCGGCGACTACGGATGACCGCGATCGTGGGTCTCACCATCCTGTTCAGCATGCTGCTGCTGGCGATCGGCATCCTCGTCGGCCGGACGATCTACCTCAACGAGGTTCCCGCCGACGTCCTGGCCCCCGACGCCGCCCAGGCGATCTTCGACACCGTCATCGCGCCGCTGCGATTCGCCCTGCGCGCCGTCGCGGTCCTCGCCCTCGTCGTGACGATCGCCGCGTACCTCGCCGGCGGCTCCCGTTCGGCGCTGGCCACCCGACGCGCCTTCACCCGTGGTGTCGGCGCCCTCGACTCGAAGCGTACGCAGCGGCCCCCCAACGCGTTCGAACACACACTCTGGCAGGCACGAATCCCGTTGCGCATCACGGTGGTCGCCGTCGGCGCCCTGATCCTGATGTTCTGGAACTACCCGACCGGTCTGGTCGTCATCTGGACCGTGGCGATCGCGATACTGGTGCTGATCGTCCTGGAAGTCACGATGCGGCCCGCGCGGCGCGAGCCCCCGAATATCGAGACCACCTCGACCGAGTTGGTCGAGTAGCCGCCTCTTCCCGCTAATCAAGCCGCCTCTTCCCGTTGGTCGAGCCGGTCCACTCTCCGTTGGTCGAGCCGCCCCCTTCCGTTGGTCGAGACATCCCAGGGCGTTAAGTTGTCAAGCTGCGGCTTCGGGCCTGACTTGGCTCAATTTAGTGTCCACCTCGGATCGCGATGATCGCTTCGCGGAGGCCGTCGGGTAGTGGATCGGCGGCGGTGAGGGTCTGTTCGCCGGCTTGGATGGTGACGGTGCGGTAGC
>NZ_JBDZDJ010000047.1:0-8850 GCF_040049135.1 Gordonia sp. VNK1 | reverse complement strand
CCCGCGGCTGCCGCGGGTGTTTTTGTTGTCTTCACAAACCACAAATCATGCCCCGGCAGCCGCTCCCACCAGCGCAAACACGCCGCGCAACCTCACAACCCGCGATCTACGGCTGTAGTACTAAGCCGATAGCGGCACCGAGCCAAACCAGCGTCACAATCCCTTTGCGGCGGAGGGTAAACCATGCAACCCGCTCAAGGGTCGGACTGTATTCGCCGAGTTTCTCGCCCCCTCTCGACGAGCGGGTTCGAATGGGAGACGAACTCACCATGTGCAATATCCTCTCGACCTGAAGTGGGCGACCCAATCGTTCGGATCCGTCTGGCGAACGTCCGTGCGGTGGATGATTGTCACTTGTGGTGGTGCTCGGCCATGTCTTCGACCTCCTCGAGAGTGGTGGGCAGGTGGTATGGGGGGGTGCTCTTACCTGAGATGCGGTATCGGCCCCAGAAGTCGGGATCCCCGACGACACACTCCGCCCGCCCCTCAGCGGTCGTAAATACAGCGATCGCGCGGGCGCCTTTCAGGAGCCCGTCGAGCTCATCATTCTTCTGAATCCGGCCATACCAGGTGTATAAGCCGTTCAGCGGCTGGAAATAACCTCTTATTTTCGCTTCGACATGGATCTCCGTCCCACGGCACACCAGGGTTCCTTCGCCGGAGTAGTCGAGGTCATGGTCGTCAGACATGCAGCCCTACCTTCTTCGCATTGAGCGTTGACAAATAACGCGGTTCGTGGATACTAGCAGTACCAGATACTGCGAGTAATGGGTACTGGGCGCCAGGCCCCGACTCCCAGCCTTGAACGACCGAGGAGAAGACATGACCGTGCAGGATGCCCATATCAAGCCCGACTTTTCACAGGAGGGCATGGCCCGGGTGAACGGGCGCAAGCCCGTCGACATGGAACGATCTGCAGGTCGTCTGTTGCGGTCTTCCGCGGAGAAGTTCTACGACGCGGAGATCGACATCGACTGGGAGTCGCCCTGGGAGGAAGGCAAGTACTTTCTGCCAGAGCACCGGGTGTCGCTATACGGCACCAAACTATGGAACAAGATGACCGAGGAGCAGCGTCGCGAGCTGGGACGCCACGAGATCGTGAGCATCCTCAGTTTCGGCATCTACGCAGAGAACCTCTTGAGTTCGGCGCTCCTGCGCATGTCGGCAAAGGGGGCCCTAACCGATCAGAAGTCCCTATACGCGCTAACAGAAATCGGCGATGAGTCCCGCCATTCCACTATGTTCGCGCGCCTCATTAACAAAACAGGCGTGCCCCCTTACAAGCTCCCTAAGGGCTTCTTGAGCTTCGCAAAGATCCTGCATTTCGTCCCGCTCGGACCGTCGGTGTCCGGAGCCACGCTGCTGATCGAGGAAATCCTGGACCGCGCCCAGCGCGAGGCGATGAACGACCCAAGTATGCAGCCTCAGCTTCGCCAGCTCATGAAGATCCATGTCCTCGAGGAAGCCCGTCACATTACCTTTGCGCGACTGGAGATGATCGAAGGCATGCAGCGTCGACGTAAGGCGACGCGCGCTTGGCACCGAGGGGTGCTTGCCGTCATCGCGAACCTGGCGTACCCGCTGCTCATTAATCCGAAAGTGTACCCCGCAGTGGGAATTAGCCGCTGGCGTGGCGTATGGGCACAACAAACCAGCCCAAACTATCGGACCAACCTGCAGTTCATGTCGGAGCCCATGATTCGGTTCTTCCATGAGGCGGGAATGCTGGAAGGCAAGTTCACAATGGCCATGTGGCGCGCGACGCGGAGCCTTCCCGACGATCTCCGCTGATCTCCGTTCACGCGGCCGAGCCGTCACGGTCGACATCAGTTAGACCTGTGCGGAGCATTCTCGATGGCTTCGCGATCACTTCCGCCTCAACAGATCACCCGCTGCCACTGTGCGCAGGTGATGTGTTGTGCCAACGAACCCACGAGGGAGAAAGCATAAACATGGCATCTTCAACTACCCGGCGCGCCTCGCGCGCCGCCGCCAAAACCGACTCAACCGACGACCCGATTTCGACCAAGATTCTGATCATCGGAAGCGGGTTCTCTGGTCTCGGGATGGCCGCACAGCTAAGACGTCGCGGGTACAGCGACTTTCTAATCCTGGAGAAGGCAAGCTCCGTCGGTGGAACCTGGCGCGACAATACCTATCCGGGCTGTGCATGTGACGTCCCGTCGCTGATGTACTCGTACTCATTCGAAAGTCGAGGTAGCTGGTCGAAGGTGTGGTCGTCACAACCAGAAATTGAGCGGTATCTACAAGACGTCGCGGACAAGCGCGGCGTGACACAAAAGATTCATTTCGGTCAGAAGTTGGTTTCCGGATACTGGAGCGAGTCAGAGTCGCGGTGGCACCTGCGTACTGAGTCCGGACGTGAGTACATTGCTCAGTTCGTAGTTTCAGGAGTCGGTGCGCTGCATATCCCCAATTTTCCCGAAATTTCGGGGATTGAGGACTTTAAAGGCGAAGCGTTTCACTCCGCACAGTGGGATCATTCGGTGGATCTGGAGGGCAAGCGTGTCGCCGTGATCGGCACTGGTGCCAGCGCTATCCAGTTTGTGCCGTTCGTACAGAAGGAGGCCATGTCCCTCAAGGTCTTCCAGCGAACCCCTGCCTGGGTCCTACCCCGCAAGAATTTCACCGTTCCGCCGGCCCTGCGGACTCTTCTGAGCAGACTCCCGATTGCACGTCGTATCGCCAGGTGGTCGGTGTACTGGGGTGCGGAGAGCCTAGCCTTCGGCCTCAACGGTCACTCCAACCTTATGCGGCCAATCGAACGGGTCGCTCGGTGGAACATTGAACGCTCCATCTCTGATCCGGCACTACGCAAGAAACTGACCCCGTCATATCGCATCGGCTGTAAGCGAATTCTGGGGTCAAACGACTATTACCCTGCACTTGCGGCGCCCAACACCACCGTCATCAGCGATCGGATTGAGAGGGTCACCGCTGATTCCATCATCACCTCAGACGGCGTCGAGCACCTCATCGACGTAATTATTTATGCGACCGGTTTTCACGTGACTGATGGTTTCGATCAGCTCGCCCTGAAAGGTGCCACTGGCGAGGATCTCCCGTCCCACTGGCATCAGACGGGGATTAACACGCACCTGGGCATCACGACCAAGGGTTTTCCCAACCTGTTTTTCCTCCTCGGACCCAACACGGGCCTCGGCCACAACTCAGTGGTGTTCATGATCGAGCAACAGATCAAATACATCATGAAGGCCATCGACACAGTAGAAAGCCGAGGCGCTGAGAAGGTTGACGTACGCCCGTCCGTGCAAGAACAGTTCAACACCGACATCCAGCGGAAGCTGGCCAAGGGAGTGTGGACCAACGGCGGCTGCACGAGTTGGTATCTCGACTCGCAGGGCGTCAACCGGACCGTGTGGCCGGGCTTCACATGGCAGTACTGGCGCGCCACAAAAGATTTCGACCCCGCTGAGTACGACATCGCCTGAGCCCGAACGCACGGAGAGACACGATTCGTAGAAATGGTGAGACGACAGTGAGCAATTCTGACCGGCATGATTACACAGGCAAGGTGGCAGTGATCACCGGTGCCGCGTCAGGGATCGGTCGGTCTCTGGCACTCCAGTTGGCGGAGCGAGGTGCCGCACTGGCACTGTCCGACATTGATGAGATGCACTTGAAGGAGACTGCAGAACTTTGCCGCACCACGTATGCGGCGACGGTAACCGCCGCCGTACTAGACGTTGCGGACCGCAGTGCGTTTCAGGACTATGCCGACGGAGTGCGGTCAGAGTCGGGCCACGTCGACATGGTGTTCAATAACGCCGGCGTGGCCTTGGGCGTCGACGTGGTCGACATGACCTGGGAAGACTTCGACTGGCTCATGGGCATCAACTTTGGCGGAGTCGTTAACGGGTCGAAGGCGTTTCTGCCTCACCTGATCGCGTCCGGGGACGGACATCTCATTAACACGTCGAGCGTCTTCGGCTTGATCGGAATCCCCAGCCAGAGCGCATACAATGCCGCGAAATTCGGCGTCAGAGGCTTCACCGAGGCGCTCCGACAGGAGATGAAAATCAGTCGATACCCGGTCACAGTGACATGTGTGCACCCGGGGGGTGTAAAAACCAACATCGTCAACAATGCCCGAGGCGTTTCCGCCATGGGGGCAGACACCGCGACTGTCGCCTCGCTGTTCGACAGGATCGCACGAAGCACCCCGGATAAAGCAGCGGCGACAATCCTCAAAGGTATGGACAAGAAGAAGGCACGAGTGTTGATCGGTGCGGACGCCCGCGGTTTCGACTTCGTGGCACGGGTGATCGGTCCCCGCTACCAGGACATCGCGGCGCCACTGACACGGGCGGGTTACGCGGTCGCACGTAGACAGGGGATCCTCAAGTGACCGTCGAACCCGATGCACGTCCGGCTGCCGCAGCCCGCTCACGCACCTTGCGCGTCTCAGAAGTGACCCAGGAAACGAAAGACTCCGTCACCATTTCGTTCGAGATCCCCGATGCCATGGTCGAGGAGTTCAAGCATGTCCCAGGGCAATTCATCACCGTGAAGATCCCATCTGATCGGACCGGTCATGTCGCACGATGCTACTCGTTGAGCAGCTCGCCTCACGTCGAGGACTTCCGTCTCGAGATCGGGATCAAGCGGACGGAGAACGGTTACGCATCGAACTGGCTGTGCGACAACGCGATGACGGGAATGGAGTTGACCGTCCTCCCGCCGTCGGGGCACTTCACGGCTAAGAATCTCGACGTCGATTTTCTATTCTTTGCAGGAGGAAGTGGGATCACTCCGGTCTTGTCGCTGATTAAGTCGGCGCTTGTGTGCGGCGGGGGCGAAGTCACACTGTTCTACGCGAATCGCGATGCCGAGTCGATCATGTACGAGGGCCAACTGGCGCAGATCGCCTCCGAGTTCCCCGAGCGTTTCACGGTCTTCCACTGGTTGGAGTCGGCTATGGGGATTCCGGCACCTGAGGATGTCGAATCCGCCATACGTGAGCACCGCGGTGCACAGATCTACACCTGTGGTCCGGCGCCGTTCATGGATCTGGTTCAGAAGTCGGCGGAGGCCTGCGGTGTTGAGCACGCCTCGGTACATCGAGAAGTCTTTCAGTCACTGACCGGAGATCCATTCGAGACAGCCACGATGCGTCAGCTCAGTGACGACGATGGTGTGGCGACCGCCACGGTCTATCTGAATGGGCAGTCCATCACGACTGAGTGGCCGCGCAACACTCCGTTGCTCGACGTGCTATTGGCCCAAGGTCACAATGCCCCGTACTCCTGCCGAGAAGGGGCCTGCAGCGCGTGCGTATGCAAGCTGGTTGAGGGTGATGTAGAAATGGCACAAAACCACATCCTCGTTGAAGATGACATTGCCGACGGTGAACGGCTTGCGTGTCAGGCACTTCCGCTGACGGATGCAGTCACGGTGAGCTTTGATGACCTCTGAGATAGCGAGCGAGTCGCGAGGATCGCGGCACCTCGAGGTCCTCTCCTCCGACGGAACCAGGTTGTTCGCCCAGGAATTCGGCTCGGGCCGGGATGCTCCACTTCTAGTCTTTAGTCACGGCTGGGCCTGTCAGGGGCGTTTCTGGCGGCCACAGATCGAACAGTTCGCGGCGACGCATAGGGTAGTGGTCTACGACCAACGCGGACACGGGTGGAGCGACCGGGGCCGGGTACCGTTCTCGGCGAGACTTCTGGCCGATGACTTGGAGTCCGTAGTTCGGGCGGTAGCCACTCCCACCGACAAGGCTGTCGTGGTCGGACACAGCATGGGAGGTATGTCCATCATGAGCTGGGCAGCTGAGTACCCAGCCTCGGTGTCGGAGCTGGCCCGCGGAGTAGTACTGGCAAGCACCGGGCCATCACAGTTGGTGGATCGGTCAACGTTACTCAAAGTTCCCCGCCAGCTACGACCGAGACTTGAACGGGCCTTCGCGGCTAGTCTTGCGGTCGCGGGACCCGAGATGCAGGACACGCGTTTGTCTCGCCGCCTGATTCGTTACGGAACCCTGGGCCCGGGCGCGACTGTCGAGGTAATCGATGAGTGCGCCGACATCGTGTTGCGATGCCCACCACAGGTGCGGGGGATGTGGGGTGCGGTTTTGGCGACAATCGACGTCAGCAGGGGTGTTGACTCGCTGACAGTGCCGGCGGCGGTCATCGTGGGCGATGCCGACAGACTGACCCCGGCGGCCCATTCGGTGGATCTCGCAGCGCGACTGGGTCGGCAGGGCGTTCTATTTGAATTCACTCTTCTCGACAAGGTCGGTCACATGTCCAACCTAGAGGCCGTTGAAGACTTCAATTCAGCTGTGGCCAGGTTAGACAGATCCGCTTGAAGCTCGTTTCGACCCATGTCTCTGCCGACTGCATGCGTGCGCCACGTGCTTATTGGGGCGACGGTCAACCATCCTGGTAGCGTGGTGGGTCATGTCTGTAGTCCGTCGAATCTCCGCAGCCCCGGTGAAAGTGCAACGTCGTGTGCGCGATGCACGAAGCACGCGTTGGGACGACCACCGCGCTATCGTGAAGGCTGAACTCGTCGACGCGGCAATACGCGCGATCGAGAAGTTTGGCGACGCTGTGAGCATGGACGACTTCGCGGAAGAGGCAGGGGCGTCGAAGCCGAAGCTTTATCGCCATTTCGGTGACCGAGCTGGGCTCTATTCCGCTGTGGCAGCACGTTTGGGTTCGATGATGTGGGAGTCCGCACAGTCAACTCTGCTCTCCGGACAGCAGGACTCCGTCGACGAGCTCTTCCGGTCAGCGATCTCCGCATACGTGTCATTGGTCGACGAGCATCCGGCGGTCGTCCGCTTCCTCATGACGAACCACATGTTTCAGTATTCTGAGTCCGGCGAGGGAGGGGCCGCGGATCAGCTGAGATCGGCAATGGATATTATTTCCGACGAGTTCGCCCGTAGCCTCCAATCGGTCGGTGCCGACGAGTCCCTCGTCGCCGTCGTAGTGGCCTCCATCTTGGGGGCGGGCCTATCAGCTACCCAATGGTGGATCGATCACGGTCGGCTCAATGGAATGAGCAAGGACCTGTTCTCCGCGCACCTTTATCAGACGTCGTGGGGGATCATTGACGGCGCTGCGGCCACAGTGGGCGTTCGCTTCCGCAGAGACAGACCCTTCGGCGACCCCGCGTTCGCCACTCGCCTCGGACTAGACTGATCCCGCTCGCGAGAGACGGTGCCGCCCCAGTCTCCGCCCTCAGTATTTGATCACAACTGTGTTCCTTATCGCGAGGAGCACTTGTCCAAGTGTCGGATGGGCGGGTCGAACGACTCGTCGTCTACCACCTGATCTAGTGTCATCACGTCGCCCCCGGTGATGAAGCCGGCGAGCCAGTCAGGCCCCAGGTCTGGCGCGACCAGTAGGACCGAATCAACTCGTAGGAACTGATGCCCACGATCTCGTGGTTCACCCCGTCGGACTCCGGTAGCGACCCACCTCAGTCGATCCAGATGCGAAAGGGCCGGGCTAGGGCCAGCCACTCACCGATGCGGTGCTGGCAGTTCTTCTAAACGGCGGACCTTAGGGATCTGGCGGCGGAGTCCAGTGAGGTGGCAAGGCTCGACTCAGTGTCAGTTAGAACCGCCGCGGCCTCGATGACGTGGTCGAGCCGGGTAGCAGCGGTCGAGCCCTTGTGTACGGCCGCCTGAGCGACTGATGTCCATGCTGCAGCCGCTCGGTGAGCATCTCTGGCAAGGTCGCTGGTTGCAGCATCGCCGGTCAGTCGGGCGATCTCGTCGCAGCCACACGCGAGTAGTCGTCGGAACAGGCCACCACCCGTACCTGCCTTCTCGATGAATGCACCAAGACTGAATAGGTGGACTTCGAGCACGTCGGAGGGCAGCTCATGCCAGAGCACCACGTCAGAGGATAGTGCTAGGGCTGCGTCTATTCCGTGTGTCCCCGAGTGTTCGACAGGGCCGGCGATCGTGGATCCTGCGGGCGCGCGCATGCATGCCGCAGATTGCGCGAACGCCTCCGCAGCCACGACGGCGATTGACGGTAGCGCCTCGGGCCAGTCAATGCGGAAGAGCGTATGTCGGGTCGGCTCGGGGAAGGTCATCGAGCGTCGGGCTCGCGCCAGCGCGTCGAAGGGAACCTGTTGAATTTCGACGCGATCGTTGTCTGCGACGTAAGCGATTTCTGCGTCGCTGTCGTAGCCCACTATGACGATATCGTGGCGACTCATGCGCAACTGAACGCGCAGGTAGGGCAATTCAGCAATTTCGGCCCACACGAGCGCGGGCCGGCCGCGGTCGAGTTCGTCGCGGACGAGATCCCACCCTAGCTGGGGATCGTCGGTGGACCGGACCTCCACCGTAGCGCCGAGACGGCGGGGGAGGTCCATCTCGAAGTCAGGACCACGTCCTACCAGATACAACGGCGGCACGAGGGCGTCGGTGCGAACATACGTGAGCGAGAGTGCTCCGCCCAGAGCGAACACCAGACCCTCGTTCGGTGGCCCGTCGAAGCCTAGTCCCGACCACTCCATCAAGTCGCGCATCGCGCTGGAGCCGCAATGGCCGCCCATTCGGTGTGGATAGGTGTCGAGCAATGACTCGGACATTGTCATGGTCTCCCTAGTGGTGGTGGACACTGTGGCGACGGGATCTGGCCGACAGGTGGTGGCACGGGTGTTCGAGCGGGCAGTGACCTGCGGCGGTAGCCCGCCGGAGCGCACACTATGCGCGGGATGCGTCGGACGGAGCTGGCCGTCCCGAGAAGATCAGAGGGCCGTAGGCATGCCGCAGGCCCGCCAGGATTTCCTCGAGGGGCAAGTCGTTGTAGACGCCGCGTTCGTGCACGTACTCCATGT
>NZ_JBDZDJ010000046.1:0-10051 GCF_040049135.1 Gordonia sp. VNK1 | reverse complement strand
CGGCTTACCTGTCTCCTCGACGATCCGGACCGCCCCATCACGAAACTCCCGGTCGTACTTCTTCCGCTTCTCTGGCATCGTGCTCCTCATTATCGATGCCTCTACGGTTCGGGGGGAACCTCAACCCCCCACCAGTGGGGACTTTCTCATGGCCACGGACACCCCCGCATGCGCGGCGATCGTGCGCAGCCCCGGCGACGGTAACCCCACCGCCAGACCCAGCCACAACCGCAGGACTTCTCTGATCTCTTCCACAGCAACCTCCCGATAGCCCATGCCGCCGCCCCTTCCATGACTGCTCGTCACGGCCGAGTCAACGGGACCTGACCCCGGACCTTGGACACGTTGAATCCCGCAGTTCGCGGGGAGAAGCGAGATGATCAAGGTATGGCTCGGAGACACTATTCAGAGCAGTTTCGTCAGGACGCGGTGGACTTGTACGAGTCGACCCCCGGGGCCACGGTGCGCGGTATCGCCGCCGATCTTGGGGTCGAGCGCGGCACGTTGCGTCACTGGCTTGAGCGCTACGGCACCGGCCGCAAGACCGCTGCCGATGGCAGCGGGGCGGTCAGCCCGCTCAAGGCCCGCAACGGCGATGGGCCCGCTGTGGTGGGGCCAGAAAGCGCTGAGGCCAAGATCGCACGGTTGGAGAGGGAGAACGCGGCACTGCGTAGCGAGAAGCTCAAGCTGAGCACCGAACGGGAGATTTTGCGTCAGGCGGCCAAGTATTTCGCCGGGGAGACGAACTGGTGAGCCGCTTCCAGTTCGTCGCCGACCACCTCGACACCTACCCGGTCAAGTGGCTATGCGATCTCCTCGAGATCGCGTGTTCGTCGTTTTACGCCTGGCGCAAGGCGGCCCCGCGCCGGGCGGCTCGTGCGGAAGCTGATCATGTTTTGGCGCAACGTATTCGTGAGGTTCACGATGGTGACAGCACCTGTGGTGCACCGCGGATTACCGCGGAACTCAACGATGGGGTGGCGCTGGAGAACCGGGTCAATCACAAACGGGTGGCGCGGGTGATGCGCGCCCACGGCATTGTCGGTTATCGGCGGCGCCGTCGTGTGGTCACCACGATCCCTGAACCTGCCGATCGCATAGTCCCTGACCTGGTGGAACGCGATTTCACCGCGCCCGCCACGAACCGGGTGTATGTCGGCGATATCACGTATCTGCCGATCGCCGATGGCTCCAACCTGTACCTGGCTACGGTGATCGACTGCTACTCCCGACGGTTGACGGGGTGGGCGGTGGCCGATCATATGCGCACCGATCTCGTTGCCGATGCCTTGCAAGCGGCACAACAGACGCGAGGGTCGTTGTCGGGAGCGGTCTTTCACTCCGATCACGGCTCGGTCTACACCAGCAAGGCCTACGCCAACCTGTGCGCTGAACTCGGCGTGACCCAGTCCATGGGAGCGGTGGGCACCAGCGCCGACAATGCGATGGCCGAGTCGTTCAACGCCACGCTCAAACGCGAGGTCCTTCAAGATGAGCAGTCCTGGCCCGATGAGTTCACCTGCCGGCGTGAAGTCTTTGGGTGGCTCGTGCGTTACAACAACCGCCGAAGACACTCGTGGTGCGGGCACCAATCACCACTCACCTACGAAAACCGTTACGCTGCTACACTTCTACACGCAGCATAAATCCCACCCTGTGTCCAAGATCCGGGGTCAAGGCCCAACGGACAAAACAAGAGACCACCAGCGCAACGCGCCGGTGGTCCCATAACTGGCAATCCAGGTGGTCCCATCCCGATGGCAAAAATCAGCTCACAGCGGTCCCTTCACCGTGGCAAATGACACTCGCGGTACCTGACGCTTCGGCGAGAGTGTTGTCGGAGGAGTCGCGCACAGTGCTGACCGAGGGGTCGACTTTAAACTCGATCAGCCGGTCGGCATAGGCCAGCGATATGTATTGGGGGTTCATTTGGTCGACGCAAGACCATGAAGTACCCCAGGTTTAGTTCCTATGTGGTTGCGAGGGCCGGGGCGGCCGACTCGCAGATAGCTGAGGCGCCGTTGAGGGCGGCCTCGAACTCTGTGGGTGGTTGATAGTCGAGCGCTTCGTGTAGACGCTGTTGGTTGTACCACCAGACCCATTCGCAGGTGGCAAGCCCCACCTGCTCGACGGTGCGCCAAGGCCGACGCTGCCTGATCAGCTCGGTCCGTATGGTAGCCGCAACATGCCAACCGACGATCACGCGGGTGCAGGCATCGGTGACAAATTCGGTGTAGGCGAAGCCCTGCCAGGTTCGCACGCAGGTGATGTCGACGACCCATAGCTGGGACGACCCGTAGCTGGTTGGGTCGATCGGCACGAAACTGTCGCTGAACTCGGTCGGTAGGTCTGGCCGTGGTCGGGTCGGGACGGGTGGTGAAAGCCTTCGCTGCCCGCTGCACTCCGCGGACCCCGGCCAGTCGCATCAGCCGCCGGGTCTGATTCTCGGCCGATGTGGTGGCCGGCGCCGGCGGTGGTAGGTCCGTTCGATCCAGGTGACGATTGCGATCCGTAGCTGTTCACGGGTGTCCCAGCGTTGACGGTCGAGCACGTTGCGTTGCAGGAGCGCGAAGAAGATCTCCATAGCTGCGTTGTCCCCTCACGCCCCGACCTTGCCCATCGACCCCGTTGGACCGTGAGTATTCAAGGCGTGTAGGAATTTCCGCGACCGGAGCTGTGACCCTCGATCCGAGTGAACGATGCAGCCGGCCACCTCACCACGACGGGCCAGCGCGCTGTGCAACGCTGCCACGGCCAGTCGGGACTTTCATCCGGGAATCGATGCTGTAGCCGACGATCCGCCCTGAGTGCACGTCCTTGATTGCACACAGATAGAGCTTGCCCTCACGGGTGTGGTGTTCGGTGATACCAGTGAGCCACAACCGATGTGGCTCCTCGGCGGTGAAGTCGCGCTGGACCAGATCATCGTGGACTGGTGGTCCCGGTCGTCGGCCGTTACGACCTCGCTTCTTGCCGAACACCGACCACCAGGCGTTGTCGCGGCAGATCCGCCACGCGGTCCGCTCGGCCATCGACTCACCCACGGTGGCGGCTTCCCCGGCGAGGAATCGGTAGCCGAATTTCGGGTCCTCGCGGTGGGCATCGAACAGGGCATTCGCCCGATACGCCGCGGCCAGCTTGGCATTGGTGACCGGGCTGGCCAGCCACCGGTAGTAGGGCTGGCGCGAGAGCTGAAGTACCCGACACGACACGCGACGGCAATCCCGTCGGCGGCGAGCTCTTTCACGAGCGGGTACAGCCTTTTCCCGGCAGGTTCGCCTGCGATAGATACGCCGCCGCTCGACGCAGCACCTCGTTCTCCTGCTCAAGCAGGCGGATCCGCTTACGGGCCTCGCGCAGTTCAGCGGACTCGGTCGAGGTCACGCCAGGGCTGCGACCCCCATCAATATTCGCGCGTCGCATCCACTTGTGCAGCGTCATCGGGTGCACACCGAAGTCGTTGGCGACCTGCTCGATCGTGACGCCTTCTCCACGATCACGAGCCACCCGGATCGCATCGTCTCGGAGCTCCTGGGGGTACGGCTTGGGCACAGCTACATCCTTCCCGACCGCCCGAAGGCAAGCCAGATCAGATGTCACCTATCCGTGCAGCAGTCCCTAGCGACAGTCCCGCGCGGATACTGGGGAACTAAACCAGGAGTACGTTAAACGGTTTCGTTGTTCGGCCACCAGCTGGTTTTGCCTAGTAGTGTCGCGATGGCCGGCACGACGATGGTGCGCACTATAAAGGTGTCGAGCAGTAGTCCGATACCGATGATCAGTCCAACTTGGGTCATGATGGAGATCGAGCCAGCCATGAGGCCGAACATGCTGGCAGCGAAGATGAGGCCGGCCGAGGTGATGACCGATCCGGTGTTGGTGACGGTTCGTAGAACGCCGATTCGTATGTTGTTCTGGGATTCCTCGCGTAGGCGAGAGATGAGCAGCATGTTGTAGTCTGCGCCGACGGCGACGAGGACTATGAAAGCCAATAGCGGTACAGGCCAGGCGATCTCGGTTTTGAGGATGTGTTGGAAGATTAGGACGCCGATGCCCAGTGCCGCGGTGTAGTTGAGGACGACGGTTCCTAGGAGATACAGCGGTGCGATGAGTGCTCGGAGGAGAAGGATTAGGATCAGGCCGACGATGATGAGGGTTGCCAGTGCCAGGAGTTGAAAGTCGTCGGCGAGTAGGCGTTGCAGGTCGGCGTTGATGGCGGGGAATCCGGCGATTGCGATGTGGGAGTCCTCCAGGGTGGTGTTCGGTCTGGCGGCGTTTGCAACATCGGTGATGGTGTTGGTCAGTTGTATGGCTTCGGTGCTGTAGGGGTCGAAGCTGGTTTGTATTGCGTAGCGCACGGTATGGCCGTCGGGCGAGACGAATTGGCGAGCGACATCGACAAAGCGGCGGTCTGCGTTGGCTTGAGGTGGCAGGTAGAAGCCGGTCGCGGAGTCTGTTCCGGCGGTTTCGCGGGCGGAGGTTTGGAGTTGCGTGGCTAGGGTGGCCATCCCGGCTAGTTGCTGAAGGTTGCTGTCGATCAGCGCGGACACGCCGTCGGCGAGTTGTCGTGATCCTGCGGCGAGCTGACTCACGCCAGTTTGGAGTTGAGTGATCTTAGCGGGCAGGTCTTGGTTGTTGATGGTGCTCAGGGTGGAGTTGAGGGAGTTGACGGTTGCGGTGAGTTGGTCGGTGACCGTCGTGAGGGGTGTGTCTAGTTGTGCGAGTTGTGTTGACAGGGTGGTGATCTGGTCGAGCAGTCCACTCCCTAGTGTGGCGTTGAGGTCGCGAATCTGTGCGCGCAGGGTTGCGCACTGGGGGACTTGGGCGCACCAGGGCGCTGAGTCGAGGAGGGGTAGGATTGAGGTCACTGTTGTCAGCGCCGCGGATGTTTGGCGGGTCAGGGCGGCAAGTTGTGGGGCGTTCTGTGAGGCGCGGTCGAGTGCGGGCGCGGACGCGGCGAGCTGGCGCAGGAGTGGTTGGTACTGCTGGATTTGTTGACCGGCGGTGCTTGCTTGGGTGAGGATACCGGCGAGTGGCGTCAGGTTGAGGCGTAGCTGGGTGTCGAGTTGGGCCAGCCCGTCGGCGAGCTGGTTGGCACCGGAGCGCAACTGCTCGAGGTCGCCTTTTCGTTGCTGGCCGTCTGCGACGGCGCCTGCCACCTGGTCCCCGATCTGACCGTTCTGCCACGACAGCTCGGCCTGTTCGAGTTTGTCGCCGGTGGGGCGGGTGACGCCGATGACGCGAGTCACCCCGGGAATTTGGGATACCCGCGAAGCCATCTGCTCGAGGTCGGCAAGTCCGCTGGCGGTGCGTAGGTCGATCGGCGCATCCACCACAAGAAACTCAGCAACCGTCACATCTGTGGGGAAATGGCGGTCAAGCAGCGCATATCCCTGGTTGCTGTCGGTCGTCGCGGGTTGGCCCTGGCGGTCGTCATAGGTGATGTGGATACCCATCGCGATCGTGCTCAGCACGATCAGCCCCACCATCGTTATAGCGAGAAGGGGGACTGGGCGGCGGACGACAAGCACCGCCACGCGATTCCAGTACTTGCGCGTGAGGTCTCGTCGGGGGTTGCCCCAACCGAAGCGGGCTGCCCACTGCAGCACCGGCGGCAGCAAGGTGACAGTGGCGAGGAACCCGATGAGGATCGCGATCGCGCAGGCCGGACCCAAGGTGGAAAAGACGCTCAGTTCGCCGAACGCCATAGCCAGGAATGCCAGTGCCACCGTCGCCGCCGAGGCCAAGATGACCCGTCCGATCGTCGCTGTAGCGTCCACAAGAGCATCCGCGGTAGGCGCGCCTTGGCGCAACCGCTCGTGATAGCGGCTGATGAAAAAGACTGAGTAGTCCACCCCGGCCCCGAGCAGAATGACCGTCATGAATGCGACGGTGAACTGAGACACCGGCATTCCGAGCTCACCTAGTGCGGACAAGACGCCGCGGCCCACCCCAAGGCTGACACCAATCACCAGCAACGGCACCAGTGCTGTGAACAGCGATCGGTACACCACCAGCAAGATCAGGGCGATCAGCGCGACTGTGGCCAAAGTGATCACGACCAGGTCGCTCTCGGCACTCACGATCTGATCACTGAAGGTGGCTGCGGGTCCGGTGACATGAACCGCGGTACCAGTATCTTCAAACACCCGGCGTGCGGTTTCGCGGACGGTTTCCACCGCATGAGTCGCCGCCGGACCGCCCAGGGTCCCCGAGACCCCGACGGGCAGATACCAGGCCTTGCCATCCTCACTCAACGCCTGGCGGGCAGTGATCGGATCCGACAGCAAGTCACGAACCGATTGCACATCGTCAAAATTTTCACGGAGCTGTAGGACCAACGCGTCGTATCGCTCTCGCGTGACCTCTGTAAGCCCATTCGGGTTCTCCATGGTCACGAAGACAGTGGTCTTAGCGCCCTTTTCCCCGAATGCGCCACCCATTTGATCAAGAGCTTGAAAGGACGGAACCCCTGCAGGGATCGGATCTACCGATTGCTGCCGCACCACCGTCTCCAACTGAGGAAACAGCACCGCCAACACCACCCCGACAGCTATCCACACCCCGATGACCAGGGACTTGTGCGTCAAAGTGAACCGCGCGATTCGTCCCAACGTGGAGCTGTACTCGCTGCGCTCGACCAACGGCCGCCTTGCCAAGCGCTTGTCATCGGGACGATGGACCACCATACGCAGTACCTCACCAACTCATCTGGCCCACAGTGGAACCATCGGTAGCGCTACGCTACAAGTTGTAGCGTAAAAGTGGAAGGCGGTGAGGCTATGTAGGCGGGCGCCGCCTGTGCGCCGCAAGAAAGTCATCGACGAGGCGCTCGAGATCAGCGACATCCATCGCGCGAATCCCGGTGAGCTTGGCGAAGACCAGAGGGCCTGCCAGCTGAGTGATCGCCATGGTCAAGTCCGGATCGTCGAGTTCAGCGGCGGCCGCGCTACTTGTCAACACTCGATCAAAGGGTTCTCGGTACTGGTTGACTACGCGCATCCGCAACGGCCCCAATGCGTTTGGTTCTTCGCCAGGTTGCTTGGGAACCATTGCCAACCAAGCCAGTGTGGTCAACTGCAACGGAGCCTGTTCGATGAGAGCAGCCTGGCGTTGCATCAATGTGACCAGGTCATCGCGAATCGATTGCGAGGTTTCAGGGTTGTCCACCTGAGGCAACAACCGCTCGAAGGCTGCTGCCACCAGGTCCGTGGTGCTCTCAAAATGTCGATACAGCGTGGTGCGGGCTACGCGAGATAGCCGGGTTACAGCCTCCACGGTGACCGCTTCGACCCCACCGCTGCTGAGCAGGGTCGCGGCAGCATCCAACAACCGCGCCCGCGAGCGAACCCGCCTCGGGTCCACATCATCGATATCGGCGATCTCCACCCTTGCCCACTTCCCGCTCCAGACCAACAGCACAAACGATACCGTCGGTAACAGAACGAAACTGCGAGTGCTCGAACACCGAACGAGGACCGCAGAGAGGACCACCCAATGGGCTTCGATCAGCGGCTACCAGCGCACTCGCCATCATGTATGGGATGTGGCAGCGACAACCCCAGCGGACTCCAGCTCGAGGTATACAGGCATGACGACCACGTCTACGCTGATCTAACCTTCGACGAACGCCAATCAGGAGCACCCGGCCTAGCCCATGGCGGTGCCATCTCAGCAGCCTGCGACGACATCATGGGATTCACCCTGTGGATCGCCCGCACACCTGCAGTCACTCGAACACTCACCGTCGAGTACCGACACCCAGTGCCACTGCACACACCCGTGCACCTCGTCGCCACGGTCGTCGATAACACCGCTCGGGCACTCTCCATCAAAGCGGTCGGCACAGTAGGCAAGAAAGCGTATTTCACCGCGAACGCCGTGTTCGTGAAAGTTGACTTAAGTCACTTTCAGAACCACGGAGACCCGGACGCCGCCACAGACCTGATTACTCGATTCCTTCAAGCCGACTAGAATACCGTAACCGCGCCTGCATCTGGTGTTACCCGATACAGCAAGGCTGCATCAACCCTGAGGGCGAGACGTATCTAACCCATTCGCAGCGCCTTACCGCCCTCCCCGTGAACCGAGCGCTTAGCTTGTGAGGTGAGCCCTCCTGGGTGGTCCAGTCGTTGTGGGACTCTGTTGCTCGATTGTTCGAGCAGGAAGAATCAACGACGTCATGACATCGAACAAGCGCCGCCGGCACACGCCGGAGCAGATCATCCGCAAGCTCGCCGAGGGCAATATGCTCCTCGCCGCTGGTCAGGAACTCGACGAGGTGTGCCGGCACCTCGAAGTCGCGGAGTCCACGTGGCATCGCTGGCTGGCCCAGTACGGCGGCATGAAAGCTGATGACGCCAAGCGGCTCAAAGAACTCGAGGCGGAGAACGCCCGACTCAAGAAGCTCGTGGCCAACCAGGCCCTCGACATTGACATGCTCAAGGACCTGTCGTCGGGAAACTTTTGACCCCGAACCGTAAACGCCGCGCCGTGACGGTGCTGCAAGAACGGTTCGGGGTGTCTCAGCGTCGGGCGTGTGCGGTGGTCGGTATCCACCGCTCGACGATGCGCCTGAGGACACAACCAGCGGACGACGAGGACACCAGGCTGAGGGCCTGGCTACGCAGGTTCTCCACCGACCGGCCCCGGTGGGGGTGGCGGCGAGCAGCGAAGATGGCACGCAAATCCGGATGGGCGGTCAACGACAAACGTATTCGTCGACTATGGTGTGAGGAAGGACTTCGAGTGCCCCAGCGCCGCAAAAAGAAGCGGTTGACCGGCGTCGGTGTCACCGTAGGGGCGATGTGTCCTATCCGGCCGAACGTGATCTGGGCGATGGACTTCCAATTCGACACCCTCGCTGATGGTCGTACGATCAAGCTACTCAACATCATTGATGAGTACACCCGAGAGTGCCTGGCCATCGAGATCGGCAGGTCAATCGACGCCGACCAAGTGGTCGCAGTCCTTGACACGCTGGCTTTGACCCGCGGGGCGCCGGTCTACGTGCGGTTCGACAACGGCCCCGAATTCGTCGCCCACGCCGTACGCGACTGGTGCCGATTCACCGGCACCGGAGCCTTGTTCATCGACCCCGGTTCGCCATGGCAGAACGGCTGGATCGAATCGTTCAACGGTCGACTACGCGATGAACTGCTCAACTCGTGGCGCTTCGATTCTCTGCTCGAAGCCCAAGTGATCACCGAGGATTGGAGGACCGACTACAACACCGCCAGGCCCCACAGCGCCCACGGCGAACTCAGCCCCGCTGAATTCGCTCTACAGTGGACCACGACCCACCAATCCCAAGCCGCATAGCGACTGGACCACCAAACGGGTCCCCCTCACCATCAAGTCGCGCATCGCGCTGGAGCCGCAATGGCCGCCCATTCGGTGTGGATAGGTGTCGAGCAATGACTCGGACATTGTCATGGTCTCCCTAGTGGTGGTGGACACTGTGCGACGGGATCTGGCCGACAGGTGGTGGCACGGGTGTTCGAGCGGGCAGTAACCTGCGGCGGTAGCCCGCCGGAGCGCACACTATGCGCGGAATGCGTCGGACGGAGCTGGCCGTCCCGAGAAGATCAGAGGGCCGTAGGCATGCCGCAGGCCCGCCAGGATTTCCTCGAGGGGCAAGTCGTTGTAGACGCCGCGTTCGTGCACGTACTCCATGTGCGCGGAGCCGTCCGCCGCGTGCGCGTGAAACAACGCGTCGCGATCGCCGGTGAAGTCGATAGGTGGGACCCCGAATCGAGTGCACAATTCAATGTTGAACGCGGGTGTAGCTTTCAACCAGCGCCCCTCGATGTAGACGTGGCTGTATCCGTGATATACGAAGACGTCGGTTCCCATGAGTTCGCGCAGCGCGTCGGTCTGCAGATGATTGCGTACATCAGCGAAGCCGAGCCGGGCCGGTATGTTTGCCGCGCGGAACGCGGCTGTCAGTACGACCGCTTTGGGTACGCAGTACCCACGTCCGGACTCGATGACATGGCTGGCCCGGTAATGATCGGGCTTGTCAGAGACGGTGTAGGGGTCGTAACGGATC
>NZ_JBDZDJ010000045.1:0-10702 GCF_040049135.1 Gordonia sp. VNK1 | reverse complement strand
ACCGTCCGCACAAACGCCACCCCAGCAGCCTAAAACCCCCACCGTTAGTGTCCACCCCGGCATCCATCACCCCAGGTCACAGCCCCGCGATCGCCGAAATGGCGAAAATTGAGCCAAGTCAGGTCCGTGAATGTCATCGACATGAAATCAGTCCTGGACGTTCGCGCAATTGGTCACACTTTGGCGCGCGATACGTCACGAAATCAACACCGTACCTTTCATGAGTGCTTATCGATGGTGATGCGTGTGTGTCAGCGGACGATCACGAGCGGGCGATGCGTCGCGTAGAGCAGGCCCTGGCTGGTCGATCCGAGCAACAGACCGGTGAAGCCGCCGCGTCCGCGGCTGCCCACGACGAGCAGATCCGAGGACTGCGCCGCCTTGGCCAATGCGGAGACGGGATCGTCGTCGACGACCTGCGTGGTCACCCGCACCCGTGGCAGTCGTCGCGCAAGCCGGTCGACGTCGTCGGCGAGGTGGTTCTCGATCTGCGCGTACGCATCGGCGAATGCGTTGTCCGGGCCGTCGAATCCGCTCGAATCCCACGCGGCCACCACGTCGAGTTGAGCGGCTCGTTCGGCGGCCTCGTGTGCCGCCCAGTCCAGGGCGACCTGTGCGGACGCCGAACCGTCGACGCCGACCGTGACGACGCCCGACGGTGGCCGATCCCATTCCGGGCCACGGATCACCGCCAGCGGGCACGAGGCGTGCGTCGCCAGTGCACCGGTCACCGAACCCACCAGGGCGGAACTGACCCGCCCGCTGCCCGAGTTGCCCACGACGAGCAGCGAGGTGTGCCGCGAGCGTCCGAGGAGTGCGCCGCGCGCCGAATCCCGGATGATGTGGGTGTGCACCTCCAGGTCGGGCTCGGCTTCCAGCGCAACGGCTTTCGAGTCCTGCAGGACCGTCTGCGCGACCTGGCGGGCACCGTCGAAGTACACCTCCGGGACGGCATATTCGATCAACGGGGGAGAGACGGCATCGATCGCGTAGATGAGGTCGAGATGGGTCTGATGGATTGCTGCGGTGTGTGCCGCCCAGCGCACTGCTTCCAGTGCGGTCGTCGAGCCGTCGGTACCGACGGCGATGCCTTTCGAGTACCTCATACCTCCAGTGTGCGCCGATCGGGGCGGCGGGGCACGAGGCTTTGGACCTGATCGCGCGGCTGTGTGCCTGATCGCGCGGCGCGGTATCGGGGGAGAAGGCCGTATTGTCGGACGGTGATGTCAGCCTCGCCCCGCGCGCGTCAGTGGACCCCGCCCGGTCCACTCGATCTGCGGGCGACCGTGGGTCTGCACCGACGCGGCAGCGGCGATCCGGCGTTCCGGTACGGACGCGACGGTTCGGTCTGGCGTGCGGTGTGGACTCCCGACGGCCCGGGCACCGTGACCATGCGCGTCGAGCACGACCGCGTGGTGGGCCGGGCGTGGGGGCCCGGCGCCGACTGGCTGCTGGAGACGCTGCCCGACGCGCTCGGCGCCGACGATCACCCCGAGGCGATGCCGATCCACGACGAGGTGGTCGCCGGTCTCGCCGCGCGCGCCACCGGACTGCGGATCGGCAGCACCGGCCGGGTGTGGGAGGCCCTCGCCCCGGCGATCCTGGAACAGAAGGTTGTCGGCACGGAGGCGTGGCGGGCCTGGCGCCATCTGCTCCGGCGATTCGGTGAACCCGCGCCCGGGCCGGTGCCGGCGGATATGCGGGTCCCGCCGCCACGGTCGGCCTGGATCGACATACCGGTCTGGGAATGGCATCGCAGCGGCGCCGAACCGGTGCGCATGCGCACCATCCGCGGCGCGGCCACCATCGATACCGAACGCCACGCCGACCGTCTCGACGTGTTGCGCGGCGTCGGTCCGTGGACCGTCGCCGAGACCCGCGCCCGGGCGGTCGGCGACGCCGACGCGGTGCCGGTCGGCGACTATCACATTCCGTCGCTGGTGGGGCAGACCCTCATCGGTGAACGCGTCGACGACGCGGGGATGCTCGAACTCCTCGAACCCTATGCCGGACACCGCTATCGCCTCATCCGGATGATCGAGATGTACGGCAGCGCGCCGCAGCGACGCGGCGCCCGGATGAGTGTGCGCGACTACCGGGGAATCTGAGATCGTCCCCGAGATCGACTCGCGCTGAACAGAACTCTGGATCTCCCCGGTCACCTGCGGTGATGACGGCCCGGGTCCGCGCCGGCCGGATGTGCCGAATTGTCCGTCACCGGCCGGCGCCACGAGAATTTCCTCTCGAAGGATTGCCGTGCCCCGTGCCCGGGTCATGGCGCGTGTGAAGGGACTGTCGATGTCATCGAGAATTGCCGGGGCCGTCGTGGCCGTCATTGCCGTCGTCGCCGCGGTGGTGACGGGGTGTTCCTCCGACGACGCCGCGAGTGGCTCCGGTGGCCGGGTGACGCTCGTCGTCGGCGATCAGGTGCAGCAGACCCGGTCACTGCTCGAGGCGTCGGGCGAACTCGACGATCTGCCCTACGACATCGACTGGGCGGCATTCGAATCCGGGCCACCGCTGCTGGAAGCCGCCGCGGCCGGCAAGGTCGACTTCGGTGGCACCGGCGACGTTCCGCCGGTGTTCGCCCAGGCCGGTGGTGCGCCACTGAAAATCGTTGCGGTGCAATCCCGCACCGCACCCAATGACTTCCTGCTGGTGCCCGCCGGTTCGTCGGTGACCTCCATCGCCGCGCTCAAGGGTAAGAAGGTGGCGTTCGCCAAGGGGTCGAGTTCCCATGGTCTGGTGCTGGCCCTGCTCGCCCAGGCGGGGTTGGGTCCGGATGACATCGAGGCGACGTATCTGTCACCGAACGAGGGGCTTTCGGCGTTCACCGCCGACCAGGTGGATGCGTGGGCGGTGTGGAATCCGTTCGCGACCGTCGGCCAGACGCAGGCCCACGGCAAGGTGATCGCCGACGGTGCCGAACTGACCACCCAGCAGGGCTACTACCTGGCACCGGAATCCGCGCTCGCCGACTCCGGCAAGAATGCCGCGATCAAGGACCTCATCGGCCGGATCACCCGCGCCAACCAGTGGTCGGTCACCCACGAGGATGCCTGGATTCCCACCTACAGCAAGCTCACCAAGCTTCCCGAACCCGTCGCCCGGGCAACCTTCGCGACCTCGTCGGGAACCCTCGTCGCGATCGGGGACGAGCAGATCGCCAAGCAGCAGAGGCTGATCGACCTGTTCGCCAAGGCCGGCGAGATCCCGAAGGCCTCCGACGCCGGTGCCTACTTCGATCCGCAGTTCAATGCCGCGGTGACCGGCGCGGGGGCGTCCCGATGACCCAGGTCGTGCTCGATCGGCGGGCGTCGGGAACGGCGGTCGAGGGGTCGGGCGATGTGACGGCCGAGGCGCACCGCGGCTCGCCGTGGTCGCGTCTGCCGCGCCTGCGGGCCGGCTCCTGGCTGCGGCTGATCTCGCCGCTGGTGATCCTCGGGCTGTGGCAGGTCCTCTCCGTCCGGGGCGTCATCCCCGAGGAGAAGTTGTCCCCACCGACCCAGGTGTGGGCGGCCGCCCAGGAACTCTGGTCCGACGGGAGTCTGCAAGAAGCACTGGCGATCTCGCTGCAGCGGGTGGGCCTGGGACTGGTCCTCGGTGTGGTGGTGGCCGTCTCGCTGGCCCTGCTCGTCGGCTTCTTCCGGGTGGCCGATCTCGCCATCGACCCACCGCTGCAGATGCTGCGGACCGTCCCCTTCCTCGGTCTGATCCCGCTGTTCGTGGTGTGGTTCGGGATCGGTGAGGAACCGAAGATCTACATGGTCGCCCTCGGCGTGCTGTTTCCCCTGTACCTGAACCTGGTGTCGGCGATCAAGGGCGTCGACCCGAAACTCATCGAGGCCGGACGATCCGTCGGTCTCGGCCGAATCGGGTTGGCACGCACCGTGATCCTGCCCGGATCGATGGCCGGCGCGCTCACCGGCTTCCGGCTGTCGCTCGGGGTCGCGTGGCTGTCGCTGATCGTCGCCGAACAGATCAACGCCGACGCCGGCCTGGGATACCTGGTGATGAACGCGCGCACCTACTTCCGCAACGACATCATCGTCCTCGGCCTGGTCATCTACGCGCTCCTCGGCCTGATCAGTGACTCCATCGTCCGTGGCCTGGAGAGCTACCTGCTGCGCTGGCGAGTGGCCCGATGAGCGCGCGGGTGGTGGTGCGCGCGGAGGGGCTGTCCCGCTCGTTCGGTGACGTCCACGTGCTCGAGGGCATCGACCTGACCTTGCACTCCGGTGAGATCGTGGCTCTGGTCGGACGTTCCGGCTCCGGGAAGTCGACGCTGCTGCGGATCATCGCCGGCCTCGATCCCGATCACGAGGGTGAGTTGACCGTCGACGGGTCCCGGGCGGTCGCCTTCCAGGAACCGCGACTGTTGCCGTGGCGGCGGGTGGACAAGAACGTCTCGCTCAACCTCAAGGTCGCCGACGCCGATGCCCGCGCCGCCGACGCGCTGGCCGAAGTGGGACTCTCGCATCGGGCGGGAGCCTGGCCACTGACGCTGTCCGGCGGTGAGGCGCAGCGTGTCTCACTGGCCCGGGCACTCGTACGCAATCCGGATCTGCTGCTGCTCGACGAGCCGTTCGGTGCGCTCGACGCGTTGACCCGGCTGGAGGCCCACGGCCTGCTCACCCGGTTGTGGGAACGGCACCGCTTCGCCGCCCTACTGGTCACCCACGACGTCGAGGAGGCCGTCGTGCTCGCCGACCGCATCCTGGTCCTCGAGGACGGGGCGATCGCGCACGACGTCACGGTCGACCTGCCCCGTCCGCGGGAGCGCGATGCGGCCGAGCTCGTCACCCTGCGGGAGCGGGTGCTGGCATACCTCGGCGTCGGTGCGCTGGTCGGCGGCGCCGCCATCCGATCGGAGAATCGATGAGCGACAAGCACTTTCACTGGTTCCTGCCGACCTCGGGAGACGGTCGGGAGGTGATCGGCGGGCTCCAGTCGGCCGGAATCCTGGGGACCGCGTCGGCGGTGCGGCCCCCGGATCTGGACTACCTCGCCCTCGTCGCCAGGACCGCGGAGCGACTCGGGTTCGAGTCGGTCCTGACGCCCACCGGAACCTGGTGCCACGACGCCTGGTTGACGACGGCCGCGCTGATCCGGGAGACCAGCCGGCTGAAGTTCCTCGTCGCGTTCCGGCCCGGGCTGATCACCCCGACCCTCGCCGCACAGCAGGCCGCGACGTTCGCCGAGTTCTCCGGCGGCCGGTTGGCACTGAATATCGTCGCCGGCGGCGATCGGGAGGAGCAGCAGCGTTTCGGGGATCGGCTGACCAAGGAGCAACGCTACGCCCGGGCGCGTGAGTTCGTCACCATCGTGCGACAGGCCTGGACCGGAACGCCCTTCGACTTCACCGGGGATCACTACGATGTGACCGGCGCGGTGGTCGGGCATCCGCCGGCCGTGGCGCCTCAGGTCTTCTTCGGCGGTGCGAGCGAGCCCGCCCGTGAAGCCGCCGCGGCGACCGTCGACACCTACCTCACCTGGACCGAACCGCCGGAGAAGGTCGCCGCACTCGTTGACGACGTGCGCGCGCGGGCCGC
Source organism: Gordonia sp. VNK1 (assembly GCF_040049135.1). Taxonomy (NCBI): domain Bacteria; kingdom Bacillati; phylum Actinomycetota; class Actinomycetes; order Mycobacteriales; family Gordoniaceae; genus Gordonia; species Gordonia sp. VNK1. The sequence continues at coordinate 5,150 of NZ_JBDZDJ010000045.1, read as the reverse complement.
CCGGTACGGCCGGGAACTGTCCTTCGGTATCCGGGCGCACGTGATCACCCGTGACACCCGGGAGGAGGCGTGGGCCGAGGCCCGCAAGCTGGTCGGCCGGATGGACCCGGCGCTGATCGCGTTGGCGCGAGAACGGTTGTTGCAGAGCGATTCCGAGGGTCAGCGACGTCAACTCGCACTCAACGCCGACGTAGACAACCTCGAGGTCTATCCGGGACTGTGGGCCGGATACGGCTTGGTGCGGCCGGGTGCCGGTACCGCTCTGGTCGGCAGTCACGCCGAGGTGGCCGACCTGATCGCACAGTACCGCGCGATCGGCATCGATCACTTTGTCCTGTCCGGCCAGCCCCACATCGAAGAGGCATTCTGGTTCGCCGAAGGTGTGGCGCCGCTGGTCCGTGCGGCCGAGCGCCGAGCATCCTCCGACACCGTCGCGTCGGTGGTGGCCGGTGCCGATATCGATGTGGATCGCTTCGACGAGGGTACGAAGGGCTTCTCGGCGACGCGGTAGAACCCGTAGGAGATGGCCACGATGACCGGGCAGAGGACAACCCACAAGATCAGCAACTGGACCAACGGTGCCGCGTGCAGGGGCCGCACCATCGTCAGCCACCCTATCTGCAGCAACGGGGCGTGAATGAGGTAGATGCTGTAGGCGAATGCCGCGATGCCGGCGAGCGGGCGCCAGGACATCGCCTGTGCGGTCCTCGACGCGGTCCCCAGATGCATGGCCACGATGAGACCGATCGTCGCGATGCCCGCACAGAGGTCCAACCACAGGTAGTTCGACTCGACCCAGTGCGGATCGGCGAACGCGCAGACTGCGATCAACGCCGCGGCACCGGCCCCGCTCACCACCCGCCACGGCACCCGACGGGCCACCTGTGGGTGGTCCCGCACCAGCAGACATACCGCGGCGGCTGCAGCGAACATCAGGTAGTAGGCGGGCCAAAAGCGTCCGGCGCGGTCGTCGATGAACGCTGCGGTGATCATGCCGATCGCCCCCACACCGACTCCGAAAACGGCGGCGGCGGCCAATCCGCGCCAGCGCAGGATCACCAGCATGAGAGGTAGCAGCAGGTAGATGTGGAATTCCACCGACACCGACCAGAAGGTGTACGACGCATCGTGAACCGGGATCACTTCCTGCAACAGGAAATAGTCGACGATCCACCCCTTGGGGCCGGATTGCAGCGACAGATCCCAGTGAGTGCCGGTGGTCTCATGCAGCCAGAGCACGGTCAGCACGATGGTCAGGGTCAGAGCGATCCAATACGGTGGCGCGATGCGCTGCGCCCGGCGGCGCAGGTAGCCGAACATGCCGTCGGACAGCCGACCGTCACGAGTTGTGCTCAGCGCCAAGGAATATCCGGCGAGCACGATGAAGACCGTGACACCGAAGTGCCCCCACTGCGCCCACCAGAAGGCATAGCGTTCCCATCCCGTCAGGGTGGAGCCACGCGGCAGCACCGACGACGTCATGAACGCATGGTGCACCAGGACGAACAGTGCGGCCAGCGCGCGCAGACCATTGAGGAAGGCCAGTCGGCCCGTTGTGTTGTGCACAATCCCCCCCGGATTGAGATCCATCGACAGTACCGCGCGAATCGGCGGGACGGAAGAGGAACCTTCTCGAGACGGACGTATCAGGCACCGCTCGGCTTGCGGCACAACACATACTGTCCCTCGTCGATGAGGGTTTGCTCGATGTGTTCGGCGCCGAGGTCGCGCAACCGTCCGGTGATCTCGTCGCGGTCGAACACGCGGTATCCGCCGATGCCGGCGAGCGTACGCACCCCGGGCAGGGTAGAGATCGGGCCGGCGACCGAGGTGAACACGACGAGGAGACCGCCGGGAAGCGCCACGCGCATCATCTCGTCGAGGACCGGCAGCGGATCGGGGATCAGATACAGCGCGGCGAGGCAGATCACCTCGTCGAAACTGTTGTCGGAGAACGGGATCGCATGTGCATCGACCCGCAGGTAGGATGCTCTCCCGGCGCTGTTGGTGGCGACGGCGGTGGCCAGCATCGGCGCGGAGTAGTCGACGCCCACAACCTGTCCGTCGCCGGTGAGGCCGACCGCGATGTGGCGGGTGTAATTACCTGGACCACAAGCGATGTCGAGCACCATGCGTTCACCAGGCCGGCACAGGTAGGCGCGCAGTGCCTTGTCGTAGTCGGCGGTGGCGTGCCCGCCCAGGGAGAACCCGCGAGTGAAGATCGGTCGCCATGCCTTCTGGTAGATGCGGGAGAAGACGGGGTTGCGCATCAACCGGGTGGCCGGTGATTCCATCGGGCTGCCTCAGGCCCGCACGTCGGGCTGCACGCGCAGGGTGTGCAACGTGGTGGCCAGCATGTCGTACTGCCCGGCAAGCAGCACGAAGGCGATCGCCTGACGTTCGTCTAGGTGGCGCCGCAGCGCCGACCAGGCGATGTCACTGATGTCGGAGTCGGTCACCAGCTCGTCGGCCGCGCGGAGCAGCGCGCGTTCGCGGTCGCCCCATCCGGCGTCGGGGCCGTCGAGAATGCGACCGAACTCGTCGTCGCTGATACCCGCGCGCTTCCCGAGTCGCCGGTGGTGATCGAGTTCGTACTCCGACCCGCGTAGATGGGCCACGCGGATGATGATCATCTCGGAGTCCTTGCGCGGCAACGTCCCGAACGGCATCAGCCGGGCCGAGAAGTGCAGCCAGCCGCGGAACAATCCGCGGGTGCGTCCAAGTGTGGAAAAGATGTGGGCGTCGTGCACGCCGATGGCGCGGGCGGCGATGCGACTGAACGCCCAGTTGATCGGACCGAGGTCGCGTAGGCCGCCGGGAGCGATCCGTGGGGTGCTCATGGTGTCACGGTAGACTACCGCGATTATGACGACCATCACACCGCGCGTGTTCACCTCCATCGACGACATCAAGGCCGCGATCGGCGATGATCTCGGTTCCGGCGAATGGTTGGAGATCACGCAGGAGCGGGTCAATCAGTTCGCCGACGCGACCGGTGATCATCAGTGGATTCACGTCGATCCCGAGCGGGCGGCGTCGGGTCCGTTCGGTGCGCCGATCGCTCACGGTTTCCTGACCTTGTCGCTGCTGCCGATGCTCGCCGGGTCCATCTTCACCGTCGAGGGCCCGAAGCTTGTGATCAATTACGGGTTGAACAAGGTGCGGTTCCCGAATCCGGTTCCGGTGGGCTCGCGGGTCCGGGCCAATGCGGTGATCACCTCGATCGAGGAGGGTGCCAAGGGTGTGACGATGGTGGTGCGCAATACGGTGGAGATCGAGGGCGCCGACAAGCCGGCGTGCGTCGCGGAGAACGTCCGGGTGATGGTGTTCTGACCCGGCGGTGAACCCGACACCCGATTTCACCCCGATCGTCGTCGACGCGACCGCCGATCTCGACGACTCGATCGTCTGACGACTAGCGGCCCTCGGGCTGCTGCCGCGCCCCCCACACCCCGCATCCGCGAGGGAGTCGAGCCTGATCACCGCCGTGGTGTTGGCCGGTTCGGCCGGGGCCGTGTTTGCACTCGAGCCCCGCGGATCGACGATGGCAGCTGCCGTCGCCGCAGGAACGAGCAACCCGCAGCACGCCCCGAGGGTGCGGTGCACGCCCTCAATTCACGGCCATCGGCCATCGTGGCAGCGGTGCCCCGCGACTCGGCCGACCTCGCGCCGGTGATCGCCGACCATCCCGACGCCGACATCGTCGTGCTCTTCGAGGTAGCTCATGCACGGCTGGGTCCCGCTGTGGCACGACAGATCTCGCCGATGATCGAGTTGGCGCTCGAGGTCTCGATGAGCATGGCCACGGCACGCGGTCAGCCCGATACGCTGCGCGGTCGCAGGTGTCTGGTCGATCAACGGGACGAGGCTACCGCGCCTCGGGTTGGGACGGGCCACCCCTGGTCAGCATCGACCCCAGGTGTGCGAGTTCGTCGGCCATCTCACGAACGGAGGGATCGGCGGCTTGTCCGCCGTGCGACGGCGGGGTCGGGGTTCGCTGGCCGAGGTGACCGGAGGCCGGGGTGACGCCGTGGCTCAGCGTTTCCAGGGTCGCCGCGACTGCGGCGATGTCGTCGCCGGAGGTCGGGGTCCGTGATGCCGATGCGGCGGTGATCCGGTCGGCGACCCGCTCGGCGCCGGCGACGACAGGAATCCACGACCAGGCATCCGCGCCGGCCGGTGGAGGCTCGGAAAGGTTGCGCTGCAGGTGGACTCGCGTATCGGCGAGCTTCCGGTAGGTGTCGCGTCGGGATGCGGTGACCTGTGCGGGAGCGGCTCCGTCGGCAACAACTTTGGCGTAGGAGGCCAGTGCCGTCAGCGCTCGGTTGAACTCTCGGGCGATCTGCGGTCGGCGCATCGAGGGCCAGATCAGGTAGCCGAAGATGATGACAATCAGGCCGCCGATGATGGTGGTGGACAACCGGGCCTCGCTGAGCGTGCGAAGGGATTCCGCGGGAGCGACCAGGTTGATCAGCCACATGATCAGGGGCACCATGAAGATCGCCTGCCACAGATAGGAGCGCGCCATGCCCCACGGTAGGAAGGCGGCGACGATTCCGATCACAACCGCTGTCGCCGCCGGGCCGTCGATCACAAGGCCGACCAGGACGGCGATGGCCGCACCCGCCACCGTGCCCACACTGCGCAGCACCGCACGACTGAACACCGATCCCAGATCCGGCTTCATCACGAGGGCGACGGTGAGGGCGATCCAATATCCGCGTGGCACCGGCAGATAGAACAACGCCGCGTAGGCGACACCCGTGCACAATGCCAACTGTGTGGCCGAGGTGAGCAGCGCCGGACCGGGCAGGGCAGGCCGCGACCGTCCCCCGGGTCCACGGTCCTCACGAATCTGCGGCAGGTCGGCCCACATGGCCGACTCCAGCATGCACAGTCGAATGAGCATGTCGCCTTCGAGATTTAACGGCGGCAGCTTCTCTCCGGATCGGACGGCCGGCGCCGAGATGTCCAGCCGTGCGGCCGTGCGGGCGCACAGGTCGCGGTCGACGTCGTCGGCGAGCAGTCCTGACTTGGCTCAATTTAGTGTCCACCTCGGATCGCGATGATCGCTTCGCGGAGGCCGTCGGGTAGTGGATCGGCGGCGGTGAGGGTCTGTTCGCCGGCTTGGATGGTGACGGTGCGGTAGC
>NZ_JBDZDJ010000044.1:0-10869 GCF_040049135.1 Gordonia sp. VNK1 | reverse complement strand
AAACCCGCGGCTGCCGCGGGTGTTTTTGTTGTCTTCACAAACCACAAATCATGCCCCGGCAGCCGCTCCCACCAGCGCAAACACGCCGCGCAACCTCACAACCCGCGATCTACGGCTGTAGTATTAGATTCGCTGAAATCGTGCAAATCCGGCGCTTCCGGCGTCGCCAACCCTGAATCCGGTGGTGCCCCATGACCTCGCCCAACAACGAACCCGCCGAGCCGAGGATCGTGACGTCGTCGCCTTCGGCCGTCGTCGTCGACTTCGATGCTGCGTCCGCGCACAGTTCCCTGCATAACGAAGAACTCGCGCCCACCCCCAGGGATCAACGCAAGTGGGGCTGGTTCGAGATCTTCAACGTCTGGACCAACGACGTGCAGAGTCTGGCCGGATACACGCTGGCCGCAAGCCTTTTCGTCACCGCGGGAATCAACGGTTGGTTCGTCCTCGCGGCGATCGTCCTCGCCGGCGCCCTCGTGATGTTCTTCGTGAACTGGTCGGGTCGCCCCAGCGTCGCCTACGGAGTCCCGTACCCGGTGGTCGCGCGAGCATCGATGGGTGTGCGTGGAGCGATGTTCCCGGCGACGATCCGCGGCATCGTGGCCATCTTCTGGTACGGCGCGCAAACCTACTTCGCCTCCACCGCAGTCGCTTTGGCGATCAACGCGATCCTGGGCGAGGCGCCCACCGGCAAGTTCCTCGGGATGACCTGGGTGGATTGGGTGTCCTACACCGCCGTCGCCGCGTTCCAGATCTGGTTGTTCGTCCGCGGTCTCGACGGGATCGTGAAGTTCCTGAACTTCGCCGGGCCCGCCGTGTACGTCGTGATGATCCTGCTGCTGGTGGCGATCTGGTGGCAGGCCGGTTCCGGCCTTCTCGGTGCGGTGGGAGATCTGTTCGCCGGTGAGAAGCAGGGGACCGCGGCAATGGGCGCCTTTGTCAGTGTGGTGGGCACGATGATCGCCTACTTCTCGGCCGTCATCATCAACTTCGGCGACTTCGCCCGCTTCACCCGCAACGAGGGCGAGATGAAACGAGGCAACCTCCTCGGCCTGCCGGTCAGTCTGACCTTCTTCACGCTGCTCTCGCTGTTCATCACCGCCGGCGCCTACATCGTGTTCCAAGACGGTCAGGGCGAGCCACTGACCAACCCCGCCGACATCGTCGGAGAGATCGGCAACGTGTGGTTGAGCATCCTGGCCGCGGTCACGTTCTTCGTCGCGACCGTCGGTATCAACCTGGTGGCCAACTTCATTCCGCCGGTGTATGACATCGTGAATCTCAAACCGGAGAAGCTCAACTTCCGGATCGCCGGATTCATCACTGCGGTACTGGGTTTCATCATCGGTGCGCTCTGGGTGTCACTGATCGGCAATGCGGGGCTGCCGAAGTTCGTCGACACTCTCGGTGCGGTTCTCGCACCGCTGTACGGGATCATGGTGGTCGACTACTTCGTGCTGCGCCGGCAGAAGCTCAAGGTGCAGGACCTGTACTCGATGGAGGAGACCGGCACCTACTACTTCAACAAGGGCTGGAATATCCGTGCGCTGTGGGCATTCACGGCGTCGGCGGTGTTCGCCGTCGCCACCGTGTGGGTGCCGGCACTGCACGAACTCTCCGGCTTCGCCTGGGTGCTGGGTGCGATCCTGGGTGCCGGGCTGCACTGGTTGGTGATGCGCAACCAGACGCTCGAGGCGCCTGCCGATAAGGTCGCCGCCTGAGCGTTACGCGTCGCGTGCCCGCCCCGCAGCAGGGGCGGGCACGTCGTCCCGACCGGGTGCCGTCATCCGCCACGCGGCGACCGCCGCGACGATCCCGACGATCACGATGAGACTCGCCGGCGGGGCGAAGGCCGGGGCGTGCCCCTGCACGAACGTCGAAAAGTCCCATGCGCCATGCAAAACCATCGCCATGAACAGCGAACCGGTGAGTCGGCGCGTCACATAGAAGATGCACCCGGACAACGACGCGGTGACCACCTGGATCACGGTCTGGGTCACCGGAGCGCCGAGCAGGATGTTGATCAGATGAAACGCGCCGAACAAGACGCTGGTCAGAATCCACACCCACCGCTCGGAGAGTTGGGAGCGCAGTCCCACCAGCAGGAGTCCGCGGGCCATGAACTCCTCGGAGAACCCCACGCCGATCCCCAGCACGATCGCCGCGACCAGAAAGCCGGTGCCGATCTCACCGAAATCGGTGGCCGTCAGATTCACACCCAGCAGCACCAGCATCGCGATCGGCGCGGCCCACGCCCAGCGCATCGTGCTGCGTCCGTCGTCGAACAACGCCGGACGCCACCAGCCGAGCACGGTGGCCATCAGCGCCATCAGCGCCGCGCCGGCCGCAAGGGAGATCACCGCACCGCGCCACAGGTTCGCCGCCGAATCCCCCCACTCGTCGTAGGGGATGCCGATGGCCTTCTGCACGGCGAACACTAGAACGGTGTACAGCGCCCAGATGGTGATACCGATCCAGACCTTCGGTGTGACGCGCACGGAATCCTTCTTTCGATGAGTCGGCCGCGGGGGCCGGCAGCCTGAACTCTGCCACGTGCTCTGCGCCCGTGTCGGGCGCCATGGCGACCGGGTGTCGGGCCTTACCCTTCGAGCTTGTCTATGAGCTCCAAACCCTTTTCCGCCCAGTTGATCTCGGACATGCCGCGATCGATCAGCCCCTCGTAGGCGAAGGCCTTGTAGGCGATGATCCGCTCGTGATCCTCGGCGGGGAACTTCGCCACGCGTTTGGCGATGTTCGGCTGCGTCGCCTCGACGATCGACGTCCGTATCGACGTCCACAACTCGACCTGTTCGCGATAGTGCGCGATATGGCGCCGCAGGTGATCGCGCGCCCGGTCGGGGTCGGCCCACTCGTAGTACGCGGCCTGCATGTGCACGGGATCGCGTACCGGTTGATAGTCGAGCGACGCGTTCTCCCATTCGCGGAGCGCGTTCTCACCCTCCTCGGTGATCGAGTACTGCGTCTTGGTGCTGCGCGGTCCCCAGCGGACCTGCTCGCCGACGATGAGCCCGTCCTTTTCCATCCGGCGTAGCTCCGGATAGATCTGCGAGTCGGGTGCATGCCAGACGTGACCGACCGACGCCTCAAAACGTTTGGCCGCGTCGTACCCGGTGCTCGGCCCGGCGGTCAGCATCGCGAGCAGGGCATGACGAAGGCTCATGGCCACCATTCAACGTCAGGCAACTCCCTCTTGCCAAAGACTATGGAGATAGTTAGTGTGTGTGCCACATCACCCACTAGCTATCGATGTAGTGAGTGACACCAGCCCGACAGAAGGAACTCCTGATGACCGACCTCAGCCCGTCCGGGGCGACCGCGAAGAACATGGCCTACCCGCTCGACGCCTGGTACGTCGCCGCCTGGGATCACGAGGTGGGCCGGTCGGAGATCGTGTCGCGGACCATCGCCGGCAAGCCGATGGCGCTCTACCGCACCACCGACGGACGACCGGTCGCACTGGCCGACGCATGCTGGCACCGGCTCGCGCCGCTGTCGATGGGCACGCTCGTCGGCGGCGACGGAATTCAGTGCCCCTACCACGGACTGCAGTTCAACTCGGCCGGTCGATGCACCAAGATGCCCGCGCAGGAGACGATCAACCCGTCGGCGATGGTCGCGTCCTACCCGGTCGTCGAACGTCACCGCTACGTGTGGGTGTGGCCGGGCGACCCGACCCAGGCCGACCCGTCGACCATCCCCGACATGTTCCAGATGGACTCACCGGACTGGGCCGGCGACGGCCGCACCATCGACGTCGAGGCCAACTATCAGTTGGTGCTCGACAATCTCATGGACCTGACGCATGAGGAGTTCGTGCATTCATCCTCGATCGGACAGGACGAGCTGAGCGAATCCGACTTCGTCGTCACGCACGACGAACGCACCGTGACGGTGTCGCGCTGGATGCACGACATCGAGGCGCCACCGTTCTGGCTCAAGAACATGCGCGACAAGTTCCCTGGTTTCGACAGTCGTGTGGACCGCTGGCAGATCATCGAGTTCCAGGCGCCGTCGACCATCCGCATCGACGTGGGCGTGGCCAAGGCCGGAACCGGTGCACCCGCCGGCGACCGCAGTCAGGGTGTGAACGGCTTCGTGATGAACACCATCACCCCGGTCGACGAGCGGACGGCGTTGTACTTCTGGGCCTTCATGCGCAACTACCGCCTCGACAGCCAGCTCATCACCACCCAGCTCCGCGAAGGCGTCCACGGGGTGTTCGGCGAGGACGAGGAGATGCTGAAAGCGCAGCAACGCGCGATCGAGGCCAATCCCGACCACGAGTTCTACAACCTGAACATCGACGCCGGCGGCATGTGGGTGCGCCGCATCATCCAACGCATGATCGAGGCCGAGCGTGCCCTGGCCACCGGCACCGACCTCGCCGAGGCGGTGCGCTGACATGGCGGCCATGAACCAGGCCGAATGGCTACGCGGACAGATCGTCTCGGTGCAGCGGCTGGCCGATGCCATCGCACGGATCGGCATCGCCACCGACGAGCCGACGCGCGCCCTGCCCGGAAGCCACGTCGACGTACGCCTTCCGAACGGCGACATCCGCTCCTACTCCGTGGTGTCCGGGGCGCCCGACGGTCGTGGGGTCACCCTCGGTGTCCGGCTGTCCCCGACGTCGCGGGGCGGCTCGGCGTTCATGCATTCACTGCGGCCCGGCGACACTCTCGACGTGACCGCGCCCCTGCAGAACTTCCCGCTGCGAGTGGGTGCGCCGCGCTACGTGCTGCTCGCCGGCGGGGTAGGCATCACCGCCATGGTCGCCATGGGCGAGGTGCTGGCACGCCTCGGCGCCGACTACCGCTTCGTCTACGTCGGGCGAAGCCGATCGGCGATGGCCTTCGTCGACGACCTGACCGCCACCCACGGCGACCGCCTCGAGGTCCACGTCGACGCCGAGGGTGCAGCCCTCGACGTCACCGAGCTGATCGCTGGAATCGATTCGCAGACAGAGCTCTACATGTGCGGACCGATCCGGCTGATGGACGCGGTGCGTCGCACCTGGCACGATCGGTCACTGCCGCAGGCCAACCTGCGCTACGAAACCTTCGGCAGCAGTGGCTGGTTCGACCCGGAGACGTTCGTCGTCAGCGTGCCGGGCATGGGCGTCGAGACGACGGTCGGGACCGGAGAATCGCTACTCGACGCACTCGAACGAGCCGGCGTCGACATGATGTTCGACTGCCGCAAGGGCGAGTGCGGCCTGTGCCAGGTCGACGTCCAATCCGTCTGCGGGAGTATCGATCACCGCGACGTCTTCCTCAGTGAACAGCAGAAGCAGGCCTCGAACAGGCTGTGCGCCTGCGTGTCCCGCGTCGCCGCGGCCCCGTCGAATGCCTCACCCGACACCCGCCCGACACTCACCCTCAACCTCTCCTGACCTTCCAGCCCTGAGCACTCAGCCCTGACCACTCGGCCCTGACCCGGGCCACACCCGAAGGAAACCTCATGGATCTACGTTCCCGCATCGACGCCGCGTCGATGCGCCCCTACCAATGGTGGGTCGTCACGCTGTGCGTGGTGCTCAACGTCCTCGACGGATACGACGTGATGGCGATGGCGTTCACCGCCAAGAGCATCAAGACGGAGTTCGCGCTCAGCGGCGCCACGCTCGGCGTGCTGATCAGCGCCGGTCTGGTCGGCATGGCCATCGGCGCGATGGCACTGGGCCCGGTCGCCGACCGCATCGGCCGGCGACCACTGATCCTGGCGTCGGTCGCGATGGCGGCGGCGGGCACCGCGCTGTCGGCCACCGCCGCCGCGCCCTGGCAACTCGGCGTCTGGCGGGTGCTGACCGGACTCGGGATCGGCGGGATCCTCGCCTCGACCACGGTGATCGCCAGTGAGTACTCGTCGTCACGGTGGCGCGGTCTGGCGATCAGCATCTACACCGCAGGCTACGGCGTGGGCGCCACCCTCGGTGGCCTCGCCGCCGTCGGACTGCAGTCCGAATATGGTTGGCGCGCAGTGCTTGTCGTCGGCGCCGTGCTGACCGGAGTGGTGCTGGTGGTACTCGCGGTATCGCTGCCCGAGTCCATCGACTACCTGATGATGCGGGCCCGTCCCGGTGACCTCGAGCGGGTCAACTCCATCGCGCGCCGAATCGGACAGGAACCCGTCACGGCACTCGCTCCCGCGGCAGAACGTGGCAACGAGGGCAGCGGGCGGATCGGTGATCTGTTCTCCCGCGGACGCGCCCGGGGCACCGTCCTGTTGTGGGCGGCCTTCTTCGCGACGATGTACGGCTTCTACTTCGTCAACTCGTGGACTCCGTCGCTGCTGGAGACCGCCGGCCTGACGAAGGATCAGAGCGCGACCGCCGGAATGATGCTCACCATCGGTGGCACCATCGGGTCGGTGGCATTCGGTGTGGTGGCCAGCCGCTGGTCGGCACGCACCGTCCTGATCGCGTTCACCTTCCTCTCGGCCGCCGTCATGGTCCTCTTCATCGTCTCGATCTCGATGCTCGCCGTCGCGTTGGTGCTCGGCGTGTTGATCGGCGGCCTGATCAACGGATGTATCGCCGGACTCTACACCCTCGCGCCGGCGCAGTACGGTGCGAGCATCCGCACGACCGGCGTGGGCTGGGCGATCGGGATCGGCCGTGCCGGCGCCATTCTCGCGCCGTCGCTCACCGGTGTGCTACTGGACTCGGGATGGTCACCGCGTCAGCTCTACTTCGGTGTGGCCGTGGTGGTCGTCCTCGCGGCGGTGGCTCTTCTCGCGATGCGACGGGCCGACGATCCCGCCGCCACGACCGAGGACGCACCGAGGATCGGTGCGGTCGCGTAGAGCCACACCGACCAACCACGTGCACGATTCCGCCGACGGTGACCGACCTGGCACTGTCGGCGGTTTCGGTGATCGCGCAACGTCGATCGCGAAACTGTCGTCCTATCCTCCCGAAACCGATACCGTCGACGGTAACCGGGGACGATCGAGCACGGAGACGACATGGAAACCCGACCCGACGTGGCGTCCTTGAGGACTCCCGCCATCGACGTCCGACGTCACGACGCGGTGATCTTCGGCGTTGCCCGCCTGGCGCCCGATCTTGATGCGAGCGAACAGCTTTCCCGCCATCCGGAAGCGGTCGAACTCATCCGGCGGATCCGTGGCGCGGGTATGGCCGTCGACCTCCTCGTCATCGAGCACAACGAGTCCGCAGGCGAGATCGTCGACCCGCTCCTCGACACCGCCCACCACCTCGGGGTTGCCCCGGCGCGGGCGGTCTTCGTCGACACCACCGGCACGGTCGCGGTCGCCGGTCACCGCGCATGCTTCGACCTCGTCATCCGGCTCCACGCAACCGGAACCGCGATCCCCTCACCTCACGACGGTGCCGAGGCCGGGGTCGACAGCCTCCGCCAGGTCGAGGTCCGCTCCGGCTTCGATCGGGTGTCACGCATCCCCGAGGCGCTCACCTCGCGCTATCAGCTGACCGCGAGGGTCCGCAACCGGATGCCGGTGGTCGTGGTGGATCTCGACGCGCTCACCGTGAGGTCGGGCACGGACCCGAGCGCATCGTCGGCGACCGCCGTCACGCTCGCCGACGGCATGCGCGAACAACTCGTCCGCGTTGCCCACTTCTGCCCGATCGCGGTGGTCAGCGACCGGGACGTCGACGACGTGCGCGCTCGGGTCGGCGTTGACGGCATCTGGTACGCGGGTCTCGACGGGCGTCTCCTGCTGGCACCCGACGGGGCACAGCAGACCGCGCCGCCGGGCCCCTGGGACCGAGGGCGCAGCCTCGGCCTGCTACTCGAGGAGCTCGGCGACGGTGACACCACGCTCCCGATCTACGTCGGCGACTGTCTCGCCGACGAGGCCGCCTTCGACGTGCTGCCCGACGACTCGATCGGTATCGTCGTGCGAGCACCTGATGGCGACCATTTCTCGGCCGCCGAGTTCTCGGTCGCCGATCCCGACGGTGTACGGGAACTGCTGCGACGGCTCGCCGACTTGCTGGGTTCGGCCACGGATAATGTTGCCGCGCCGAGTGACCCGTGGACGCTGACCTACGACGGCTACGATCCGGCAGCCGAGTTGTTGCGAGAGTCCCTGTGCAGCATCGGTAACGGGGTGTTCGCCGCTCGCGGCGCCGCACCGGACTCGCGAGTCGGCGACAGCCACTATCCGGGTACCTATGCGGCCGGCGTCTTCAACCGGCTCGACGACCGGATCGACGGTCACACCATCGACAACGAGAGCATCGTCAATCTCCCCAATTGGCTACCCGTGACCTTCCGCATCGACGACGGCGACTGGTTCGACATCGACCGCGCCGACCTCCTCGACTACCGGCAGGACCTCGATGTGCGACGCGCCATCCTGACCCGCCGCTTCCGATTCTGCGACGCGGCCGGACGTGTCACCGAGGTCTCCGAAAGACGTTTCGTGGCAATGCATGTGCCGCACGCCTGCGCGCTGGAGACGACGATCGTCGCGCGTGGATGGTCGGGGCGGGTCGAGTTCCGGTCGCTACTCGACGGAGCCGTCACCAACTCGCTGGTTCCCCGGTACCGTGACCTCGCGAGCACTCACCTCGAGACGGTGACGGCCACCGAGCTGTCCGCCGATGCGGTGGCGTTGTCGGTGCAGACCACGCAGTCGCGGATCACCGTCGCGATGGCCGCCCGAAACATGGTGTGGCGCAACCACGACACGCCCATCGGTGAGTACCGTCCGGTGTACGAGACCGCGGACGGCGGTGATCGGATCGGCCACGACATCGGCGTGGACCTGCGCGACGGTGAGCCGGTCACCCTGGAGAAGGTGGTGACGGTGTTCACCGGGCGTGACCCGGCGATCTCCGAACCCTCCGACGAGGCCGCCCGGTGGCTCGACCGGCTCGGACGATTCGACGAACTGCTCGACGGGCACGTGCTGATCTGGGGCACCCTGTGGGACCGGTTCGACATCTCCTTCGAGGGCCGTCCCGACATCCTGCGCATCGTCCGCTTCCACCTGCTGCACGTGCTGCAGACGTTGTCGCCCAACACCACCGAACTCGACGTCGGTGTGCCGGCCCGCGGTTTGAACGGTGAAGCCTACCGCGGCCACATCTTCTGGGACGAGATGTTCGTGTTCCCGGTGCTGAACCTGCGGATTCCGACGCTGACCCGATCGTTGTTGCGTTACCGCTTCCTACGGATGCGCGAAGCGCGGGCATCGGCCGTCGCGGCCGGGCACATCGGCGCGATGTTCCCGTGGCAGTCGGGCAGTGATGGCCGTGAGGAAAGTCAACAGCTGCACCTCAATCCGGATTCCGGGCACTGGAATCCCGATCCCAGCGCGCGGCAGATCCACATCGGCATCGCCGTCGCCTACAACGTGTGGCAGTACTATCAGGTGACCGGTGATCTCGAGTTCCTCGTCGACTACGGCGCCGAGATGCTGATCGAAATCGCCCGCTACTACGCCAGTCTCGCCACCTTCGACGAATCGCATGGCCGGTACGTCATCCGCGGGGTGATCGGTCCCGACGAGTTCCACGGCGGGTACCCGGACCGCCCGTACGACGGTGTCGACAACAATGCCTACACCAATATCATGTCGGTGTGGGTGCTGCGGCGTGCGGAAGAGGTTCTCACGCTGCTGCCTTTGCAGGTTCGCGGCGACCTGACCCAGCGGCTGGGTCTGCACGTGCAGGAGACCGCACGCTGGCAGGACATCACCCGCCGCATGGTCGTCGGGTTCCACGACGGCGTCATCAGCCAGTTCGAGGGCTATGAGGCTCTGGCAGAACTGGATTGGGATGCCTACCGCGACAAGTACGGCAGCATCGCCCGATTGGACCGCATCCTGGAGGCCGAGGGCGACGACGTCAACGCCTACCGGGCCTCCAAACAGGCCGACGTCCTGATGCTGTTCTATCTGCTGTCGGCGAGTGAGCTGCGAGACCTGTTCGAACGCTTGGGATATGAACTCACCGACGAGACCGTCGACCGCACCGTCGACTACTACATGGCGCGCACCTCACACGGCTCCACACTCAGCAGGCTGGTGCATTCCGGAGTCCTGGCACGCA
Organism: Gordonia sp. VNK1; assembly: GCF_040049135.1. Taxonomy (NCBI): domain Bacteria; kingdom Bacillati; phylum Actinomycetota; class Actinomycetes; order Mycobacteriales; family Gordoniaceae; genus Gordonia; species Gordonia sp. VNK1. The sequence goes on along the minus strand of NZ_JBDZDJ010000044.1, from coordinate 806 downwards.
CCGATCGCGATGGGGCCATGGAGTTCTTCGACGACGTGCTTCGCTCGGACATCGACGACATCCAGGGTGGCACCACTCAGGAGGGTATCCACCTGGCGGCGATGGCCGGCAGCGTCGATCTGCTGCAGCGCAGCTTCACCGGCCTGGAAACCCGCGGAAATCGGTTGATCCTGCGGCCGCATTGGCCGGATTCGTTGGGCGCCGGGGAATTTGCGATGTTCTACCGCGGTCACCGCCTCCGATTGCGGGTCAGCGGCCGCGTGGTCCAGGTGAGCGCCGCGCCGGGGGCGTCGGCCCCCATCCAGATCGAGGTTCGTGGGCATGTGGCGGATTTGCGGGCCGGTGAGGTGGTGCGGTTGGGGTGAGGTACCCTTAGCTCTGTCTGATACCCTCAGCTCTGTCTGAGGTGGTTTCGGGAAGTTCAAGCTCGTGTTGGCGAATTACGTGTTCGTCTGATCAGGTTGAAGGGCGCCGAATCGTTCATTCTGGTTTAGCGCGCGGTTAACAAAAGTGACGAGCGTCAGGTCTGAATCTCAAGTTTCGAGTTAATTATGTGCGGGATGCGATGCTAGACCTCTGATCTGACGAACCAGCGAGTTCCTGCTCCATTTTTGCCTGTACCCTGCCCATGGATTTCGCTGCACCGTGGAAGGTGTGTTCACTGTTCTGCACCGGCTCCAGTGGGGATCTCCTGACGTTCTTGTGGGTGGGTTACGGCCAGGGCAGTTCGGGGCAGGCGCCGCCGCGGGTGAGTTCGGCCATCGCTATCAGCGCTTCTGGCGTGTGGAATCCGTAGGCCCGCTTGG
>NZ_JBDZDJ010000043.1:0-11410 GCF_040049135.1 Gordonia sp. VNK1 | reverse complement strand
CGTCCGAAGCGCACGGTCGTTACAAGTCAGCCAGCATCGCCTACGCGGCAATTCTCAGCCACACCTCAACGTCTGCCGCCTCGCCGAGGACACCAGCCGGTTCGTTCTAGCCACCGTTATGGCCGCCATGGTGGGGTTCTCGAACAGTCTCGGCGAGGAAGTCGGTCGTTATGGCATCGGAGTCTCACTCGTCTGCCCTTCGGAGGTCAACACCGACTACTTCGAACGGAACGATGCAGACATGGGGTGGTACCCCCGGATGTCGCAGTGGTTTCCGGTTCTGGAGCCCGAAGACGTCGCTCGACGAACTGTCCGGGCGATACGCACCAACCGGCGTGAGGCCATCTTTCCCTGGGAATGGCGCTGGCCACCTGGCTGCACAAGCGATTCCCGAAGATGGGGATCAGTGTTCTCAAAGCGCTCGGCTTGGCTTGTTCCGTCCACGCGTCATCCCGCCGGGGGAGCTGGCGGGCTTGCGAACAAGGCGAGAATGACAGCGTGGATCTGCACGACGGATTCGGCACGCGAACCCCGGAGCTGGAGCAGGTGGCTCACGGTGAGTCGTACGAAGATCTCGGTGATCGACTCCAGCGCGAATTCGTCGAGATCGGGCTTCCGAGAACGGATCTGATCGGCTACCACCTGCGTCGCCCGCCCGAGGACGACCTCTGAGTCGACGGTGACCAGCGACAGGAGTTCGCCGCCCTGGAGTCTGCCCGAGATGATCGACATCAGAAGCTCGTTGTCCTCACCAAGGGTCAGTGTGCGCTCCGCGGCGGCTGTGAGTCCGTCAACGATGTCCTGTTCGTCCGCGATGCCCTCGACGACCCCGTGGAGGAAGCGGTCTGCCTCGCGTGCGATCAGCGATGCCGCAAGCTGATCCCTGGTCCCGACCTCGTTGTAGAGGGTCGTACGGCTGATTCCGACCTCGCGCGCCACCCGGGACATGTTCACCGCGGACCATCCCCGTTCCACCACGAGATCGCGAGCGGAGTCGAGTATGCGATCGCGCAGCAGGTCGCGTACTTCGTCGTGGAAGCTCGGGGGCGTAGCCATGTGTCCATCATGCCCGAATTGGCATGCAGGCCTAAGGCGCCCGCCTGAGTGTTTGACACATTAGGCAATTACGTGTAGAAACAATACAGTTCATCTCACAGTGTCAACACACTGTGTCCGGCCGCACCGCCCCGCTTGGCCAGGACGGACAGAAGCGGCGACCGGCACACGGTCATCACAGGGACGTGTTCCTGTAGAGGCTCAATCAGCCACGTAATACCCACGCCCACAGACGATTGCGAGCATCCAATGAACGCTGAGGCGAGCGAGAAAGACACCGACTACGACGTCCTGGTGATCGGCTCCGGGTTCGGCGGCAGCGTCACCGCCCTTCGCCTGGCAGAGAAGGGCTACCGGGTCGGCGTTCTCGAAGCCGGCCGCAGATTCGACGATGCGGACTTCGCCAAGACCAGCTGGGACGTTCGACGATTCCTGTGGGCGCCGAAGCTGGGTGCGTACGGGATTCAGCGCATCCACCTACTTCGCGACTGTGTCATCTTGGCCGGGGCGGGAGTCGGGGGGGGCTCTCTCAACTACGCCAACACCCTTTACCAGCCGGGATCAGCATTCTTCGGCGATCCGCAGTGGGCGCACATCACAGACTGGGAAGACGAGCTGACGCCCTACTACGACCAGGCGCGTCGCATGCTGGGCGTGGTCACCAACCCGCACATGACGCCTGCCGACGAGATCATCCGGTCGGTGGCCGACGACATGAGTGTCGGCGACACGTTTGTCCAGACTCCGGTCGGGGTGTACTTCGGCGAGCCCGGTCGTACCGTGTCGGATCCCTACTTCGGTGGGGTCGGACCGGATCGCACCGGCTGCATCGAGTGCGGCGAGTGCATGACAGGTTGCCGTCACGGTGCCAAGAACACGCTGCTCAAGAACTACCTCGGGCTCGCCGAACGCGCTGGAGTGGTGGTGAATCCGCTGACCACCGTCACCGACGTGCGTCAGCGACCCGATGGCTCCTGGACAGTCGACACAGTCAAGACCGGTGCCTGGATTCGTAAGCGCGAGAAGGCGTTCACCGCTCACAATGTCGTCTTCGCGGCGGGTACCTGGGGTACCCAGCAGTTGCTGCACAAGCTCAAGGACTCCGGCCGCCTTCCTGAGCTCTCGACGCGACTGGGCGAGTTGACCAGGACCAACTCCGAGTCGATCCTCGGGGCCACCCGTTACCGCGTCGACGAATCCCTCGACCTCACCAAGGGCGTGGCGATCACGTCGTCGTTCTACCCCACGCCGGACACCCACGTCGAACCCGTCCGATACGGCAAGGGCTCCAACGCGATGGGGTTGTTGCAGGCGCCGATGACCGACGGCGACGGACGGTTGCCGCGATGGCTGCGATTCATCGGCGTCGCGCTCCGGGATCCACTCGCCACAGCACGTGTCCTGGCGGTGAAGGGCTGGAGCGAGCGGACCGTGATCGCACTGGTGATGCAAAACCTCGACAACTCGATCACCACTTTCACAAAGCGCGGTCTGTTCGGTCGCCGGCTCACCAGCAAGCAGGGGCACGGCGAGCCCAATCCCACCTGGATCCCCGCGGGCAACGAAGCCACGCGGCGCATCGCCGAGAAGATCGGCGGCACCTCCGCCGGAACGTGGGGCGAGGTGTTCAACGTGCCGATGACCGCACACTTCCTCGGCGGATGCGTGATCGGGGACGATGAGGACAACGGTGTGATCGACCCATATCACCGCGTGTACGGCTATCCGTCGCTGAGTGTGGTCGACGGTTCGGCCGTGTCCGCGAATCTGGGCGTCAACCCGTCGCTGACCATAGCTGCTCAGGCCGAGCGGGCCGCCGCGTTGTGGCCGAACAAGGGGGAGAAGGACCTTCGCCCGATCCAGGGTTCGGGTTATCGGCGCATCGAGCCCACCGAACCCCGGTCGCCGATCGTGCCGGTCTCGGCGCCTGGAGCGCTGCGACTGCCCATCATTCCTGTCCGTCGAGTGGCAGACGAGAAGATCTCGCGGGCCGCAACGCGTGAGAGCTCCGACGCCCGATGAGCGCACTCGCCCCCGAAACAGCGCTCCCGGAACGACGCCAATCGTCAACGCTCGCACCGGTTCTCAAGAAGGCGCGCCACGGTACCGAAATGGTCGGCGACTTCTTCCTCACCTTCTGGGGCATCGTCAAGATGCTCCCACGGCGTCCCTTCCAGTGGCGTGAGCTGGTGGCGCAGGCGTGGTTCATCGCGAGCGTATCGATTGTCCCGACCATGCTGATGTCGATCCCGTTCTGCGTCATGGTGGTGTTCCAGATCAACGTTCTGCTGAACGAGATCGGTGCGATCGACCTGTCCGGTGCGGGCGCGGGTGTGGCCGTCATCCGAGAGATCGGACCCATCGTCACGGTTCTCGTCGTCGCGGGCGCAGGTGCCACCGCGATCTGCGCCGATCTCGGTTCGCGCACCATCCGCGAAGAGATCGACGCCATGAAGGTGCTCGGTATCGACCCGATCCAGCGACTCGCAGTTCCGCGCGTGATCGCCTCCTGCGGCGTCGCGGTGTTCCTGAACGGCCTGGTGACCGCCATCGGCCTGGCCGGGGGATACGTGTACGGCGTCTTCCTCCAAGGTGCCACGCCGGGTCAATACATCACCGCGATCCCGATCCTCACCGGAGGGGCCGCGACTCGACGGCAGCCGCATTCGCGTCCAGATGGCCAAGGACGGCGATCGCTGGAAGATCTCCGAATTCACACCGGTGTAGCCGCGGAAACCCTGAGCCATCCACACCACACCATGGAGAACAACTCATGACTCTCACCACCGATTTCACCACAGTCGCGGAGCTCGACAGTGCGCTGCTACGACTCAGCGCAGGCGAGCGCCGGTGGGCAGACCTCCCGCTGACCCGGCGCGCCGACCTTCTGCAACAGGTGGCGCACCAGGCGGCCGAGCAGGCATCGGATTGGGTTGAGGCCGCGTGCCGTGCGAAGCGGATCTCGCCCTCATCGCCGCTCGCAGGCGAAGAATGGCTGTCGGGGCCGTACCCGGTCATCACGAACGCTGCCACGCTGGCCCGTTCTCTGCGCGACCTGAGCTGCGGCGACAGTCCCATCGCCCACGTACCGACTTCCGTCGCTCCCGGCGGTCGTGTTGCGCTCGACGTCTTTCCCCATCAGATCTGGGATCGGCTACTGCTGTCGGGCGTCTCGGCCAAGGTCTGGCTGAAGCCGGGGGTGAGTGTCACCCAGGCGCGGTCGGCGGCGGGATTGGCGCAACTCGACCCCGCGACGACGCACGGCATGTCAGTCGTCCTCGGCGCCGGCAACATCACCTCGATCGCCGTGCTGGACACCCTGTACGAGCTGATCGCGCACAATCGCGTCGTGATCCTCAAACTGAACCCCGTCTTGGGCGAGATGTTCGACGCGATCAACGCCGTCCTGCGACCCCTGTCCGAGCGCGGCTTCGTGGAGGTCGTCAGGGGCGGTGTCGAGGTCGGCTCGTATCTCGTCGATCACCCGAATGTGGCGCATGTCCACATCACCGGAAGCTCGGCAAGTCACGACGCCATCGTCTTCGGCACCGGCCCGGAAGGCGAGGCCCGTCGCCGGGCCGGCGTACCGAAGCTCGGCAAGACCATCACCAGTGAACTCGGCGGCGTATCACCCACCGTCGTCGTCCCCACCGGGTGGTCGGCCAAGGACATCCGTTTCCAGGCGGAGCACCTGGCCACCCAGCGTCTGCACAACGGCGGCTACAACTGCATCGCCGCCCAGGTTGCCGTGATCCCGTCCGAGTGGTCCAAGAAAGGGGAGTTCCTCCGGGAACTCCGCGACCAGATCGACAAGGCTCCCGCGCGGCCAGCCTATTACCCCGGAAGCGACCAACGGGTCGCCGCGGCAGCCGACCGGCACGCCACGGCCAACGCACGCGAGAACGGCCGGCTGCTGATCGAGGGGCTCTCACCGGACCAGGTGGCCGAGGCCTTCACCGTGGAGTACTTCTCGCCCGTGCTGGCCGTCGTGGAGATCCCCGGAGACGGGATTGCCTACCTCCGGGCAGCGAGCCGCTTCGTCAATGAGCGGCTCGAGGGCACTCTCGGCGCCAACGTCTTGGTGCACCCGAGATACCGCCGCAAGCTCGGTCGAGAGTTCGAGTGGTTCGTGGAATCGCTCCGCTACGGCACGATTGCGATCAACGCGTGGACGGGGGTCGGTTATCTCACCGCAGCAGCACCATGGGGCGGCTTTCCCGGTGCGACCCTCGTCGATGTCGAGAGCGGAATCGGATTGGTACACAACGCATCACTGGTGGACGACACAGAGCGCACGGTCGTGACCGGCCCGTTCCGCCCGCTGAGCCGATCTCTGATCACCGGCCAGCTGTCGATCACGCCGAAGCCGGCGTGGTTCGTCAGGAACACGCATGCGCACCATGTAGGCCGAAAGATGGTTGCATTCGCGGCAGATCCGAAGGCCACCCGGCTGCCGTCGCTCTTTGCGTCCGCCTTACGCGGCTGACGCACCGCGCGCAGCGAGGTGCCCCGTCACGAAGCGTACGGGGTGTGGTGCGTCCACCTCAGGCCGGCTCGAGCGCCCGCTTGGCCTTCTCCAACGCGGCGAGCGTGCGCAACACGGAGTCGCGCTTCGCGGTCAGGTCGGACACCTTGGCCTTGCCACTCAAGCCGCCATCCTTCTGCGCGACCTGCAGACGTTCCTCGATCTCGGTGAGCTGCGCCAGGAGGCTCTGCGCCCGGCTCATGAGCTCGGCGCGGTCGGGTCGTGAGACGTTCGCCGGCCCGGCGACGCCGGACCTGACATTCTGCGGCTTGGTGGCCACCGCCTTCCCGCCTGCCTTCGTGGGCAGTCGTCGTCGCGGTTCGACGCTTCGCCGCCGGGAAGCAGCAGGGGGAGTCTGCGTGCGCGTCTGGTTGAGCACCGTCCGCGCCTCTCGCCGCGGAACTCCGCGATTTCGTCGGTGGACGAGCACCACACGCAAACACTCGAAGTGGTTTCGGTCACGAACGCATCGGCAGCAGCGGGATTCACGGGGAAAAGAGTACGAAACAAAGTTTTTCACCCGGAAATCGGGTTTCCGGTACACCGTATCCCGCCGCTGACTTGACCCGCCGGACCGTCCCCGACGCGCTGTTCATCGTCGTCGAGCAACTCGGACCCACCCTCGTCGTTGCGGACACGAGCTCGAGCCGGCGGCGGGGCAGTGGCGTTTACCGGCCACCCCCGGCGGGAACCTCATCTGCGTGCGATTACCTTCGGTACAGATGACGACGTGTCGGGCTGGAACAACCGGCCCTGCTCGACGGTGACGACCGTGTACCTGGCCGAGGCATTGCTGGTTGTGGCGGAGGGTCAGCAACCTCCGGGTCTGATGCCGGCCCGGCAGCAGATGGCGGTGTCCCTGGGCTGGCACATCGTCCTTGCGTGTTTCGGGGTGGCGTTCCCGACGATGATCTTCGTGATGCGCCGTCGCGGCATCGTGCGCGACGGCCCTGTCGCAATGGGACTGGCCCGACGGTGGGCCAAGGTGTCGGCAGTGCTGTTCGCGATCGGCGCGGTCTCGGGCACGATCCTCAGCTTCGAGATGGGTCTGCTGTGGCCCGGTTTGATGGGCCGGTTCGGTGACGTGCTGGGATTGCCATTCGCGTTCGAAGGGCTGTCGTTCTTCGTCGAGGCGATCTTCCTCGGGATCTACCTCTACGGCTGGGACCGCATGCCGCCTCGACGCCATCTGCTGATGCTGATTCCGATGGGCATCGCCGGGGTCGTCGGGACGTTCTGCGTGGTCTCGGTCAATGAGGTTCCCCCCGAACCGTAGAGGCATCGATAGTGAGGAGCACGATGCCAGAGAAGCGGAAGAAGTACGACCGGGAGTTTCGTGATGGGGCGGTCCGGATCGTCGAGGAGACAGGTAAGCCGATCGCCCAGGTCGCTCGAGACCTGGGGGTCAACGAGGGCACCTTGGGTAACTGGGTCAACCGGGCGCGCGCCGAGCGGGAGGGCCGCGGCGAGCTGACCGTTGATGACGCTGCTGAGCTCAAACGGTTGCGTGACGAGGTCGCTGAGCTGCGCATGGAGCGTGATGTCCTCAAGCGATCAGTGGTCCTGTGGGTGAAGGAGGCGGGCCCAATCCCCGGGTGAGGCAACGGGTTTGCACATCACCCGGGGCTATCGCCGGGACACCATCGACCGGGCCGTGGCGGTGGCGTTCGACAAGGCCCGCGGCCTGCACGGGTCACCGCGCCTGCATGCGGATCTGCGTGCTGACGGGTGGACGGTGACCGAGAAGACTGTCGCTGATTCGATGTGTCGTCAGGGCCTGGTCGCGCGGCGGATCCGCCGGCGCAACGGGCTGACCCGTCAGGACAAGACCGCCCCGAAGTTCCCCGATTTGTTGGGTCGCGATTTCACCGCACAGTGCCCCGATCAGCGGTGGGTCGGCGACATCACCGAGATCCCGACCGCGGCGGGCAAGCTGTATCTGGCCACGGTCATCGACCTCTACAGTCGCCGCCTGCTGGGGGCGGCCACCAGTCGTCACCCGGATGCAGCGTTGGCGTGTGCGGCGATCGAGATGGCGGTCGCCACGCGGGGCGGTATGCAGGCGATATGGCGTGATGACGATGCGCAGAAGCTGATTTTCCACACCGATCGTGGGTCGACGGGCGGATTCAACTGGTCGTCGCAACACCCTGATTCTCGGAGGTGTGCGGCGTGGTTACAGCGGACTGGAGCAGGAAGACCAGCGATGTGCCGGTAGGTGTTCGTCGACAGTGGCGTGCTGATCGTGCACTTCGGCCGGCGATGCGATCGCCGGGGCGGCCGGAGCCGTCGCGGCAGGTGCAACGTGAGTTTTGGCGGGTGGTCGCGACGGGGGTGAGCACGGCGCAGGCATCGATCGCTGTCGGTGTGTCGGTGCCGGTGGGTACACGGTGGTTCCGCCACGCTGGCGGTATGAGGCCGCTGAGTCTGGATGAGCCTTCGGGCCGCTATCTATCCTTCGCGGAACGGGAAGAGATCGCGCTGCTTCGCGTTCAGGATTGTGGGGTGCGTGAGATCGCACGGCGGATCGGGCGCAGTCCGGCCACGATCTCGCGTGAGCTACGGCGCAACGCCGCAACCAGGAGCGGGAAGCTTGAGTATCGGGCGTTGGTGGCGCAGTGGAAAGCCCAGCAGGCCGCCAAGCGCCCGAAAACAGCGAAGCTCGTGGCCCACGTCGAGTTGCGGGAGTACGTACAGCACCGCCTGGCCGGCGTTGTCCGCCGTCCCGATGGCACGATCGCTGCGGGCCCCACGCCACCACCGTGGAAGGGGCTCAACAAGCCGCACCGTGCCGACCGGCGGTGGTCGCCGGCGTGGAGTCCAGAGCAGATCTCCCAGCGTTTGAAGGTCAAAGTTCCGGCCCACGATCGGAGCGGTGTACCGGCCAGCCGGCCAGTGGATGTTTCGTCGTTCTGTCAGGGTGTTGCGGATCTCCTGGGTGGGCTCAGCGCTGTCGGGAAGGCGTCCGCGGACTCCTCGCGCCAGGGCCGAGGCCACAATGTGGCCATCAAGTAGCAGTCGGGCAACCCGGGCATGGACCCGGTCGTTCCCACTGAAGCCGTTGGGAAGCGTCATGCTCTGCCTTGTATATGCGAGGACTGCGGCCAGGTCCTCAGCGAACCGGTAGACCATGAGTTGCTCTTTCAAGTCGGGGTCTTCGTTGTCAACTTCGTCGCTAGATCGGCCGTATTTGGTCAGGAATCGGCCGTCGATGTGGAACTCGACCTCTTTGGATGTGCGAAGGCCGAGAAGAACTTTGAACAGTTCGGCGACAGAGCGCGGACTGAGCCCGCGAATCTTGTATCCGACGTCCATCGACGACGCTTGGCCGGACGTGGCTCGATACGGAATCTCTGCGGCCACCGTGAGCCGGCTCCCACAGAACGACATCACGCTGGTTAAGCCGTGAGTTCCTTGGCGGACCTCCGTGACCGTTCCTTCCTCGGCGGCTACGACTTCACCGTCCTCGAGGAACCGGATCTCCATTAGCATTCCAACCGCTGGGCTGCGGTCTGTTCCTGCTCGAAGATCTGCCGGGTGCGTCGGTAGTGGTTGAGCGTCAACCATCGGTCCACTTCGGGATAGTCGATGAGCATCTGATTGAGCTCTGCGCGACCCATCCATCCCACAGTGGGTCGACGTTTCCCCGCTGGAGTGAAGGCTTCGGGCAGGCGTCTTATGTAGCCCTTCTCGGGGGTGGTGAAGTTGCTGCATGGGGCTACCAGAACCCATTCGTGCGGCTCCTGTTCCTTCACCGCCCGCACGAAGGACTTCTTGACTTTGTCTCGACGTCCCACGAACCCGCCGGACATGCCCTCGGGGTAATACTTCAACTGGTAGATAACGAGCCGGCCGTCGGGGTAAGTGACGGAGACGTCCACGCCTCCGTCACCGCCTCGTCCGTTCACGACGTCGACCTCGGCGACGCGCCGGAATTTCCGCATCACAATGTCTCGACGATGCGATCGAACCACGGTGACGTGTGCGGTCTCAGGAGATGCGTGACGTCGTGTTCTCGGGAGATGCTTACCGGCGGTGGGGCCGGTGGGCGTTGAAGTTGCGAATGGTCTTGGTGGTGGTTCGTGCGTGCAGTGACAGTTCTCTGGCGCCGTCGAGCACTCGTAGGTGGTGATCGTCGACGATGATGGTGACGATGGTGCCGGCGTAGGTCGGACTGACTCGGAGGCGTTGGCCGGCCACCATGATCTGACCGCTCTTGGGAACCCGGCGCTGCACGCTCTGCGGCCCTGACGGTGGCGCAGGCGGCAGCGGGGTGCTGGCTTCCCGAACTCCGGTCAAGCGGCGAATATTCTCTAGGTCAAGAGGATTGGGTAGCGTCTTGATCAGGTGGGTGCCGTTGGTCGCGTGGATCAACTCGCCGTCGATCCGCAGGGTGACCCGGCTGCCGGCCGTCACGACGCCGAGGGCGAGTTCATGTCCACGAACAATGACGATGCCGTCGCGGTTCGCGGTCCGGTCGATCTCGATAGCTCGCGGCCGATGGGTGGCGGTGGAGGTGTCGAACGCGGCTTGCGCCGGTCTGGGCCGGCCCGGGCGGGTGCCGCGGGCGCGGAGTCGTTGCAGGTCTGCGGTGGTCAGCTTCGACCGGACCGTCTTGATCACGATGTCGTCGCAGATGATGTACACGCTCGACAGGTCAGCCCACATCACGACACTGCGCTGCGCATAGTTTCTTTCCGACCCACACCTGTTGCACACCGGCAATAGTCACTACACCGGACGGCGGCACGACAGTGTCGAACTCAATGGCGGAACTCGACTGATCGGCCACGGTTGGAGCTGGCCGAACGACTTCGGCTTCCGGTCGGATCTCGGCACCAACAGGCTTGCTGGGCATGGTGTCGGGATCGGTGCTGCGACTGCGGAACACGCTGGCAGGGGTGGCCATGTTCAGCGACTGATGCGGTCTGCAGGTGTTGTAGGCGTGGACCCATTCGTCGATAGTGTTGACGGCGCCTGAAAACTGACCCCCTGACGACGGGTGAATTTTGACCCCCGTCTTGTTAGGAGGGTGATTTCAGTGGAGCAGTGGGCGGAGATCCGCCGTTTGCATCGCAGTGAGGGTGTGCCGATCAAGGAGATCGCGCGCCGGTTGGGGGTGGCCCGTAACACGGTGCGGGCGGCGTTGGCCTCAGACACCGCGCCGAAGTACTCTGAGGTTCCCCCCGAACCGTAGAGGCATCGATAATGAGGAGCACGATGCCAGAGAAGCGGAAGAAGTACGACCGGGAGTTTCGTGATGGGGCGGTCCGGATCGTCGAGGAGACAGGTAAGCCGATCGCCCAGGTCGCTCGAGACCTGGGGGTCAACGAGGGCACCTTGGGTAACTGGGTCAACCGGGCGCGCGCCGAGCGGGAGGGCCGCGGCGAGCTGACCGTTGATGACGCTGCTGAGCTCAAACGGTTGCGTGACGAGGTCGCCGAGCTGCGCATGGAGCGTGATGTCCTCAAGCGATCAGTGGTCCTGTGGGTGAAGGAGGCGACGAAGTGAGCGTGGCACGCTTTATCGCCGACCAGAGGACCAACTATCGGGTGCCACACGCGGTGTCCTGCCGGCTGCTCGGGGTCAGCGAGGCGTGGTTCTACAAATGGCATAAGCGGACCCAATCGCCGGGTGCGGCAACGGGTTTGCACACCACCCGCGACTATCGCCGGGACACCATCGACCGGGCCGTGGCGGTGGCGTTCGACAAGGCCCGCGGCCTGCACGGGTCACCGCGCCTGCATGCGGATCTGCGTGCTGACGGGTGGACGGTGACCGAGAAGACTGTCGCTGATTCGATGTGTCGTCAGGGCCTGGTCGCGCGGC
>NZ_JBDZDJ010000042.1:0-12667 GCF_040049135.1 Gordonia sp. VNK1 | reverse complement strand
CGACGGCCCCCACACCCTCGACATCCGCACCCCCACCGGCCACACCTACCGCAGCATCGCACCACCGCTCATCAGACCCCAACCCCCGGCGCCACAACCAGCACACCCCCACCCACCCATCCGACGACGACCACGCCGAACCACCCGCAACCGCACCACCACCCGCAGACGACTCCGATCACCGATCTGACCGTGCGAGAAGTCTGCAGCATCGTTATCCACAGGCAGACCTCGACGCAGGCCCCGACATCGGAGTCCGTGTCATATTCGGCACATGGGAATCCGCTACTACGCATATCCAATCCACGCCGAGGATGTCGGGTCCGCCAGGCGTGATCCGTACCCGTTTCTCTCCGACGACCCATTGGCCGACGCGTGGGGACCCAAGGATCAGCGGCCGCGGATGCTGTATCTCGACAAGGCCTGGCGGGAACTGCAATTCATGTTCGCGGTGAAGGACGATCACCTTCAGCCCCGAATCTCCTTGGAGTTGGTCAAAGGCAATGTGACACCTATTGGTCCGTATCACGCGCATATCGGCTTCGTCCACGTGTTGACGCCGGACCTGGTGCGCGAAATCGCCGAGGACATTGTTCTCGTCGAACCCGTCGACGACGACACGATCAAGAAGGTGTGTTCATACTCGAGCGCGGACTATGCGAATACCTATCTCCGCGCCGCGCAGGAGTTCATGACCACGCTGTCACGCGATGGTCTGGGCCTGGTGTACACGATCAGATGAGGTCCAATCCGACTGTGCAAGAATAACAACCATGCCACCGGAGGACATCTACACCCACGGCCACAGCGAGGTCGTCGTCGGTAGTCACGCCGCGCGCACCGCGGCGAACTCCGCGGCCTATCTCCTGCCGTTCCTGCGTCCGGGCCTCGATCTCCTCGACGTCGGGTGCGGCCCGGGCAGCATCACCGTCGACCTCGCCGAGACCGTCGCACCCGGACGCGTCCGCGGCATCGAGATCACCGAAGACCCACTGCCACAGGCACGCTCGCTCGCCGCCGAACGGGGGATCACCGTCGACTTCGCCGTCGACGACGCCTACGAGTTGTCCGACCCGGACGACAGGTACGACGTCACCCACAACCATCAGGTACTCCAACATCTGTCGGACCCAGTGGCGGCGCTGCGTGAGATGCGGCGGGTGACCCGGCCCGGCGGAGTGGTGGCCGCTCGGGATGCCGACTACGCCGCATTCACCTGGTGGCCGGCCGATCCCCGTCTGGATCGGTGGCTGGAGATCTATCGCGCCGTCGCCCACGGCAACGACGCCGAGCCCGACTCCGGTCGCCGACTGCTGGGCTGGGCCCATGCAGCCGGATTCACCGAGGTCACACCGTCGGCGTCGGTGTGGTGTTATGCGACGCCGGAGGATCGCGCGGCGTGGGGTGGCATGTGGGCCAAGCGAATTCACTCCTCCGTCGGCCAGATGGCGCTCGATCGTGGGCTGGCGACGGAAGCCGATCTCGACGCGATCTCGCGGGCGTGGACGGATTGGGCCGAGCATCCGGACGGGTGGATCATCATCCCGCACGGGGAGATCGTCGCCCGTGCATAGCCCGGGCTCAACCCACGCGTAGATCACCGAACGGCAACGGCGCGGTATCCAAACGCTAACGACACGCCCGAGTGAGTCAAGCGACCCAGTTCGGGCCCCTATCGTGCGACACAGCGGAGCATCGGTCGGGGATGCTTCGCTCACCATCGGGAGGTGGCACGGTGACACACAGCAGGCAACCGCGACAACGACTGCGCTCCTTGCGTTCACGTGTCGTCACGGTCTTTCTGGTGGGTGCGGCCGCGGCTCTCGCGGTGGCGCTCATGGCAACACCCGCCACCGCCGATCCCCCGAACATGATGGGAATCAACCCGCAGATCCCGCAGGCGATCAACGGGGTCATCGGCCCGCCGCCATACCCGCACCTGGAAACGATCCCGCCGCGCGCGGAGTCCCCGGGCTTTCCGCGGCGCGTCGAGGAACTCCGCGAGGCGACGCTGCCCTCTCCCACCGGCGATCCGCTCTTCGATCGGTGGCCGTCGAATCTCGCGGCCATGGCACCGGGCACCGTCATCGCCGTCCGCCACGTCACGGCCACCGCAGCTCCGGTCGTCACCGCGCCGATCACCTCGGCGCGCCTGATCAAGTTCCGCAGTACCGACGCACTCGGCCGACCGAGCTACGGCACCGCAACACTCATCGTGCCGCGCGCACCATCACCGACGCCGGGACCGCGTCCCATCCTGGTGAACAACCTGCCCATCGACTCGCTCGGCGCCGCATGCACACCCGGTTACACACTGGCCCATGGGTTTTCCATCGCCACCGGACCGACGGACATCATCCCGCCGACGACGGCCCTGGCGTTGTCCCATGGTTACGCCGTACTGATTCCCGATCATCAGGGCCCGCGGATGGCCTACGCCGAACCGATCGTCGCCGGACATGTCGTCCTCGACTCCGTCCGGGCGGCGAGCGCTCTCGAACCGGATCAGTTTGGCCGCAGCCGAGTCGCCATGACCGGCTACTCGGGCGGCGCGATCGCCACCAACGGCGCCGCGAAACTGCTCGGCAGCTACGCACCCGAACTGGCACCACGGTTCGTCGGTGCCGCCCTGGGCGGTGTGCCCGCCGACTTCCGCATGCTGGTGGGCAGCATGAACGCCAACCTCGCCACCGGGCTGTTCCATGCCGCGACCTTCGGTATCGCCCGGGAGCGGCCCGAGATCCTCACCATGGCCAACAATCCCGCGCTGTGGATCGCCACATCGCCGCTGAAGAATGTCTGCCTGATCCCCGAGGCGCTGGCCGGTCAGACCTTCATGCCGATGCAGTTGCTGGCCAACGTCGGAGACCCGTTCCACTCACCGGTCGCCGAGCACATTTATCGGGTGACGAAGATGGCCGACAAGAAATCCGTTGTGCCGCTCTATATTTACAACGGCGCCCAGGAGTGGTGGATACCGGCGGCCGGAGCGCGGAACCTGTTCGCCGAGCAGTGCCGACTCGGCGCCACCGCCGTCTACCGGGAGTACTTCGGTGAGCACATCACCACGATGTTCACCGGCTTCCCGGGTGCGATGACCTGGCTGGACGCACGATTGCGCGGCGTCCCGGCTCCCAATGAATGTCCCTGAGGTCGGGTTACCCATCGCCGACCTCGCGGTGACCGTCGTGGGTCCTGGTGGCCACTCGACCGGACAGGGCGTCGGCGACGCGGAGCCAGAACATGTCGCTCAACCGGGTGCGGGCCTCGTCGACGGTGACCCACTCGACGGCCGACGATTCGTCGGAGGTGCGCACCTGTCCACCGATGGGAGTGCATCGAAAGACGAGTGAGACCACACCGCGGGTCATATTCTTGTAGACACCACTCAGACCGTCGACGCGCACGAGGATACCGGTCTCCTCCCGGATCTCCCGCATCGCACCGCGTTCGACCGATTCGTCCACTTCGAGTACACCACCGGGTATTTCCCATGCTCCGTTGTCGCGGCGGCGGATCACCAGGACATGCCCGGCCCGGTCGATCACCACGCCGGCGACACTCACGAAATGCTTGGGTAAGTCGGCATCGGTCATCTCCTCGAGGGTAGGACAATGGGCCCCATGACCGACCCCACGACCGATACTGATGACATCCACTTCTACTTCGACCCGGTGTGCCCGTTCGCCTGGATGACCAGCAAATGGGTGCGGATGGTGCAGGCGCAACGCGATTACGCCGTCGACTTCCGGTTCATCTCGCTGCGGCTGCTGAACGCGCACATCGACTACGCCGCGCACTTCCCGCCGGAGTACGAGGCCGGGCACACCGCGGGACTGCGCTTGTTGCGTGCCGCCGCGAGCGTTCGCGCCGAGCATGGTCGGGCGGTGATCGGCCCGCTCTACGAGGCGTTCGGCACTCGCATCTTCGACTCGCATACCGGCACGTATCTCGTCGACAACCGCGATTTCCGGGGAACCGCAGACTTCCTCGGCCCGATCCTCGAGCAACTCGGCTTACCCGACCACCACCTCGCCGCACTCGACGACGTCTCCTTCGATGCCGAGATCCAGGCCGAGACCGACGAGGCCCTCGCGTTGACCGGCCGCGATGTCGGCACGCCCATCATCCACTTCGAACCACCCACTGGCGTCGCCTTCTTCGGTCCGGTGATCAGTCGGCTGCCCGACGCCGACGGCGCGCTGGAACTGTGGGATCACGTGATCGGTCTCGCACGCTTCCCCGGCTTCGCCGAACTCAAGCGCAGCCTTCGGGAGAAGCCGCAGCTCAAGGCTTTTGGCGTCGACGTCGACGAGGTCGGAACCTCCGAGGACTGGCACGCCGGTAGTCGCCGCACGAAGCATTGACCACGAACCTGCGGTGCGGCAGTAACGATTGTCCGCCGCACGCCGATGACACCGGTACCGAAACAGCGCACCCCACCATCGAAGGGCGCCGAGATGGCATTCACTCATCCGAAATCGGAAAACTCGAACAGCGAAGCGCGTGCCCGGCGTCGCCGCCACCCGATTCGCCTGCATCCGGTCCGATGGTGCGTCATCGCGGTGTCGTGTCTGCTCCTGGCCGCGATACCGGTCACCGCGAAGGCCGAACCCGTCAACCGCACCGTGCTGGCCGGCCCACTGTGGACGGTGGCCGACGGTCCACTCTGCGGCGGCCGGGTCAGTCTGCTGGCAGCACCCAGTGCACCGGGCACCGCCCACATCCAGGTGGTCGGAGGATTCTTCGGCGTCTCTGGTACCTCACTGCCGTGCAGCGTCGGAGTGAGCGTTCACTGGCGAAACCTGAATACCGGCGCTCATGGTGTGACCAACGGATGGGTATCGGGCACCATGCTGCCGTCGGCGCCGACGCACGTCCTGCACGCCGATGTCCGGACCGGTCCCGGTCTCATCAGCCTCCGAATGGACCCGCACCGGCCGAATCTGCCGATCCCGTCGGTGCTTCTGCGGGTTCCGTGACCGCTGTGCCGCCCGCTCTTCGCGGGTTACTGTGAGCACATGACGACCGACTGGCGAACCGAACGTGCCGACGAGGTCCGCGCACTGATCCTGGCCGCGGACTCCGAGATCACCGAAGAGGTCAAGTGGCGCAAGCCGTCGAATCCCGATGGCGTTCCCACCTTTTCGCTCGACGGGATCGTCTGCACGCTCGAAACCTACAAGGACAAGATCAAGCTCACCTTCGCACAGGGGGCGTCGTTGCCCGATCCGGGAAAGGTGTTCAACGCCAGCCTCACCGCCGGCACACGCCGCGCCGTGGACATCAAGGAGGACGACGTGCTGGACTCCGACGCCTTCACCGAACTCATTCGGGCGGCCGTCGCACACAACCGCGCGTAGTCGCCGTCACGACACCCGAGCCATGGACACCGCACCCGACGTCCGGCACACCGTCATCGCCACCGAGTTGTGCCCACTCGTGGTGGTCGCCACCGGAGACACCCTCACCGGACTGCGCTTCGAACGGTCGATGACACCGGCGACGCCACCGCCGGGTCGCCGAGTCGAAACCGACGACGATTCCCTTCTGGATCGAGCCAGAGCCCAAGTGGTGGAATATCTTTCGGGTCGACGCCGCGAGTTCGACCTCCCCCTCGCGACACACGGTGACGACTTCTCCGAGCGGACATGGGCACTGCTGCACACCATCGGCTACGGCGAGACCACCACCTATGGCGCGATCGCCGAGGAACTCGGCAATCGTCAACTCGCGCAACGGGTCGGGCAGGTCGTCGGCCGCAACCCCATCGCCATCATCATTCCCTGTCATCGCGTCATCGGGGCCGACGGCAGCCTCGTCGGCTTCGGTGGCGGCCTCGATCGCAAGCGCCGGCTCCTCGACCTCGAGGAGCCGCCGGAGCGTCGTGCCGAGAGACTGTTCTGACGGTTCTCGATCATCCGTCAGGACGACGATTCGCGCCCGTCCCACAGAATCGGATCTTCTTGCGCCGTCGGCAATTCCAGTCCGATCTCGGCCAGATGAGGCACGATTCGGTCGAGCGCCGCGTTAAGCCCGGCCAGCCGCTCGTCGTCGAGGGCGGAGAAGATCAGCCTCCCCGCCTCGTCGGCGTGACGCGGGGCGGCGTCACGCACGATGTCGAGCCCGGCGTCGGTCAGCGTCACCGACACCGCGCGCCGATCGTCGGCGTCGGCCGACTTGGTGCGACGCAGCCATCCCCGCTTCTCCATCGTGGTCACCGCGTGCGACAGCCGACTCTGCTCGGCGTGAGCCAGGACCGCCAGCCGACGCATGCCCAGCGTCCGGTCCGGCGCCTCCGACAGCCGGAACAAGACGATGTACTGCGAGTGCGTCAGTCCGCTGTCGCGGCGCAGCTGGGTGTCGAGCGCATCGTCGAGCAGCATCGACACCATGAGCAGACCTCGGAAGGCCCGCTCCTGATCGGGGGTCAACGCCACCGGACCATCCTAGCAACTACTTGAACTTTCATATAGATGGCAGTACCCTCGAAGAAACATGAAGATTCATCCACCCCGGTGGACAGTGAAGGAACAGCCCGATGGTCGACAGCACCCCACCCACCGTCATGCCGATGGCCTTCATCGGTCACGGCAACCCGATGAACGCGATCGAGCACAACCAGTTCACGCAGGCGTGGGCGCGGTTCGGAAAGTCGGTTCCCCGCCCGCGCGCGATCCTGATGATCAGTGCGCACTGGTACATCAACGCCACCGCGGTCACCGCGATGTCCAGGCCCCGCACCATCCACGACTTCTACGGCTTCCCCCGCGAACTGTTCGACTTCGATTACCCGGCACCCGGTTTGCCCGAATTGGCCGACGAGGTCGCCGAAACCGTCAAGCCGACCTGGCTCGGCAGCGACCTGGACAGCTGGGGTATCGATCACGGCGCGTGGTCGGTTCTCGCGCACGCATTCCCCGACGCCGACATCCCCGTCGTCCAGCTGAGCATCAACGGTGAACGCGACCTCGACTACCACTTCGATCTCGGTGCGCGACTGGCACCGCTGCGCGAATCGGGCGTGCTCATCGTGGGCAGCGGCAACATCGTCCACAACCTGCGGGCCGTCGACTTCTCCCGGCCCGACACCGGATACGCCTGGGCCCAACGCTTCGACGACGCCGCCCGCACCACGATGCTCGAGAACCCGGCCGACTACCTCACCCTGGCCGAGCACGCCGACTACGCGAAAGCCGTTCCGACACCGGATCATTTCCTTCCGTCGGTGTATCTCGCCGGCATGCTCGCGGCCTCATCGACGTCAACCCCCGACGCCCCCGAGGTTCTCGTGGACGGCTGCTCCTACGGGTCGCTGTCGATGACGTCGTACGTGGCGGGCTGATCGGGTCAGTGCCGAGATCGGCGAGCCCGCCACACATACACCCGCGTGGCGATGCCGACGATCAGCAGAATCCCGACGGCCCACCCGGACACGATCGCTGTGCTAACCCACCAGCCCCTGGTGGCCTCACACGAGAAGTAGTCGGCGCCAGAGGTTGCGGTGCACATATCCGACACCGCCGAGGACACGACGACAAACAGCACCAGCGCGAGTCCGGCAAGGATGAAGGCGATCGTGGAGACCGCGGTCGCCGTCGGGTGTCGTCGCCGGGCGCCGCTGATGCGCGCGGTCCGGGAGGTCCAGTCGGTGCCGTCCCAGTAACGCAGTACGCCGTCGGTCTCGTGGTCCGGGTACCACCCCGGTTGGCCGGACGGAGCATTCACGGTCGTCAGGCTATCGCCAATCGCCATCGCCTACCATCGCACCGACACGATCCCGGACCGGAGGCGCCCATGTTCTCGACGTCGACGACGCTACGTTTCGCGCTTCTGCTGACGTGTGCCAACGGTTTCCTCGACGCGTACACCTTCATCTGCCGCGGTGGGGTATTCGCGAATGCGCAGACCGGCAACGTCATCTTCTTCGCCATCGAAGTGTCCGAACGACATTGGTCGCAGGCCATTGCCCACGTCTGGCCGATCCTGGCGTTCGTCGCCGGGGTCGCCGTCGCCGCTCATGTGCGGGCGGGGCGTCTCGAAGGGGTCATCCCGTACCCGATCCGCTCGACGATCGCACTGCAGGCGATCATCCTGTTGATCATCGGCTTCGTCCCCACCTCGGCCCCGCACTATGCGGCCACCGTCCCGATCGCCTTCGTTGCCGCGATGCAGATCGAATTGTTCCGCAGCATCGGCGATCTCAACTACGTCTCGGTGGCCACCACCGGCAACCTGATGCGCTTCGTTGAAGCCGGATACGGCACCCTCATCGACCGTAACCGCGACTCCCGACGACCCTTTGCCGTGTACTCCGTCGTGGTCGTGGCCTTCGCGCTCGGCGCGATGATCGGGGCGGCGACCACCCAATGGATCGACGGGCGTGCCGCGTGGATCCCGGCCGGGTTCCTCGCGGTCACCCTCGTCATGTTCGTCGTCGATGAGGGCCGCGAACGCCGAAACGTCTGAGTCGCTCGCCGTCAGTCCTCCGGCAGAGCCGCGAAATCCTTTTGCGCCTTGCGGTACCACTTCATCCCGGACACCGGACGACGCCATCGGCCCTTCATATCGTCGGCGGCGGCGCGGTGCGTCTCGTCGCCGGCGGCGACCGCATCCTTGAGATGTTGGTCCTGCGCGTGGATCACGTCGTTGGCGTCCTCGCCGCGGTGCGCGGTGTCGCACGGTCCACCGAGTTCACGGCATGTCATGGTCTTCATCGGGTGCTCCTCTGGGGTGTTGGTAACCGTCTGAATCATCGGGTACCGCAACGTTATGACCGCGGGCCGGTGGGTTGCTTCTCGATTCCTGATCGATCGAAGACGGCAGAGACGGCCGACCGGTCCCCGTCGATGTCGAGGGAGTCGACGGGAAGCATCCCCACGGCCACGCCGAGCAGCACATCCGCGCCGGTTCGGATGACCGCGTCCACCGGGCCGTCGGCGGATCCGCCGAACTCGAATCCCGAACGCGTCGAGGTGATCACGATCGTGCCCTCCGGTAACTCCACTCGGATGGACACCGCCCGGCGCGGCCGTGGCCGATCCGCCAGCACCGCGGGCAGGGCGAGTTCGAGCCACTCGGCACGGAACTGATCACCTTGCGGCCCGCGCGTCATCAGCGGTGTGGACCAGCGGATGAGGCCTTCGATCGGCTCGCGAAGCTCTCGGCCCCAGGGGGTGAGCGCGTACTCGATGCCGTCCGCGTCGTCGGCGAGGCGTCGCTCGATCACGCCCGCCGCCTCGAGCTCACGCAGCCGTCCGGCGAGCAGGTTGGTCGCCACGCCGGGCAGACCCGATCGCAATTCGCTGTAGCGGGCCGGGCGGATCAACAGCTGTCGCACGATCAACAGGTTCCATCGGTCACCCACCACGTCGAGCGCGCGTGCAAGCCCGCAGTACTGGCCGTAGTCTTTACTCACATCCACCTGCTTGATATTTTAAAGTTGCCTTGATCATATCAACCCTAGCCGAGAATGGACATCACCATGCAGGTCAGCCACCGGCCCGACTGGGTCGACGAATCGCTCTATCCGTTCACCAGCCACGTGATCGAGATCGACGGCAACGTCGTGCACTACGTCGACGAGGGTCCCGAGACCGCCCCGGGCGCCACACTGCTCTTCCTGCACGGCAACCCCACCTGGTCGTTCGTCTACCGCGACGTCGTCCGCGACCTGCGTGGTCAATTTCGTTGTATCGCACTGGATTATCCCGGCTTCGGGCTGTCCGAGGAGTCCGACGAGTACACCGCGCTGCCCGAGGATCACACCCGGATCGTCACCGCGTTCATCGATCGGTTGGATCTGACCGACCTGACCCTGGTGGCCCACGATTGGGGCGGCCCGATCGGCCTGGCGGCCGTCGCGCGGGATCGATCGCGGTTCACCGGGCTGATCCTCGCCAACACGTGGGCCTGGCCGGTGACCGCACCCCACGTGAAGATCATGTCGTATGTGATGGGCGGCCCGATCGGGTCGCTACTCATCCGGCAGTTCAATCTGTTTGTGAACGTGATGATTCCGGCGGGACACAAACTCCGCAAGCCCTCTGACGCCGAGATGAACCACTACCGCAATGCCCTGGACACCGGTCAACGACGGCAAGGGTCATCGATCTTCCCCCGGCAACTCACCGCCGGACACGATTTCCTCGCCGCCGTGGCGGACGCGTTGCCCGACCTCGCGACAATGCCCGCGTTGATCATCTGGGCCGATGCCGACATCGCCTTCGGGACTTCGGAACTGAAGCGCTGGGAATCGACCTTCGATGATCATCACACCGAGATCATCCACGGTGCAAGCCATTTCGTACAGTCGGATGCACCCGATCAATTCGCCGCAGCCATCCGCACCTGGTTCGATACACGCGGGTAGCGGGTCAGTCCAGTCCCACCAACTCCGCTGACACCGTCCACAACTGGTCGATCAACTCGGGATCGTGCGCTTGTCGGCTCTCCGGTCCGCGTGCGCGATGCCGGGAGAAGTACACGCCGTTGATGTCCGGATCGGCACCCCGATGAACCAGGTCGATCAGCGCCGCGGCACCCTGCTCCGGCGTGATCGGACCCAGTCGCTTCAGCGGCGTCCGGTACAGCAGCCCGATGACAAAGGAGTCGCGTCCGAAACTCGACGCCACAGCACCCGGATGCACTGCCGCAGAGACGATCCCGTCATCGCGCCACCGCTTGGCGATACCGCGGGTGAACAGGATGTTCTCCAACTTGCTGGTGCCGTAGGCGCGGAATTGTGTTGCGCGGCGGCGCCGGAAGTCGAGATCGGTCGGGTCCACGCGGCCGATCAGGTTGCCGATACTCGACGTGTTGACGACGAGCGCACCGGACTCGGCTGCGGCGAGTCGGTCGTGGAGCAGGTTGGTCAGCAAGAACGGCGCCAGATGATTGATCTGGAAGTTGGGTTCATGGTCATCGACCGTCGGCGGCGTCGGTTCGAAGGTGCCGCCGGCATTGTTCAGCAGGACATCGATGGACGTCGTGCGGTCGGCGATCTCCTTGGCGAGCGCGCGGACGTCATCGAGGCGGGCGAAGTCCGCGGTCAATCCGACAGCTCCGGTGTCGGCGGTCACCTTGGCGAGTTTGTCGGCCGAGCGACCCACGAGGATGAGGTCGACGTCGGGCCCCGCCAGTTCGCGGGCGGCTGCCGCGCCGATACCGTCGCTGGCACCGGTGATCACGATGGTCTAACGGGTCGGCACGTGCCGTCACCCCTCTCCTCAGAGCTCGTCGTCACGCTTGGCAAGTGAACGGCCGCGGTCGCCCGCCCACTCCCGACCCTACAGACCGACCCCACCCGGCCAAGGACGATCGACTCGCCTCGTCGTTGACAGCGCCCGCCTCGTCGTTGACAGCGCGCCGACATCAAGCGATCACTGACCGCCTACGACCACTGAGCTGCGAATCAATCATCTAGGCGAAGGTTCGGACATCGCACTCGCAGCCCGCTGCTAAACGCAGGCTTCCGACTGCGCGGCCACCAGGGGTGGCCATACACCACTCAGAGGGCGGCGCGTATCTGCGGCGCGAAGGCCTTTGCGAAACATCTTCAATCGACACTGGTCTCAACCACTACGTCCTGGGGATCATGAGTTCACACAGCATGTCCTCGATTGAATGCGCGAGATCGCTGATGGGAGCGAGTGTGTCGGCGCCATCGCCCCAGCCGGTGTTGTCAGTTCGTCGCTGGTCGACCGCCCACGCTCGGTTAGTCGTGCCTTCAGCGATTACTCGCAGTTGCGAGAAGTCCGGCCATAGATCGCGCGGCACCGCGACCTGGTAGTCGCCCTCGCGGTGGACGTACATCATCTCCGCATCGGGGTCGACGTAGTCGATCCATAGCTCGGACATTGTCGGCATGTCCAGAATCGCTAGGAGCCCTTGGTCCCACGAGTCGAGCATGAAGCCGTCGTGGAACTCAGTCGCGAGATCGCCCAACACCGACCGGGCAGAACCCCACCACGCAGGCAGCTCATGTCGAAACGGTTGGCGTCCGATCCACGCGTTGAATGGCGCGACGTGATCCAGATCCCGAGTGATGTACACCAGCGCGATGTCGGTGGTGTCGTAACCCGCGCGGTCGCCAAGTTGGAAATCTCGGACCACGTGGTGCGGAGTCGTCATCCGCGACAGCCCGACCTGAATCAGGTTCTCCTCCAAGAAGTCCGCGACACGAGGAAGACGCGGGCAGAACTGCCGCCAAAGCGAGGCGACGGCACCACCCGCCCCATTACCAGAGGCGACCAACTCCCGCCAGATCGTGGGCAGGTCTTGCGCCTCCTTGGCGGTCAGGTCATCGAGCTCCAGATAGGTAGCGTGCCACGTCCCGTAGAAAGACCTACGGATCTCATCGACGTTCATGTGCGCCCCTTCGAAACTCTGCAGGTTACGACGGTACTAAATTTAGCTGCGCGACCGCGCTGCGCAGCAGGTCACGAGCATGCGAGGGTGCCACCGGGAGTATCCGCCCGCCTCGTCGTTGACAGCGCTCAGCGTAGTGCCGGTTGGCCAAACCAGAGCGCCGTGAACGTCGACTCGAGCGCTGTCCGTTGTATGCCAATCTGGGTGTGAGTCACTTCCGAGGAGGAGGTTCACAACATGAGTATTAGTGCTGGTTACACGATCGCTGAGATCACAGCCTATGTCCGGGAGTATCTGG
>NZ_JBDZDJ010000041.1:0-17170 GCF_040049135.1 Gordonia sp. VNK1 | reverse complement strand
GGGTGGAGATCCCCCGCAGGCACTGCAGCCGGGTCACCACCGGCGTCCACGGCGAGTCCGCGGCCATCTCAGTGATCTTCTGATCAAGTGCGTCGCGCCGACCGGTGACGGTCAACACCGCGTTGAAGTCGTTGTCGTAGGTGGCTTGCAACGCGGGATTGTCGAAGTGTTGCCGCCGCAGCCACTGCTCGTGACGGCTGGTCCACGCCTTGCCGTCGTAGTAGACGATTCCCTGTCGCAGAAGCAGTTTCGACAGTCGATGCCGGGCTCGCATCAGGTCCCCACGAGCATCATCGCGAGCGCGGACCAGATCGCGGGCGGCTTCGGTCGTCGTGTCGGGAATGGTGACCTCGACGAGTTCACCCAACCGGAGCAGTTTCTCCAGGTGCGCGGCGTCTTTGGCGTCGGTCTTGACTCGATCACCCACGGGCCGTTGAAGTTTCGATGGTGCGGCCACGGTGCACGCCATCCCTGCCGCAATGATCGCGCGGGCCAACCCATATCCGGTCGGACCGGCTTCGTAGGCCACCTCGACCGGCCCGACCAACGCCCGCAGCCACTCGATGATCGACCGGTAATCCGGCGTCAACCGCGCTTTTCGCACCTGTCCGGTCCGCACCTCACAAGCGTGCACCACCACCGAACGTGCATGAACATCCAACCCAACACTTGTACCCTGAGTAATCACCGGAGGCCTCCTGAGTCTGCAATGTGGCTCTACCAGTGTGTTCTGGCAACCCACGTCTTGACTTGCAGCTCGAGGCCTTCGGCCCCGAACCTCCTCATACCGTCTAGGCCAAGGGCTGTTTGGCAATGAACAGATGCATGTGGGGAACAGTGAATGCGACCACTCCGTGATTGGGTGCGAAGACCAACCCCTTGCTGATGAGATTCGCACGAGTTGGCCCGAGACTGCCGATGCTCCGACCCAGACGGCTCGCGATCTCGCCGGATTGGCTATCCTCTCCGGAATCTTGCGCCATCGCGCGCATATAGTCCTTCTCGGCTTTGGTGGCGCGGTCCCAGCGAACGCTGAAGAAGCCTCTGTCGAGGTGGTTGTTACCCAGCGCAATTCCATAGGCGGCGTCGCGCCTGTCAATCGGCGACCCTCCTGCGACATCCCAGGTCTCCTTTCCGAACTGCTGCAGGAAGTAGGGGTAGCAACCCGAAGCGGTGATTACCTCGTCCAATGCGGCATCGCTCCATTCCACGCCCTCGTCGCGCGCGGGCAGAATCAGAGCCGCGCGTGCAGCAGATTCGTCAAGCTCTTCTACTCCCACGTAGCGAAACCGCTCCGAGTAGGACCTTGCCTGAGCCAGCATGCCCCGCAGACTCGGAAGACCAGCGAAGGCAAGCAAGAATCGCCAATCATCCTGTGCCGCCTGATGGGCGACAACACAGAGCGCTCTGAGATCGTCCACCTCCAGATCCTGGGCCTCATCTATGAGCACGGCCAGACCGACACCAATCGACGCAGCCGCGTCTGCAAGCTCGCGAATGAGCTTGCGCAGGTCGGTCTCAATGACGCCAGTATCCGCACCACCACCAGGAGAGGCCGTGAAATCGAGACCGAAAGACCACACCCCATCTGAGCTGTAGGAGGCCTTGAAGCTAGACGCCGTCTTGAGTGCTTTCACCACCCGCTCGCCAACCCCCGGACGAACCATGTCACTCAGCGGCTCATACAAGGCTTCGCCGAGCGCTTCGCGAAAGTTGAGATCATGCGAGGCCTCGATCCGAGCGACCACCCAGTCACGTTCCCGCGCTTCAGATGCAAAGCGTGCGAGCAGCACGGTCTTCCCGACACCCCTTCTTCCGATGAGGACCTGCGGCGAGTCAATCCGGTCCTTCTCAGCACGCCTGAGCGAGTTCTGCCACTCGGCAATCGCTGGATCACGACCGACCAGAGCCGCGGGTCTACGTCCTGCACCAGGTGAATACGGGTTACCGACCGCGTCCATATCTAGGAGAATATAGCGATCTATAGCAAATTGCTATACTCCGCTATAAACAGGTACACCTCGCTTCTGATCGACTCGCACCTGCCCAGCCGCCAGCCGTACGCGGATCCGTACCGCCCCGCGCCACGTCAGACCGGTCGCCGCAACACCCCGTGCGCCACGAGGCCGACGACGATCGCCCAGAACGCCCCGCTGATCCCCCAGAACGTGACACCCGCCGCGGCGGTGACGAAGGTCAGTGCCGCCGCGATGCGGAACTCGTCGTGGGCGAAGGCACCCAGCAGGGCGTTCGCGAAGGTCGCCAGCAGCGCCAGGCCGGCAACGGATTCCAGGAGTCCCTGCGGCGCGATGGCGGTGATGGTGACGAGCACCCCGGACAGACCGGCGAGCACCAGATACGAGATGCCGGCGGACACCCCGGCGATCCAGCGACGACTCCGATCGGCACCGGCCTCCTCACCGGCGGCCAGTGCCGCCGACAGTGCGGCCAGGTTGATGGCGTGCCCGCCCAACGGTGCGCCGATCACCGTGCCGACCCCGGTGACGAACATGGCCGGGCGCCACGGTGTTTCGTAGCCGAAGGATTTCAGGACGGCGACGCCGGGCACATTCTGCGACGCCATGGTGACCACGTACAGCGGGATGGCCAACCCGATGATCGCCGAGACGTCGAACGACGGTGTCGTCCAGGCGATCTGCGGCCACCAGTCGATGGCGATACCGTCGTCGATTCCGTGCACCCCGACGTAGGCGCCGATCACCACGAGTGCGGTCACCAGGGCCAGGACAAGCGCCCAGCGCGTCCACCATCGGGTCGCGGCGAGCCAGACCACCAGGATCGGCAGAGTCAGCAGTGGTTGCACGGAAAGTGATTTCATCGGCGCCAAGCAGAGCGTGAGCAGCACCCCGGCCAGCATGGCCTGCGCTATCGGCGTCGGGATGCGCCCGATCAGATCCCCCAGGGCCGGGATCAGACCGGTCGCGAGGATGAGCACGCCGACGACGAGGAACGCCCCGACCGCCGCCGACCACCCGGCGTGATAATCGGCGCCGGCGGCCACCAGCATCGCCGCGCCCGGCGTCGACCAGGCCAGGGTGATGGGTTTGCGGGTCGCGACGCACAGGACGACGATGCCCACCGCGAAGGTGACGGTCAGGGCCAACAATCCCGACGCGGCCTGCTCCGACGACGCCCCGACCGCCCGCAACCCGGCGACCACGACCACGAACGACGAGGTGAACCCGACGAGCGCGGTGATGATTCCGGCCGTGATGGGTTCGCTCATCGAGGGTGCTCTGGTGGTCACGTCGGCCAGCATAGCGTGTATCGTTCTGTTTACAGAACGCGGAAGGGAGGATCGACGCCGTGCCCGACAAGGACCCGGATGCCACCGCCGCACGCCGCCGGGCGATCGGTGACCGGATCGCCGGGCTGCGTTCCGCACGCGGGATGAGCCTGTCCGCGTTGGCCCGCGCCGCCGGCATCGGCAAGGGATCGTTGTCCGAACTCGAAGCGGGACAACGCAACCCCACCATCGACACGCTGTACGCGGTCGCCGGGCCACTCGGCGTCCCGCTGTCGGCGCTGCTCGGCGAGGACGCGGGCACCGAGGGTTCCGGCACCCACCTGTCGGCGCGGCTCCTGCACGTCGAGCATCATTCCGACGGCGCGACAACCGAGGTCTTCTGGCTCCACGTGTTGCCCGGCGGAATCCGCACCTCACCCCCGCACGGCGACGGCGTCGTCGAGCACGTGCACGTGGTGTCCGGGCGACTGGTCGCCGGCCCGACCGGGGCCGAAAAGGCTGCCGGACAAGGTGAATCGCTGCAGTGGCCCTCAAACACCGAACACACCTACCGCAGCGACGACGGCGCCCTCGCGGTCCTCACGATCCACTCGCCGGCGCCGCACTGAGAACACGCATCGAAAAAGCACGGCACCGGAACATGACACGGCCCCCGCGGAACGAATCCGCGGGGGCCGTGCTGGTTGTCGATGGTGCCGATCAGGCCTCCGGGCCGGTGGCCTTCTTCGCCGGAGCCTTCTTGGCGGGAGCCTTCTTGGCGGCGGCGATCTTCTTGGCCGGCGACGAGTTGGCGGTACGCGCCTTGCCCTCGACGGTGCCGGCGGCGCCGTCGACCTTCGACGCGGCGGTGGCCGAGTTGGCCTTGATGGTCTGACCGGCTTCGGTCACGGCCTCGCCGGCCTCGTCGAGCTTCTCGCCGACCTCGAGGGCGGCCTCGTCGATCTTGTCGCCGAGCTTGTCGGCGGCGTCGTCGAGCGCATCGCTGGCCTCGCCGACGCGGGCGCCGACCAGTCCGGCGATCTTCGCGGCCTGCTCACCGACGGAGCGGGTCTGGTGCGATACCACTCCGAGGGCGTCCTCGGTCAGGTCGACGGCGTCGTTGTAGGTCTTCTCGGCGCGGGTCAGGCCTTCCTGGACCATCGGCTGCTGACGCAGACGCTCGAGGGTCTCCTCGCCACGCTCGGCCAGCGAGTTGTAGAAGCTGGTCGCGAGTTCGACGTAGGGCTCGACGAACTTCGTGATCTCCTCGGTGGTCAGCTTCGCGCGGATCTCGTCGATCGAGGGAACATCCTCGGGCAGGCTGTTCAGCTTGGTGCGGGTTTCCTCGAGCTTGGTCTTGGACTCCTCGAAGCGCGTGGTCGCGCTCTCGGTGGCGGCCTCGGTGCGCTCACGCAGCTGCGTGACGGCATCGGTGACCTGCTGCAGGGCCAGATCGCCCGCACCGACCACGGCATAGAAGGGATTCGCAAGGGTACGTTCGGTGGTGCTCATATCGGCCTCCTCGATAAGGGTTGGGCAGAAGTTTTGCGGCGCAAGAATTTTCGGGCAGCAGACCAGGTGGGTGATCGATGACTGCCGGTTGGGGATCACTTGTGCAGCGCTTCCACTTACCAGTATCCACGTCTCGCTAGCAATTGCAAGCAGTTTGTTAGCACGGTCATAACAGGTACGGTCGTACCATCTCGCACGAAGAGCCGAACTCGGCTCCGGTTATCCCGAAGTTGTTGCCGCGCAAAAGATCTCCGGAAGCACGCGGCCATGGCTCGAGCCCACCCCTTGAACTCACCACGAGTTCATTATCGCGCATCGGGAATCCGCCAAGCCTAACGACGGGTTGCGGGAGCCTCGTAATCGTAGAAACCGGCACCGGCCTTCTTGCCGAGCCGCCCCTGCGCGACCATGCGCGCCAGGATGGGCGGCGGGCCGTAGAGGGGTTCACCGAATTCCTCGTACATCCCCTCGGCGATCACCTTGACCGTGTCCAGACCGACCAGATCGGCCAGCCGCAACGGACCCATGGGATGCGCACAGCCCAGCACCATGCCCTTGTCGATGTCCTCGGCCGCGGCAAAACCGCTCTCCACCATGCGGATTGCCGACAGCAGGTAGGGAATGAGCAGTGCGTTGATGATGTAGCCGGATCGATCGGCGGAGCGGATGACCTGTTTGCCCAGGACCTCGCTGGCGAATGTCTCGGCCCGATCGGCGACCCCCGCAGCGGTCAGCGGGGTGAACACCAGCTCGACGAGCGGGAGGACCGGAACCGGGTTGAAGAAGTGCATGCCGATGACCCGGCAGGCGTCGCCGGTGGCCTTGCCGAGGACGGCGATGGGGATCGACGACGTGTTGGAGGCGAGTACCGCGTCGGGATCGGCGACCACCTTGTCGAGCGAGGCGAAGATCTCGGTCTTGACGCCCTCGTCCTCGATGACGGCCTCGCACACCATCTGACGATCGGAGAAATCGCCGAGATCGGAGGTGAATCGCAATCGGCCGACGGCCTGTTCACGTTCCCGCTCGGTCAGTTTGCCCGACGACACGCCACGGTCGAGCGACCGCAGGATGCGGGACCGGCCGGCCGACACCGCCGCCTTCGTCGGCTCGAACACGAGGACGTCGACGTGGGCCCGCGCGCACACCTCGGCGATCCCGGAGCCCATCTGCCCGGCGCCGACGACACCCACGCGCGAGATCATCTCACCGGACACAACCACGACTCCTCACAGATCACCGACGAAACCACCGATTGCCCGACGCAACAACAGATTTCGCAAGACAACGGTAACTCCTGGGGTACGACCGAACCCGACCGAAATGCCGACAGGCGGCCCGCAGCGAAGGCCGCGGACCGCCTGTCTTGTCAACTCCGAAACCGCGTACTTGCGGTCCAACCGAGTTCCTAGTGGAACTGGCCTTCCTCGGTCGAGCCCTTGAGGGCCGCGGTCGAGGTGTTGGGATCGACGGTGGTGGCGATCTTGTCGAAGTAGCCGGCACCGACCTCACGCTGGTGCTTGGTGGCGGTGTAGCCACGGGCCTCGGCAGCGAACTCGCGCTCCTGCAGGTCGACGTAGGCGGCCATCTGCTCACGGGCGTAGCCGTAGGCCAGGTCGAACATCGAGTAGTTCAGGGCGTGGAAGCCGGCCAGGGTGATGAACTGGAACTTGAAGCCCATGGCGCCGAGCTCGTTCTGGAACTTCGCGATGGTCGCGTCGTCCAGGTGCTGCTTCCAGTTGAAGGACGGGCTGCAGTTGTAGGCGAGCAGCTGATCCGGGAACTCGGCCTTGACGGCCTCGGCGAACTGGCGGGCGACCTCGAGGTCGGGCTTGCCGGTCTCCATCCAGATCAGGTCGGAGTACGGGGCGTAGGCCTTGGCACGCGCGATGCAGGGCTCGATGCCCTTCTGCACGTTGTAGAAGCCCTCGGAGGTGCGCTCACCGGTCACGAACGGCTTGTCGCGATCGTCGACGTCCGAGGTGATCAGGGTGGCGGCCTCGGCGTCGGTACGGGCGACGACGACGGTCGGGGTGTTGGCGACATCGGCGGCCAGGCGGGCCGAGGTCAGGGTGCGGATGTGCTGCTGGGTGGGGATGAGCACCTTGCCACCGAGGTGACCGCACTTCTTCTCCGACGCGAGCTGATCCTCCCAGTGGGTACCGGCGGCACCCGCGGCGATCATCGCCTTCTGCAGTTCGTAGACGTTGAGGGCGCCACCGAAGCCGGCCTCACCGTCGGCGACGATCGGCACGACCCAGTTGTCGACGGCGTTGTCACCCTCGACGCGGGCGATCTCGTCGGCACGCAGCAGCGCGTTGTTGATGCGACGCACCACCTGCGGCACCGAGTTGGCCGGGTAGAGCGACTGGTCGGGGTAGGTGTGGCCGGAGAGGTTCGCGTCACCGGCAACCTGCCAACCGGACAGGTAGATGGCCTTGAGGCCCGCGCGCACCTGCTGCACGGCCTGGTTACCGGTCAGAGCGCCGAGAGCGTTGATGTAGTTGTCACCGTTCACGCCCTCCCACAGGATCTCGGCGCCACGCTTGGCGAGGGTGTGCTCCTCGAGGACGTTGCCCTGGAGTTCGGCCACCTGCTCGGCGGTGTACTCGCGCTTGATGCCCTTCCAACGCGGGTTGGTGTCCCAGTCCTGCTGGATCTCCGCGGCGGTGCGGGGCTTTCCGACGTTGCTCATTAGCCACTTCGCTTTCATTGTGCTGCTCGGCCGACGTAAGGGGCCGTAGGTGGTTGCGCCGGTACGGCGAACCCTGCTGACAGACATCCGGGGTGCACGGTTGCAAACTCTCCGTAGCTCTCCGGCGGTGTCTGCAATCAAGAGTGCCACAGGGCAAACCCGCAGGTCCAGTCGGGTTTATCGTGCGAAAGGTGGCCAGGTTTCGCTGAGATTTTGCAAATCTTGCGAAGGTGAGAGTGTGAAGACACCCGGCGGCGCGCTCAAAAAGTACGCGCGTACTGGGTTTTTCCCATCGTAGTCGGCCGACCCGACGTGCACACGCCGAGGCGCCCTGGCCGCACACGGCGTCGCCCGCCTCTCACCCGCTGTGACGGGATTCACAGGCAAACGCCGAAGGGCCGGTGTCCTCCCCCGCGACCACGCAGGTTCACGGCATGTGATCAGCGCCGACACCGCCGTCAGGTGTGACCTTGCGCCGCGGTGGTCACGGCGGTGCCGAATAGCGTGACGAACTCCTCGCGGGACATCGGCGGACGTGCCACGGGCGCCGGTGCAGGAGGCCGCACCGCGTCGGTGGTCTCGCCCGACACCGTCAACGACACCGTCGCCGGCGACCGCACCGGCACGCCACCGGGCCGGGTGAGCAGCGCATATCCGCTGTAGGAGACGGCGGTCTGCACGCCCTTGTCGGGAAGGGTGGTGGTGGTCGCCGACTCCACGACGTGCATCTGTTCGACGTCGTCGGCGTGATCGGTGAGTGGCGGCTGCGGCAGGACCGTCGACACGGTGACGATCGTGGTGCCGGCCAGGTTGCCCTGCCGGATGGTCGTCTCGGTACGCGCGCAGGCTCCCGTGGTGGCGGCGATGTCCGCACCGAGATCGCGTGTCTGCATGGTCACCAATTCGACGAGATTCCCGAAACCCGACTGGGCACCGAGGACCGCGGTGTCGGCCTCGGTCAGCCGATGATTGAGGTCGGCGTCCGCAGTCGGCCGGCACTGCGGCGGGGTGACGGTGGTCGACTGTGCCGCCGACAACTGCGTCGCGTTGGCGTCGATCAACTGCTTCACGGGCAACTGCACCGGGGTGAAGCCGGCCGGCAGCCCGGCCGGGTCGAGGAGCAGATCCGCGGGGGCCACCGAGGCGGCCGGGACCGTCGTCGCCTCGTGGGAGCATCCCGCCGCGAGGGTCGCCGTCGCCGACAGCGCCACCATCACCCCGAGGGTCCCGACCGTCGATCTGCGCCGAAGAGCGCGCTGCACCCGCACGCGGTCACCGTATCCTGTGGAACACACGCCCTGGCACAAGGAGGTGGGGCGATGCCGAAGACGTATGTGGGCTCTCGCCTGCGTCAACTGCGCTCCGAGCGCGGGTTGTCCCAGGTCGCACTGGCCCAGACCCTGGCGATCTCACCGTCGTATCTCAACCAGATCGAACATGACGCGCGGCCGCTGACCGCGGCGGTGTTGGAGAAGATCACCCAGACCTTCGGGGTCGACGCGGGATTCTTCGACTCCCAGGACGATGTGCGTCTCGTCGCCGAGCTGCGCGAGGTGCTCCTCGACGACGACGTGGAGGCACCCGATGCCGCCCACGACGCGCAGGGGATCAGCACCATGGTCTCCGGTCATCCCGAGATCGCGGCCGCCATGGTGAACCTGTATCGCCGCTACCGGATCGCCACCGATCAGCTCGCCGCCGCCACCGACGAACGCGGCGACCGTTCCATGCGCGGCGCGATCAGCGCCCCCCACGACGAGGTCCGCGACTACTTCTCCCAACGCCGCAACTACATTCACGAGCTCGACGTGGCGGCCGAGGAGATGACCACGCGGATGCGGATGCACTCCGGCGATGTGCGCCGAGAGATCATCGACCGGCTCGAGAAGCGCCACGGCGTGACCGTCGCCCGCCGCGTCGACCTCGGCGACTACGTGCTGCATCGCTTCGATCCGGCCTCGCGGCGCCTCGAGGTGTCCGCGGCGTTGTCGGCGGGACAACGGGCCTTCAAACTGGCCGCCGAACTCGCCTACCTGGAATACGGCGACCTGATCGGGCAACTCGTCGACGAGGGCAACTTCAGCAACGACGACGCACGCTCGCTCGCCCGCTACGGACTGGCCAACTACTTCGCCGGCGCGGCACTGCTCCCCTACGCCCAATTCCACGGCGCCGCAGAAGATTTCCGCTATGACATCGAACGCCTCTCGGCCTTCTACGCGGTCAGTTACGAGACCGTATGCCATCGCCTGTCCACCCTGCAACGCCCCAACCTGCGTGGCATCCCGTGGTCGTTCGTCCGCGTCGACCGGGCCGGCAACATGTCGAAACGGCAGTCCGCCACCGGATTTCACTTCTCCGCATCCGGTGGCACCTGCCCGCTGTGGAATGTGTACGAGACGTTCGCCTCGCCGGGCAAGATCCTCACCCAGATCGCCGAGATGCCCGACGGCCGTGAGTATTTCTGGATCGCCCGCACCGTCGAACGACGCGCCGCGCGCTTCGGCCAACCGGGCAAGACCTTCGCCATCGGCCTCGGCTGCGAACTACGCCATGCCGCCCGCGTCATCTACTCCGACGGCCTCGAGATCGGACCGCAGGCCCGCATCACCCCGATCGGCGCCGGCTGCCGCGTGTGCGAACGTCAGAGCTGTACCCAACGCGCCTTCCCGTCACTGGGCACCGAGTTGCGGATCAACGAGCACGGCTCGACGGTGTCGCCGTATATGACGGTGTGACTCACTGTCGGCGCAGATGCTCGGTCGGCGCCGCGCCGTCGCCGGGGTCGACCCGTCCGTCGGCCGCCAATCTGAGCCGGGTTGGATGCCAACCACTTTCGCGCAGATACATCGGAGTACTCGGGGTACATGAACGCCTCGACGAAGATCGGCTTTCTCATCTCCGATGTTCTGCACATGGTGACCGGCGACGAGACCCTGAATGTAGTACTGCCCCTCCGCAGCCTTGGGCGCCAGTGCAATTAACGCATTCCGCCGGGCTCGACCTCGACGAATGCTGCCGAAATCGTCTTGGCGGCTGGGAAGGTGTTCACGTCGAAAACACTGATGTCTCCCACGGTCTTTCGGAAGTTCACGGCGTCGACATCCTGCGGTGTGTGCGCGAACCAGTCCGACAGAAGAAACGTGAAATTCTCCGAGAAATCCGGGTCACCTAAGACCAGCAAGAACTCGACGCCACCCCTCGAGCCCCTGGATCGAGTGCGGGAGCCCGGCCTCGAAGTTCCACAGATCGCCCGGCCTTGACGTCATCGATGAATGAGCGTCCGTGCTCGTCAATCGCCGTCACGCGACAGCGACCGACCAGCACCGAGCCCCACTCGGCTTCCTTGTGCCAGTGCAGTTCTCGGTATGCCCCTGGCTCCAGTGCCATGTTCACGCCAGTGACGTCGGTGGACGCGTGGGTAGTCAAGTGGTCCTTTTTCGGAACTGGCACAGAATTGAACACCGCGCCATTGAACACCGCGTCCTGGAGTGGTCGACTTCGGATCGGCGTGGTCTCACGCTTGGTGATCAAGGAGCCGTGCTGAATGGCCTGCTTCTCGGCGGGTCTCTCCACGACCACCACGGCGTACGCGTGGCGGCGACACAGCCTTGGAGTTCACGAATCGACGTCTGGGCGTGGCGAACGTCGATCGATGGGGTTGCATCGGCGAAGTCTGTGTGTGGGTGCGTTCTTGGTCATCGGGTGGATCGGCCCTGGGGTCGGCCCTCGTCGGTGCCGGTGGCAGCGGCGATCGGCCTGGGGAGTGCGGTCGGCGACCAGATTCGCAAGGCGCGTCCGGTGATTCGCCGGTAGACGTACTCCGCCACGAAACTGAGCACCAGCACCACAATCAGGGTAATCCAGGTGCTCGCGGGTCCGGTGGTGATCGCATAGCCCAACAGCAGGCAGAACAGTGCAAGATTCAGCACGATGGCCAGAACAAGAATCCATTTGTTCGCACCGGTGTCACGACGCACTCGCAGGTGGCCGACGCTGACGGTACCGTAGACGATCAAGAAGGCCAGGCTCGCCATCTGTCCTACCGCTGCCAGCGGAAAGAATATGACAAAGGCACAGGTCAGGGCGCCTGCAAGCAGGAGGCCCCAGGTTCCACTGCGCCATACTCCACGAGCGAAATACGACGGCATCTCACCAGTTTTCGCGACGGTGAACGCTAGATTGGCGTCGCCGAACAAGGTCGCATTCACCCCTGACGCGGTCGCCAACAACGCAGCAGCACCGACTACCACGAACCCGAACTGACCCAGTACGGCGCGACCCGCGTCGGAGAGCACATGCCCCTGATTGGTCTCGATATCCGACAGCGACATCACCATCACCACCAGCGAACTGACCACGACGTAGACAAGAATCACAATGAACAGGGACTGGTACATGGCGCGCGGCAGTTGTTTCACCGGGTTGCTCATGTCACCGGCCGAATTGGTGACCACACCGAATCCCTCGTAGGTCACATAGAGCAGTCCCGCGGCAAAGAAAATTCCGATGATCCCGTCGCCACCCATCTGATCGAAACGCCCGGGCTCGGCTTTGAAGCAGGCAGCCACGACGAAGGCGGCAATGATCGCGAGTTCGGCGGCGATCACAAACATCTCGGATCGGCCGACCAGTTTCGAGCCGAGCACGTTGACCAGGATCAGTACCACGACCAGGCCGACCCCGATGGCCTTTCCCGACCATTCCGGGGTGTCGAAGGGCAGTAGGTGACGTGCGTAACCGGCGAACCCGGCTGCGTAGAGAGCCATCGCGATGATCCAGCCGAGGAACTGGAAAATGTTGAGACCACCCGCGACGATTCCGTCACCGAAGCACCGGATCAGAAATTCCGCAGCGCCACCCCGACTCGGAAATCGGGCCCCGAGCTTGGCATACGAGTACACACTGAAGAGCGAAACGATGCCGCCCACAAGAAAAGCCACCGGTAGCCACACCCCAGCGGTCGTCGCCGCCAAACCGAGCAGGGTGTACAGACCGGCACCCATCATCCCACCGACGCCGATCGCGGTCGCCGAGGCCACGCCGATGGCGCTCTTGCGAACCGGCTGAGTTGACGACGTCATGTGCTCACTTTCTCGTTTGGGCGGCATGGGCGGGATGCGGCCGCACCATGGCGACCTCACGCAGATCCTGCACGAACATCTCCTCGGCCTTGTTCCACGGGCCCGACCGCCGGTCGATGGCCTTCTCGGCCACCAGCCGCACCGCGCCGAGGATGAACACCCACACCACGCAGTACGCCAAAGTCACGCCCACCATCTCCCAGGGCAGCGCAGTCATCAGCCAGCCGAATCCGCTCATCAGAATGGCCAGAATCTGGGTTCCGGCGATCGCGGCGACAAGTTGCCACGACGGGAACGGCCGCAGGAAGAACCACCGCTGCGCACGGGTGACGAAGATCAGCAGGTGCCCGCCGGTGACGAGTTGCAGGAACACCGCCGTCTGGATCTGATCCATCGCCAGGTGCTGGTCGCCCGACCACGACGCCACCCCGAACAGTCCACCGCTGACCTGCGCCGCGCCGTAAACGAGGAACAGCAACCCGAGAGACTGGATCACCGAAAAGAAGCCGAGCACAGCGGAATTACCCAGAACCTTCGGCATCTGCCACCGAATCGGTTTCTTGCTGACCGGGGTGTTGTCGTAGGCGATCGTCATGATCGGCACATCGTCGAGCAGCGAGATGATGACGATCATGACCGCCGTCAACGGCTGGAAGCCGAGGATGAGTGTCGCGAGGACAACCAGAAACATGATGTCGATCGTGAGGGCGACGCGGTAGATGGTGTAGCTGTTCACCCGCCCGAAGATGCGCCGCGCCTCATCGATCGCGCTGTTGATGACCGAGAGGCCGGGCGCGGTCAGGATCAGCGCCGCCGCGCCGCGCGCGGCATCGGTGGCACCCGAGACGGCCGTGCCACAATCGGCCTGTTTGAGTGCCGGCGCATCGTTGACGCCGTCGCCGGTCATCGCGACGAGATGACCACGCTGCTGCAACGACTTGACGATCGCGTACTTGTGCTCCGGGAACACCCGGGCGAATCCGTCGGCTTTCTCGATCGCATCGGCGATCGCCGGTGGCACGCTGTCGGGATCGAAATCGGCCGGGAAGACGTCCCCGGCGGTCAGGATGTTGGTGCCCAAACCCAGTTCTCGTGCGGTTTCGACGGCGATGGCGGTGTCGTCACCAGTGATCATCCGCACCTCGACACCCTTCTCGCGCGCCAGATCGATGGTCGCTTTACTGTCATCGCGGGGCGGGTCGAACATCGGCAGCACCCCGAGCACCGACCAGCTCGACCCCCGGTCGTCGCACGATTCGGCAACGGCCAGTGCGCGATTGCCGTGGGCGGCGAGATCGGCGACCGACGTCGTGACGGTGGCCGACACATCGTCAGCGGCATTGGCCAGGTCAAGGATGGCCTGCGGAGCGCCTTTCGCGACGATCTTGGCCGTCCCGTCCGCGGAGCGGACCAACGCCTTGGTGTACTTGGTGACGGGATCGAACGGGGTGAACTGCTGCACGGTCCAGGCAGAGACGGCGCCGGGGTCGGCCAACCCCGCGATCACCGCGTCGTCGATCGCATCGTGGTCCTCGGCACGCGAGGCGAGTGCGCCGGCCAGGATCACCTCCGAGCCCTGCGTGGCGGCCACCAGGATCGGGTCACCCAGGGTGAGCTTGTTCTTCGTCAACGTGCCTGTCTTGTCCGAGCACAGGATGTCGATGCCCGCCATCTCCTCGATGGATTGCAGACGCGAGACGATCGCCTCCTGTTTCGACAAAGCGAGCGCGCCGAGTGCCATGGTCACCGAGAACACCGCGGGCATCGCGACCGGAATGGAGGCAACCAGCAGGACCAGCACGAACTGGACGATGCCCAGTGCCTTGTTGACCTGATCGCCTGCGCTGCCCGACCATTCGGTGTCGAAGTTGTGGAACACCTCGAACAAGACGAGGACCGCCGCCAACGCGACGGCGACGATGATCAGGAAGTTACCGATCTGGAACATCGCCTTCTGGGCATGGGAGATCGTGCCCGCTCCCGCGACCAGCTTGGCGGTCCGGCCGAAGAAGGTGCTACCGCCGGTGGCGATGACCACCGCCGTGGTCTCGCCCTGCTTGATGATCGACCCGGAATACGCCTCGTCACCGGCGTTCTTGCGAACCGGAACCGACTCACCGGTCAACGCAGACTGATCGATCGAGACGTCCGCGTCGCCGAGCAACCGCAGATCCGCGGGCACGATCTCGCCGAGGCGGATGCTCACCACATCGCCCGGCACCACGGCATGCGAGGCGATCGTGGTCCACGAGCCCGCGCGCATCACCGTCGCCGTCGGCGCCAGTCCCTTCTTGAGGGCCGCGAGCGCACTCGCCGCCTTCCGGTCCTGCCAAAATCCCAGTGCCGCGTTGAACAGCAGCAAGGCCACGATGATGATGAAATCGTCCCAGTGCTGCAGCGCCCCGGAAACCACCGCCGCGATTTCGATCATGTAGGCGATGGGACCGGTGAAGTAGGAAAGGATCTGGCGCGAGACTCTGCGTCTTCTCCGGGATGCCATTGGGCCCGTATTGCGTCAGGCGCGCTGCCGCCTCTTGTTCCGTCAGACCTGAGTCGGCGGAAACACCGAGATGCTCAAGAACATCGGGCAGCGGCGCTTTTTCCAGATCGATCGCCAATGTTGTAGGGGGTGCGCCAGTTGCTGCTGTGCTCTCATGAGACATGGCGATACAGTATCGGGTAAATTGTCCACGCGCTCGAATTGCGCCCGCGCAGTGGACTTTCGATTCTTCGACAATGTCCGGGCGTGACGGATCCTGACAACGAAAGGTCCTGGACATGGTCAACTGGAGTGAGGTGGCAGCGAAGACAGTCGTCGAACCCGGCCAAAAGGTAACCCTGCCGGACGATTTCGACGCCGCACGACACGACCGGCAACTGGGCAAGGCAGGTGGGCTCGCGGCAATCGAACATGCCAAGGAGACCCTGTTCGATCTCCAGGACCGCTTCTTCGCCGCCGCCGACCGCTCGTTGTTGATCGTGCTGCAGGCGATCGACGCCGCGGGCAAAGACAGCACCATCAAGCATGTGATGTCCGGCGTCAATCCCGAAGGGGTGGACATCTACAGTTTCAAGGCGCCCTCACCCACCGAACGCGCTCACGATTATCTGTGGCGGCATCAGTTGGTCCTACCGGAATTGGGTCGAATAGCCGTGTTCAATCGGTCGCACTACGAGAATGTGACCGTGACCCGCGTTCACCCGGAGATGTTGTGGCCGAAATCAGCGGTGTTGAACAACGACGGTCTCTGGCATCGGCGGTACAAGCAGATCAACGAATGGGAGCGCCATCTCACCGACAACGGCACCACGGTGGTCAAGCTATTCCTGAATGTGTCCAAGACCGAGCAAGGGCGCCGATTCCTCGAACGCATCGACCGTCCCGAGAAGAACTGGAAGTTCTCCCCGACCGACCTCACCGAACGCGGGTACTGGGACGACTACCAGCACGCGTTCAGCGAGATGCTCAGCCACACCAGCACCGACCACGCTCCGTGGCACGTGATCCCGGCCGACCACAAGTGGTACAGCCATCTGTGCTCGCTCGCGGTGATCGTTCATGAACTCGAGAAGCTCGACCCGCAATATCCCGACGTCGCAGCCGACGTCAAGGCACACCTGGCGGACGCGAAGAAGGCTCTGCTCGCCGATCCGTCCATGTCCGATTCAACGGTGTCCGATTCAACGTTGCCCGACTCGTCGGATACCGGCACCTCGAAGTGAGCAACTCACCACCGATCACCACCCAACTCAAGGGTTTTCTTCCGCCGTGGCTGATGGGCTATGCCATGGTCGGCATGGTCGTCAGCGGCATCGTCCCGATCCTGCTGCCGCTGAGTGTGGAGTCCAAGGGGACCTTCGTGGTGGGTGCGGTGGTCGCCGCGTTCTATCTCGGCACCCTGCTCGCGCCGATATTCGGCAGTTTCGCCGACCGTACCGGCTCACAGCGACTGGTCTTTCTGGTCAGCTTCCCGGTGATGGCCGTCGGGGCCATCGTGTTCGGTCTGGTCGACAACGCGGTGGTGTGGTTTTTGTGCATGCTGGTCGCCGGTGCCGGCGCCGGGGCCGCGCAGACCACGGCGAGCATGTTCATCGTCGAAGGGCGTCCCCACAGCGAATGGAACGACCGTATCGGATGGATGCGGCTGGCCTTCGGCGCCGGCCAGGTTCTCGGACTCGCGGTGTCGGCGTTGTTCACCCGGCACCTTGACGTCGGGTGGTTCGTGGCCGGAGGACTCGTCGGTATCGGAACACTCCTCGGCTCCCTACGGTCGTCCGAGCCGCCGATCAGCTGTTGGCGCGACTGCTCGCCGACGACGTCGACCGCGACCTGTGCGCCCGCACGGCCGCACGGCTGGACATCTCGGCGCCGGCCGTCCGATCCGGAGAGAAGCTGCCGCCGTTAAACCTGACTTGGCTCAATTTTCGCCATTTCGGCGATCGCGGGGCTGTGACCTGGGGTGATGGATGCCGGGGTGGACACTAACGGTGGGGGTTTTAGGCTGCTGGGGCGTTTGTGCGGACGGTGAAGACCAAGTCGGGAGCGACGGCGGTCCAGATCGTGCACTCCAACCGTCGCGGGTCGCGCCAGATCGAGCACATCGGCTCAGCTCATACCGATGCGGAGCTGGC
>NZ_JBDZDJ010000040.1:0-18698 GCF_040049135.1 Gordonia sp. VNK1 | reverse complement strand
CGACCCCACCGGACACGGCGGACATCTGCTCCCACCATCGGGTGCGTTGACGTATCGGATACCGGCATGGTTGCGGGAGAAGATCATCGAGTTGGATGGCACCTGCCGGTACCCGCATTGCGGACGCCCGGCCAGTGAATGCCAGATCGATCACCTGGTGAAGTTCGTGCACCAGGATCCGATCACCGGTGGCTGGACCGTGGAATTCAACCTCATGCCGTTGTGCACCCCGGACCACCAAAGAAAACACATGGGGTTGCTGATCCCCACCATGCTCTCGGATCGGGCTGTCATCTGGCGTGACCCGGTGACCGGGGAAACCATCACCACCTATCCGCGGTAGGCGGCTACCCTCGGGTAGTGCTGCGCTGCAATCGGTTTCCAGCATCGGGTTGCGTGGTCTCGACACGACCTCCGCTGGCGCTCCGGTCGGCTCGACCGGCGGAGTGGGGCGGATCGACCGGCGGGTGGGCAGCGTGGCGGTGGGATGGGTGATATTGCGTTGCAATCGGTTTCCAGCTCCGTGTTGCGTGGTCTCGAGGCTCGTCGTTTCGACGGGGCTCAACGCAAGGCCCCGGGGCTCCTTGCTCGTCGACCGGCGGAAGGGTGAGGGTTCGGCCGGCGAAGGTGACGACTAGTCGGCCGACGGGGCCTGACCGTCGAGGTGTGCCAGCACTGCTCGTGCGGACTCGAGTTCGCGGCTGAGGTCGTCGATGCGCTGTTGTGCCGCAGCGCGCGCCGATTCGATCACGCCGTCGACGGCGGTGATCGCCGTGGGATCTCCGAGTTCGCGCATTGCTTTCGCCACCCGCTCCGCGGGCACTTCCGTTGGCCTGCCCTGCTTCTTGCTTCCGTGAGACACCGACACCGTCCAGGTCGTGTCGCTCGCCGACGTCACGGTGACGGTGACCGCTCCGGATGGGGCCTTGGGTCGCCGCGGGGCTTTCGCCGCGGTGGGCTTCGGTGCAGGTGCAGGTGCAGGTGCAGGTGCCGGCACCGGCGCTGGTGTCTGCCGCCGGACTGTCTCCCGCGGGGCCGGTTCGGCAATAGGCTCCGGCCGGGGTGTGGATCGTCGAGGCGTTGACGTCGCCGCGCCCGCTGTGGGTCGGGTCTTGAGCAGTTCGTCGGCGTCGAACGGCAACTGATCCTCGACACCCTTCGGGCTGATGATCACGGTGGACCCATCGATGGAGATCACGCGCGCCGATACACCGGCAGCGAGATTCAGGGACGGCATGGGGTCACGAAGGTAGACGGTGACCCGCTTGCCCGCGGCGAGTCCCGCCGACAAGGATTCCAGGTCCTCGGTGCTCAGGCCGGTCTGTCGTCGTGATGCCATGACGTCCATGTTCGCACAGGCGTACGAATCGCGTCACCCTGACCCGCTATCGGGATCGTCTCCGCTGAACCCAATACCTGGCCGCGGCGCGGACGGACTCCTCGACGGGACGCGGGTGCCAGTCCAGATCGCTGGTCGTGGCCGAGTGATCCATCGGCGACATGACGTGCATCAACCGCACGGTGTCGACCGAAAGCTGTTGCTGGGCACGGGTGATCCGTGAGCGGAGGTCGCCGGCGGCGCCGAGGGCATACATCGCCGGGCGAGGGAGTGTCGGTCGCGGGGGTGCCACGCCCGCCTCGTCGGCGGCCATCGCGATGATGTCACCGAGGTCGAGGAACTCGCCGCTGACGATGTAGCGCCTGCCGATCGTGCCCTTCTGCGACGCGCGTACGAGGGCATCGGCTGCGTCGTCGACGCCGACGGTCTCCGCTCGCATCCCCCGCACGCCGAACGGGAGTTTGCCGAGTGCGGCTCCGGCGACGAAGGCACCGTGCGGCGTCGGCTTGTGATCGCCCGCGCCGTAGGTGTTCGACACGCACATCGCCACCACCGGCACGCCACGATCCGTCGCCGCCAATGCGACGCGCTCACCCGCGACCCGCGAGCGGACATAGGTATTGGCGTGTGACTCCCAGTTGAAGGCATCGTCGGGGGTGGCGCAACGCCCGCGGACCCGGCCGATCGTGCACATGCTCGAGGTGTAGACGAATCGATGCAGGTCGGCCCGGGCCGCCACGTCGAGAACGCCATCCAGTACTTCGACATTGCTGTGCCACAACGGCTTCGGATCACGAATCCACGCCCGGGTGTCCACCGCGCAGTAGATGGCGGCCTCGGCACCGGCGAGGGCACGCCCGACCGCGTCCTGGTCGCCGAGCTCACCGACGACCCGCTCGACGTCGAGGTCGTCGAGATTACGGGTGTCGGAGGTGGGCCGCACCATCACCCGGACATCTCGCCCCGAGTCGAGGAGCCGGCGGACCACGCGGGAACCCAGAAAACCGTTGGCGCCGAATACCGTCGTCACCCCGGAACTCATGGCATCAGGTCCGGCGAGTGATCGGTGATCGCCACCGTGGCGCGACGCA
This sequence comes from Gordonia sp. VNK1, assembly GCF_040049135.1. Classification (NCBI taxonomy): domain Bacteria; kingdom Bacillati; phylum Actinomycetota; class Actinomycetes; order Mycobacteriales; family Gordoniaceae; genus Gordonia; species Gordonia sp. VNK1. Next base: position 16,268 of record NZ_JBDZDJ010000040.1, on the reverse strand, counting down.
GCATCGTCGCGAACATGGCGTCACCGCGTTCGGTGGGCGTCGCCGCCCCGGCACCGAACACCACGATCAGCGGCGCCTGCAGGAGATCGGTGACGTAGTCATCCCAACACTGCTCCGCGGAGTACCCGTCGACGCCCGCGGCGAGCAGCGCCTGACGATAGGCCTCGACGATGCCGCGTTCATGGCGGCGTCGGTCGTCCACCTCGAGGCTCGAGGCCAGCAGGAAGGCGAGGTCGCGCATCGGCGAACCGGTGGTGATGGTCTGCCAGTCGATGACGGTGACCGCACCGTCGGAACCGAACAGGACGTTGTCGATCCGCATGTCGCCGTGGATCAGTGCGGTGTGGCTGCGCTCGGCGATCAGCCAGTCACCGGCGGTGGCGACGAGCCAGTCGAGGACCACCGATTCCGCGGCGTCCGGCGTGAACCGTTCGCGGAACACGTCGGTCATCGGGGCCAGGACCGATTCCATCAACTCCCGGTCATCGGCGGTCGGCAGCGGAAAGCGTTGCAGCAGTGCGGGATCGTCACACGTCGGTGCGTGCAGACCGGCCGTGGCGACGGCGACGGACCGTGCCTGTTCCGGTGTGCAGCCGGCGATCTGGTCACCCTGGACGGCGTCGCCCATGTCCTGCAACAGTAGGACGAATTCGGTGCCGTCCGCCGAGATGGCCGACGCGTAGCACTCGGGTAGCGGAACATGCAGCCGCGCCGCGAAATCCGAGTAGAAATCCACCTCGTTGCGGAATGCGCCGGAGGCGAACTGACGTTGCGGTAGGTCACCGGTCGCCAGCTTCGCGATCATCGTCGTCGGCACGTCACCGGCAGCCAGGTCCAGCCGCAGGCGATACGACCCGGCCATCTGCCCGGTACCCACCGCGGTGTAGGTCACGCCCCGTACGTCGGCGTGATGGCCCGCCTCGGTGAGCAGGGTGGTGAGGACGGCCGGGGTGAGCTGATCCGGCGAGATGGGAATGATGGCGACGCTCACGCCGGCACCACCCGCCCCGGATTGACGGGCAACGCCGCGGTCTGCGGGCTGCGCAGGTGTCGGTAGGTCCCGACGATCTCGGTGACCTCCGTCGGTGCCACACCATGCAGGATCACTGAGTCCACACCCAGATCGAACTGGGCGGCGACGGCCCGCGCGCACTCGTCCGCCGTTCCGGTGGCACAGTCGGCGACCCACCCGGCGGGTATCGCCGCGGCGAGCTCGTCGAGTTCCGTCGCGGTGGCCGTCGCGTCGAGGGGACCGCGTGCTCCGCTGAACGCCGACGTGCTCCGAATCCGCTCGAGATCGTTGGTGCTCCACCGGTTGGCGGCCATCAGCACGTCGGGATAACCCTGCAGGTAGGTGGCGAGACGCCCATACAGTCGGCGCGTGCGGTCGGTCTCCTCGAGGTGATCGGGAACCGTGGCGAGGACCGACCAGATCCGCACCGACGCCGGATCGCGCCCGGCCCGCTGCGCACTGTCGCGGACGCGGGCGACAGCGGTTCGCGTCGCCTCGGCGTCGAGGAAGGTGTGCAGCACAACGCCATCGGCGATGCGCCCGGCGAGTTCCAGCGTCTTCGGTGACATCGTCACCACCATCACCGGAGGTGGCGGCGTGACCGAAATCCCCAGGGTGAGAAGCGGATAGGTACCTGCCGGGCCGTCGTGTCCGATGATCATCTCGCCGTTCCACAGTCGCCGCAGGATCGAGATCATGTCCTCGATCCCGGCGCCGGTGATCACCGGCAGCCCGAGAATCTGCCACTGGGCGGTGATCCCGCGTCCGAGTCCGAGCGCGAACCGATGATCGGAGAGTTCGGCCAAGGTGGCACCCATCGTCGCGGTGACGATCGGGTGGCGCGTCGTGTGATTGGTGGCGGCGGTGGCGATGCCCAGTCGGGTGGTGGCGGCGGCGAGCGCGCCCGACAGCACCGCGGCGTCCTTGACGTTGAAGCGTTCGGACACGAATGCCGTTCCGAGGCCGATGGTTTCGGCGTGACGTGCCTCGTCGACCAGTTCCGACGGACGGACCGGATGTCGCGACAGTGCGTAGTAGCCGAGTTCGGTCAGGGTGTCCGGAGACGTCACGCCGGGACCTGCGTGGCGACGCGGTAGGCCCGGTTACGCGGCTCCCGGACCCACAGCACACCGTCGCCGGCGGTGGCGCCCTCGGCCTTGAGGGTCCGCTTGACGATCTTGTTGGTGGCGGTGGTCGGCAGGGACTCGGTAATCCGCACGAAACCGGGCCACGCCTTGGGGGAGAGATCGGGTTGATCGGCGAGTGCCGCGGCGAACTCGTCCGGGGCCAGGGTCGCGTCGTCGTCGAGCACGATCGCGGCCATCACCGCATCACCCACCTGATCGTCGGGCACCGGATAGACGGCCACCTGGTTGACACCCGGAATCCGTTGCAGGATACGTTCGATGGGGCCGGCGGTCATGTTCTCACCGTCGACCCGCATCCAGTCCCCGGAGCGTCCGGCGAGGTAGATCCAGTCGTCGGCGTCGCGGTAGGCGAGATCGCCCGACCAGTACATGCCCTCGCGCAGGCGGTCGGCCGTGGTGGCCTCGTCGTTGTAGTAGCCGCTGAAAAGCCCCGCGCCGGAGGTGTTCACGAGTTCACCGACGGCCTCGTCCGCATTGGTCAGGGCACCGTTCTCGTCGAACTCGGCGATGGCGCATTCGGTGACGGTGGCCGGGTTGTACACGGCGACACCGGGAAAGCCCTTGCCGATCGAACCGGTCGGGGTGCCGGGTTCGCGGGTGACGATGATCGCCAATTCGCTGGATCCGTAGCCGTCCCACACCTTGCAGTCGAAGCGTCGCGCGAAGTCTTCGATGTCGTGGTCGGTGGCCTCGTTGCCGAAGGCGGCACGCAGCGGGTTGTCGGTGTCATCGGGCTGTTCCGGCGTCGCGAGGATGTAGGCGAGGGGTTTGCCGACGTAGTTCATGTACGTAGCGCCGTGCCGGCGGATGTCGTCGAGGAAGGTCGACGCGGAGAATCGGGCGGGCACGATGGACGCGCCGCTCGCCGCGGCGACACAGTAACCGCCCAGCAGCGCCGCGGAATGGAACAGCGGCATCGACAGGTAGCAGACGTCGTCGGCGGTGATCCCGAACTTCTCCACCAGTGGCGGTCCGGCGAACGGGATCAGCATGTGCGCGAGCCGAACCGGCTTGGGATTGCCGCTGGTGCCGGAGGTGAAGATCAACATGAACGGGTCCATCGGCCCCGGCTCGGAATACGGAACCAGCTCGCCGGCGTCGGCGAGCAGCGATGCCCACTCGGGGCCGGACGTGTCGAACACCGTCACCCCGGGAAGCTCGAGGCCGTCGAGCAGGCCGCGGTGTTCGGCGTCGGTGAGCAGGATCTGACAATCGGCCCGGAGGATGTCGCCGGCCAGGGCCTCGCCCCGGCGGGTGTTGTTGATGCCCGCGGTCACGTACCCGCCGAGCGCGCCCGCAGCGATGGCGGTGAGCATGGTCGGGGTGTTGCCGAGCAGGGTGCCGATGTGCATGGGCCGCCGCGGGTCGGCGGCGGCGAGGACGACCGACGCCATCCGGCGTGCGTCATCGAGGTGCTCGCGCCAGGTCCGCTGTTGGCCCTGGTAGGTGATCGCGATGTGATCGTCGTCGGCGCGTTCGAGGAGAAGTTGGGTCACGGTGTCGGCCATGACCCAAATCTAGAACCTGTTCCAGAACTGCGTATACAGATTTCTGAAATTGTCTACTCTGCTCGATGGCCGCACAGACGACGATCGCCGACGGCCCCCGGGTGGGGAGGCCGTCGGCGATCGGGTGGCGTGAAGGAGAAACTCAGCGGTGCAGCGTTGCGGTACCCGGCGTGAGGGTGAACGTATCGCCGCCCTTGCCGAGCACGGTGACCGTCAATTTCAATGTGCCGGAACCGGTTTCCAGCGCCGGACTCAGAGCGGGTTTGCCGTCCCGGCAGGCCGCGAAGGTGATGTCGGCGGTCCGGTGAGTGGAGGTGTTGGTCCAGGTGACCGCGACCATCGCATCGCTCAGCGTGGTGGCGCAGGCGTCCTTGGGCATCGGCTCGAGCCAGATCACCGTGGCGTCGTCGGCGACCGCCGCGGCGGCCAACGGCGCGACGAAACCGCCGGCGATCATCGCTCCCGAGCGGCTCAGTCCGACGGTCGGGGTCTGCTGCGTCGCGTCGAGCGTCTTGGCGGCGGGGGTGGTCTGTGTGGTCTCCGGCGCGGTGGTCTCCGGCGCCGCGGATGCGACACCCGCTGCCAGCGGTGTGGCCAGTGCTCCCGCGGCCAGTCCGGCGGCCAGCATCATGCGTCGACCCGTGATTCGTTTCTGCAACATTGGTAACATCAGCCCCTTCCGTCTCACGACGCTAGCAGCCGGAGGTGCCCCGGTTCAACGTGGAGACGCTGTTCGTTATCGACGCGAAGCATGCGTCGGGAGTAAAGCTACCGCGCCCGAACGGGGTGCTCAGCGGGTCGCGACTTGAATCACAGAGTCGCGACCTGAATCACACAGGGGCGGGCGTGGTGCTGCCCGCCCCGGCGGTCGGTGATAGGACTGCACAGGTGAGTGACGTGGTGGCGCGGACGGCGACGACAGAGGATTCGGCCAGGGCAGGGGAGTTGACCATGACAGGCGACAACGCGGCCGGACGGAATCCGCTGTCGGTGTTCCACATCGGCAACCTGACGGTGTCGGGAACCGCGGCGCGTGCCCAGCAGCAGCTGTGTGCGCAGTTCGTCGACCATCGTGGCCGCATCGACATGCCGGCCTACGGTGTGCTCTTCGACGATGTCGGCGGCATTCCGTTTCATCTCGCCGGCAAGGAGTCGGGGGCGTTGTCGATGCAGGCACGCCTGACCATGTCGGCGATGGGGTACGTGGCCCCCGACGACCGCCTCACCGCCGCGGCCGACGTCGAGATGTCCGACGAGCACACCGGCGTGACACCGGTGCGGATCACCACCGGCACCGGGCATCTGTGCTGCGTCGGGACCGCGCGCAACATGCGCGTCGGACGTGCCACCGCCGACGGGACCGAAGAGTCGCAGGCGGCGGTCGAGCTGCCCGACTGTGCTGGCGCCCACGGTGTCCGGCTCCCCGAACCCATTCCCGCGGCCCTCGAGGGCCGTGACGTGGTGGCGCAGATCGCGGCGCAGGTGCGGGAGGCGGGCCCCCTCGCCGACCTCCTCAACGGGCGCATCGAGATCCCCGATGCGTCGACCGGGTTGCGGTTCGTCGTCGACACCGAACCGTGGATGGGCAACTTCTTCGGCACGATGCACGGCGGGGTGATCGCCACGATCATCGGCCAGGCGTTCTCCTTCGCCGGCCAGGCCCACGCGGGCGCGGGACGCGACTATCACCTGGCCGACATGTCGCTCGGCTTCTTCCGTTCGCCGGCGGTGCACGGCACCCAGGTGATCGTCGAGGTCGAGCCGGTCAAGGTGGGTCGTCGCATCGCGTCCTTCTCGGCGCGGATGATCGGCCACGACGGGACGCTGCTCAGCGAGGGCGTTGCCGACGTGCACTACCGGTGACGCCGCTCTGTCCGGGCAGTGACGGGCAGGCGTCCGGAACAAAAACAATCATGCGTGCTTGATTCTTTTCGACGATTGTGTGACGCTGATCGCATGCCGATCGTGCACCAGGTCGTCGCCGACCTCGCCGCTACATCCGCCGAACTCGACGACCTCGTCGCCGGCCTCGCCGACGAACAGTGGGCCACGCCCACACCCGCCGCCGGGTGGACCATCGCCCACCAGATCGCACACCTCGCGTGGACCGACGAGGTGGCGGCGATCGCGGCCACCGATCCCGAGCGATTCGCCGAGATCACCCGGGAGGCGATGACCGATCCCTCGGGGTTCGTCGACGCCGCCGCGGAGGCGGGAGCCGGGCAACCACCGCGGCAACTCCTCGATCACTGGCGGGGGGTGCGTGCATCCCTGGAACGCGCACTCCTCGACGTCCCCGACGGCGCCAAGATCCCGTGGTTCGGTCCGCCGATGTCCGCGTCGTCGATGGCCACCGCCCGGCTGATGGAGACGTGGGCCCACGGACTCGACGTCGCCGACGCGCTCGGCGTGGCACTGCCGGTCACCGACCGCATCAAGGCCGTCGTCCACATCGGGGTCCGCACACGGGATTTCGCGTACGCCGTGAACGGGAAGACGCCGCCGGGCGCGCCGTTCCGCTTCGAGATCACCGCACCGTCGGGCGAGGTGTGGACGTGGGGACCCGCCGACGCCACCGACGTGGTGGCCGGTCCGGCACTCGACTTCTGCGAACTGGTCACCCAGCGGCGCGCACTCGCCGACCTCGACCTGCGGATCGTCGGTGACGACGCACGTGAATGGGCAACGATCGCACAATGTTTCGCCGGTCCCCCGGGCTCGGGGCGAGCGCCGAGTGGAACCGAGCAGACCGGAAAGGACAGCTAGATGACCGCCACAGTGGTGCGGATCGGCAATGCGTCGGGGTTCTACGGGGATCGCTTCGCGGCGATGCGGGAGATGCTCGAGGGCGGTGAACTCGACTACCTCACCGGCGACTACCTCGCCGAACTCACCATGCTGATCCTGGGCAAGGACCGTCTGAAGGACCCGAAGACCGGATACGCCAAGACGTTCCTGCGGCAGATGGAGGAGTGCCTCGGACTCGCCGTCGACAAGGGCGTGCGCATCGTCGCCAACGCCGGCGGGCTCAATCCGCACGGACTGGCCGTCGCGCTGCGGGAACTCGCCGAGCGGGTGGGCGTCGACGTCGGTGTGGCATTCGTCGACGGAGACGATCTGCTCGACCGCGCCGACGAACTCGGACTCGGAAAACCGTTGACCGCCAACGCCTATCTCGGTGCCTTCGGCATCAAGACCGCACTCGACTCCGGGGCCGACCTCGTCGTCACCGGACGCGTCACCGATGCCTCGCTCACCGTCGGGCCCGCCGCGAGCGCCTTCGAGTGGGATTACGACGACCTCGATGCGCTGGCCGGTGCGGTGGTCGCCGGTCACGTCATCGAATGCGGTACCCAGGCCACCGGCGGCAACTACGCCTTCTTCACCGAACTCGACCTGACGAGCACGCCCGCCGCCGGACACCTCGGATTCCCGATCGCCGAGATCGCCGCCGACGGATCGTCGGTGATCACCAAACATGCCGGCACCGGCGGGGCGGTGACCGTGGGAACCGTGACCGCGCAACTGCTCTACGAGGTCGGCGGACCCCGATACCTCGGACCCGATGTGACCACCCGTCTCGACACCATCTCCCTGGCGTCGGACGGACCGGATCGTGTGTCGATCAGCGGTGTGACGGGTGAAGCGCCCCCGGAGACCACCAAGGTGTCACTGAATCACCTTGCCGGAGTGCGCAATGAGATCACCATGATCCTCACCGGACTCGACATCGAGAAGAAGGCCGAACTGTTCCGGTCACAGTTCCGCGCCGCACTGCCGAGCGAACCCGAACAACTCACCTGGGAACTGTCCCGCCTCGACCGCCCGGACGCGACCACCGAAGAGCAGGCCTCGGCACTGCTGCGGTGCGTGGCCCGCGACCCCGACGGCACCAAGGTCGGCCGCGCATTCTCCTCCACCGCAGTGGAATTGGCCCTGGCCAGCTATCCCGGCTTCAGCATGACCGCGCCCCCCGGACCGGGATCGCCCTACGGGGTCTTCGAACCCGGGTACGTCGACGCCGCGGCCGTCGAGCACCGCGTCGCGTTCGCCGACGGTGTGGTCGAACGCATCGAACCGTCGCCCCTGCGGGCACCGGTGCCCGCCGACGAGGTCGACCATCGCGCCGCGGGCGGTGCGGCCGCCGACCCCGAACCCACCGCCGTGCTGCCGCTGGGCACCATCGCCGGTGCCCGCAGCGGAGACAAGGGCGGAAGCGCGAACATCGGTGTGTGGGTGCGTGATCCGGACCATTTCGAATGGCTCGACACCACCCTGGACACCGACCTGCTGACCGAACTGCTGCCGGAGATCGACGGATTGACGGTGCGCCGCTACCGGCTTCCGAACCTGCTTGCGGTCAACTTCGTCATCGAGGGAGTGCTCGGCCGCGGCGTCGCCGACAACGTGCGCTTCGACCCGCAGGCCAAGGGTATGGGGGAGTGGCTGCGATCGCGGCCGGTACCCATCCCCATGCGTTTCATCGAGAACGTCACCGTCGCCGACGACAAGGACTGAGCCCGTGCCCATCACCAGCCCCATCTGGGACAGCCCCGAACGGCGAGCGCTCCGCGAGACCGTACGCGGATTCGTGACCCGACACATCCTGCCGCACGCGGCGGACTGGGAACGCGACGGACAGATCCCGCGCGATGTGCACCGGGAGGCCGCCGAACTCGGCCTCTTCGGACTCGGCATCCCCGAGGAGATCGGCGGATCGGGCGGCGACCTCGTCGACGCGTCGATCCTCGGCGAGGAACTGCACTACGCCGGCGCCCCGGGCGGGGTGTTCGCGTCGCTGTTCACCCACGGCATCGCGCTACCGCACCTGATCGCGGCCGGTGACCCCGCGCAGATCGACCGCTGGGTACGTCCCACCCTGGCCGGCGAGATGATCGGCAGCCTGGCCATCACCGAACCCGGCGGCGGCAGCGACGTCGGTCACCTGATGACGCGGGCCGACCGCGACGGGGACGACTTCGTCGTCAACGGCGCCAAGACCTACATCACCTCCGCGGTGCGCGCCGACTTCGTGGTGACCGCGGTGCGCACCGGCGGACCGGGTGCCTCCGGCGTGTCGCTGCTGGTGATCGAGAAGGGCACACCGGGTTTCACCGTCACCCGGAAACTCGACAAGATGGGATGGCGCAGCTCCGACACCGCCGAACTGTCCTTCGTCGACGCCCGGGTACCCGTCGCCAACCTCGTCGGCCCGGAGAACTCCGGATTCGCCCAGATCGCGGCGGCCTTCGTGACCGAACGGTCATCGCTCGCGGTCCAGGCGTACGCCAGTGCCCAGCGGTGCCTGGACCTCACCCTGGAGTGGGCGCGGCAGCGCGAGACCTTCGGCAAACCGCTCATCGCACGGCAGTCGGTGCAGGACACGCTCACCGAGATGGCACGGCGCATCGACGTCGCCCGCACCTACACCCGTGCGGTGGTCGAGCGGAAGATCACCTCCGACGACGACCTCATCGCCGAGGTGTGCTTCGCCAAGAACACCGCGGTGGAAACCGGAGAATGGGTGGCCGACAAGGCTGTTCAGCTCTTCGGCGGTCTCGGCTACATGACCGGCACCGAAGTGGAACGTCAGTACCGCGACATGCGCATCATCGGCATCGGCGGCGGAACCACCGAGATCCTCACCGGTCTCGCGGCAAAACGATTGGGGTATCAGCAGTGACGGCAATCCGTTCCACCCTCGACGCGAACGACGAGCAGTTCGTGGGCAACCGCGACCTCATGCTCGCCAAACTCGACGAACTGAACACCGAACTCGACAAGGCACTCGCCGGCGGTGGCGAGAAGTACGTTGCGCGGCACCGTAAGCGCGGCAAGATGACCGCCCGGGAACGGATCGAGCTCCTCGTCGACGAGGACTCCGCCTTCCTCGAACTGTGCCCGCTGGCCGCCTATGGTTCCGACTTCACCGTCGGGGCGTCGGTGGTGACGGGCATCGGGGTCGTCGAGGGTGTCGAATGCGTGATCGTCGCCAACGACCCCACCGTCAAAGGTGGCACCTCCAATCCGTGGACGTTGCGGAAGATCCTGCGTACCAATGACATCGCCCTGACCAATCGGCTGCCGGTGATCTCGCTGGTGGAGTCCGGTGGTGCCGACCTGCCCACCCAGAAGGAGGTCTTCATCCCGGGTGGACGGATGTTCCGGGATCTGACCCGCCTGTCCGCGGCCGGCATCCCGACCATCGCGCTGGTGTTCGGCAACTCCACCGCAGGCGGCGCCTACGTCCCGGGGATGAGCGATCACGTCGTCATGATCGAGGGCGCCTCCAAGGTGTTCCTCGGCGGGCCGCCGCTGGTGAAGATGGCCACCGGTGAGGAGAGCGACGACGAATCCCTCGGCGGCGCACAACTACACGCCCGCCAGTCGGGTCTGGCCGACTACTACGCCGCCGACGAGCAGGACGCGGTGCGCATCGGCCGGCGGATCGTCGCGCGCCTCAACTGGCGCAAGCGCGGACCGGCGCCGTCGGTTGACGTCGTCGAACCCCGCTACGACACCGAGGAATTGCTCGGCATCGTGCCCGGCGACCTGAAGATCCCGTTCGATCCGCGGGAGGTGATCGCCCGCATCGTCGACGGCAGTGACTTCGACGAGTTCAAACCCGAGTACGGCAACTCGCTGTGCACCGGGTGGGCGAGCATCCACGGCTATCCGGTCGGCATCCTCGCCAACGCGCAGGGCGTGCTGTTCAGTGCCGAGGCGCAGAAGGCGGCGCAGTTCATCCAGCTCGCCAACCGTTCGGATACGCCACTGCTGTTCCTGCACAACACCACCGGCTACATGGTCGGCAAGGAGTACGAGCGCGGTGGGATCATCAAGCACGGTTCGATGATGATCAACGCCGTCTCCAACTCGAGCGTGCCGCATATCTCGGTGCTGATGGGCGCGAGCTATGGCGCCGGTCACTACGGAATGTGCGGGCGGGCCTACGATCCCCGATTCCTGTTCGCCTGGCCCAGTGCGAAATCCGCGGTGATGGGTGCGACGCAACTCGCGGGCGTCATCTCCATCGTGTCGCGGGCGGCCACCGAGGCGCGCGGCGGGGTCGTCGACGAGGCCGCCGACGCCGCGATGCGGCAGATGATCGAAGGACAGATCGAAGCCGAGTCGGTACCGGCGTTCCTGTCCGGGATGCTCTACGACGACGGGGTGATCGATCCCCGGGACACCCGCACGATCCTGGGTCTGACGTTGTCGGCGATCCACAGTGCGCCGGTCGAGGGGACGTCGAACTTCGGCGTCTTCCGGATGTGAGGGGAACAGAGTGATGACCGATGCAGTGACCAACCTGATCACTCGAGTCCTCGTCGCCAATCGCGGCGAGATCGCCTCCCGGGTCTTCGCGACCTGCCGCCGGATGGGAATCGGCACCGTCGCAGTATATTCCGACCCCGACGCCGGATCACCGCATGTGTCCGCCGCCGACGTCGCGGTACGTCTGCCCGGTTCGACGTCCGCCGACACCTACCTGCGGGGTGAACAGATCATCGCCGCCGCGCACTCCGCGGGCGCCGATGCGATTCACCCCGGATACGGATTCCTCTCCGAGAACGCCGAATTCGCGCAGGCCGTGATCGACGCCGGACTGACCTGGGTCGGTCCGCCGCCGGCGGCGATCACCGCGATGGGCTCCAAGGTCAACGCCAAGAAGTTGATGGCCGACGCGGACGTACCGGTGTTGGGCAACATCGACCCGGCCGCGGTGACCGATGCCGATCTGTCGTTGCTGATCAAGGCGTCGGCCGGTGGCGGCGGCCGCGGTATGCGGATCGTGCGTGATCTCGCCGAACTCGCCGACCAGGTGGACGCGGCCCGGCGCGAAGCGGAGTCGGCGTTCGGCGACCCGACGGTGTTCTGCGAACCGTACGTCGAGCGCGGCCACCACATCGAGGTGCAGGTGATGGCCGACGTGCACGGAGCGATCTGGGCCGTCGGCGAACGCGAATGCTCCATCCAGCGCCGACACCAGAAGGTCGTCGAAGAGGCGCCCGCACCCCTGGTGGAACGCATCGGACAGCAGATGCGCGAAAAACTCTACGCCGCAGCACGATCGGCGGTCGAGGCGATCGGGTACACCGGCGCCGGAACGGTGGAGTTCCTGGCCGACGAGAGCGGCCGATTCTACTTCCTGGAGACGAATACCCGTCTCCAGGTGGAGCATCCGGTGACCGAACTGACCGCCGGCACCGACCTCGTCGAATGGCAGTTGCGGGTGGCGATGGGCGAGCACCTCGACGTGTCGGCACCGACGACGAACGGCGCGGCCATCGAGGTTCGGCTCTACGCCGAGGACCCGGCCGCCGACTGGCAGCCGCAGTCGGGCACCGTCCACGCCATCGACATCGCCACGGCAACACATTTCGATGGTCTGACCCGGCCCGGGGTGCGTGTCGACTCGTCGATCGCCGACGGCTCGGAGATCTCCACGTTCTACGATCCGATGCTGGCCAAGGTCATCTCGTGGGCACCCACGCGGGACCGGGCGGCGGCCATGCTCGCGCAGGCGTTGGCGGATGCGACCCTGCACGGGCCCGTCACCAACCGGGACATGCTGGTGAACATTCTGCGGGAGAGGACGTTCCGCGCGGGGGAGACCGACACCGGATACCTCGACGAGGTCGGATTGGACACCCTGGCGGCGCCACTCGCCGACGGCGAGGCGATCACCCTTGCGGGGATCGCGGCGGCGCTGTCGGATGCGGCGGTCAACCGGTCGCGCGCACGGGTGCAGTCGACCCTGGCGCCGGGCTGGCGGAACATGGTGTCGGCTGCGCAGTCCAAGGGCTATCTGCTGCCCGATGACACCGAGGTGACGGTGCGCTACCGGCATACCCGCGACGGCGTCGACCTGCCGGATTCGCCGGAGCTGTCGGTCATCTCGGCCTCCGACGGCGAGGTGGTCGTGCTCGGCGCCGACGGGGTGCGCCGACGCCTACGGGTCGCACGGTACGGCGGCGACGACATCTACGTGGACGGCCCGGGCTGGTCGGTGCATCTGCGTCGCAAGCCACGCTTCGTCGATCCGACCGCCGTCGCCCGACCGGGGTCGCTACTGGCGCCGATGCCGGGGGCGGTGATCCGGGTGGCCGTCGCCGAGGGCGACCGGGTGACCGCGGGGCAGCCGCTGATCTGGCTGGAGGCGATGAAGATGGAACACACCATCTCGGCGCCCGCCGACGGCATCGTCACCACGCTCGCCGTCGAGGCCGGCCGGCAGTTGGCGGTCGGCGACGTCCTGGCCGTCATCAGCGATCCCGATTCCGATTCCGACACATCCGACGCACGATCCGAGTGAGACAGGACATCCCATGACCGAGAATCCTTTTGTCGAGTCACCCGAACGGGCCGAACTGCGTGCCGCGGTCGCCGGTCTGGCAGCCAAGTACGGGCAGGACTACTTCCGTGAATGCGCCCGCGAGGGCCGCAAGACCGACGAATTATGGGAGGAGGCAGGCAAACTCGGCTTCATCGGGGTGAACTTGCCCGAGGAGTTCGGTGGCGGTGGCGCCGGCATGTACGAACTGTCCATCGTGATGGAGGAACTCGCCGCCGCCGGGACGAGCCTGCTGATGCTGGTCGTGTCGCCGGCGATCTGCGGAAACGTGATCGCCCGCTTCGGCACCGACGATCAGAAGCAGCGGTGGCTGCCCGGCCTGGCCGACGGGTCGATCACCATGGCGTTCGGGATCACCGAACCCGACGCGGGTTCCAACTCGCACAACATCACCACCACCGCGAAGCGTGACGGTGACGAGTGGGTGCTCAACGGTCGCAAGATCTACATCTCCGGCGTCGACCAGGCGCAGGCGGTGCTGATCGTCGCCCGCACCGAGGACGCGAAGACGGGGCGGCTCAAGCCGACGTTGTTCATCGTGCCCACCGACACACCGAATTTCGAGTACCGCCAGATCGAGATGGAACTGCAGAACCCGGAGAAGCAGTTCCTGCTGTTCTTCGACGACGTCCGGCTCCCGACCGATGCGTTGGTCGGTTCGGAGGACGCGGCGATCAGTCAGCTGTTCGCCGGCCTCAACCCGGAGCGCATCATGGGTGCGGCGTCGGCGATCGGGATGGGCCGGTTCGCGCTGTCGCGGGCCGTCGAGTACGTCAACGACCGCACTGTCTGGAAGACGCCGATCGGCGCGCATCAGGCGATCGCGCATCCGTTGGCGCAGGGCAAGATCGAACTCGAGATGGCCAAGCTGATGATGCAGAAGGCCGCCACACTGTATGACGCGGGAGACGATTGGGGTGCAGCGGAACCGGCGAATATGGCGAAGTACGCCGCTGCGGAGGCGTGCGTCAAGATCGTCGATCAGGCCGTTCACTCACTCGGCGGCAACGGGTTGACGTCCGAGTACGGTTTGGCGCCGATGCTGTCGCTGGCGCGGATCGCGCGGATCGCGCCGGTCAGTCGTGAGATGATTCTGAACTTCGTGGCTCAGACGAGTCTCGGGTTGCCCAAGTCGTACTGAGACGAGAGGTGGGGTGCATCATGGCCGACGGAACCGTTGAGGTTGTCCATTCGTCGACCGTCGACGGCATCACGACGTTGACGCTGGATTCACCGAAGAACCGGAATGCGTTGAGCGCGAGCTTGGTTGAGCGGTTGCTCGACGGGTTGGTCTCCGCGGCAGACGATCCCGAGGTGCGGGCGGTGGTGTTGACGCATTCGGGCAACACGTTCTGTGCGGGGGCCGACCTGAGCGAGGCGTTGGCTCGTGGTGCGAGCGTCGAGGAGGCATCGGCGGCCGGGACCGAGGCCATGCTCGGACTCATTCGCGCGATCCTCGAATCGCCGAAGCCGGTGATCGCGCGGATCGACGGTCATGTGCGGGCAGGCGGACTCGGTCTGATCGGCGCGTGTGACATGGTGTTCGCCGGTCCCGCATGCACGTTCGCGCTCACCGAGGCGCGGCTGGGGTTGGCGCCGTCGGTGATCTCGGTGGTCTTATTGCCGAAGATGTCCGCACGGTCCTCGGGGCGGTATTACTTGACCGGTGAGACGTTCGACGCGGATACCGCCGAACGGGTGGGGTTGGTGACGCAATCCTGTGGCAGCGCCGCAGATCTCGAGGGTTGCCTGGCGAGCGCGTTGACGGGGATACGGAAGGCGTCGCCGCAGGGTTTGGCGGCGTCGAAGGCGCTCACCACGACGGCGGTCCTCGCAGCATTCGAGACGTATGGCCGTCGGCGCGCGGAGGAATCGGCTGCGTTGTTCGGCAGCGAAGAGGCGCGGGAGGGGATGACGGCGTTCCTGTCGAAGCGCCGGCCGTCGTGGGATCTGACATGACCTGGGATCTTTCATGACCACCGCACGATCGAGTGCCGCGCGCGAGCCGCAGCAGGAGCGATCCCGACTGACGCGGGAACGGTTGCTGGGGGCGACGATCGACACTTTGGCGCGTGACGGTTGGGCCGCAGCGACGGTGTCCATCGTGGCGGAGCGGGCCGGCGTGTCGCGTGGGGCGGCGCAGCATCACTTCCCGACGCGCGAGGCCCTGATCACGGCCGCGCTCGAGCAGGTCTTCGAGGACATGACGGCGTCTGCGTCGACGGTGCAGGACGAGATGCCCGACGGTGAGGATCGGGTGGCCGCAGCGATCGACCGGGCCGTCGCCCTCTACACGGGGGTGACGTTCAAGGCGGCACTGCAGGTGTGGGCGGCCGCAGCATCCGATCCCGCACTGCGCGAGCTGATCTTGCCGCTCGAGGCGAAGTTCGCCCGCGCCGCACATCAGGTGACGGTGGCGATGCTCGATCCGTCGGGTGCGAACCCGAAGGTTCGCCGGATCGCGCAGATCACCCTCGACCTCGCGCGTGGACTCGGCCTGGCCGACACACTGTCCGACGATTCTCACCGACGAGAACAGGTGGTGGCGTCGTGGACGGAGATGGTGTCGGACGCGCTGCGCACCGATCTCTGACGAGACGGCCGTCGAGCGTGACGACACCGGTTGCCGGCGTTGATGTTTCACTGTGGAGTTGTCAAGGTACCCTCCCGCTGGTCGCGTAGCCCGAGGAACGAGGGCGAGACCACGTGAGGCGAGGCTGATGGACAACCTCTCGATTCAGGAACTGTTGGTGTTGTGTTGTCGCCGGTCACGCACGGCTGGTTGAGCCACTATCCCGCCGGACGAGCGCTTACCCCGCGGGCCGAGCCCTATCCCGCCGGACGAGCGCTTACCCCGCGAGCCGAGCGCTTACCCCGGCGGGCGAGCCCCTTTGCCCGCCGGTCGAGCCCTTATTCCGGTGGTCGAGCCACTTTGCCCGCCGGTCAAGTCCTTATTCCGGTGGTCGAGCCACTTTGCCCGCCGGTCGAGCCGGTCCGGAGCGATAGCGGAGGACCGTGTCGAGACCCCGCAAGGCAACGCTGGAACCCGAATCCTCATGCCGCACCCGGCAATCCATCCAAGGTCATGGTCCTGCGGTGATAGGACCGCAACCACCTGCGTTGTGGGTCAACACTTTCCGGTGGGATCAACCACGGGTGGTGGTCGGCTCCCATGACGACGTCCCATCCGTTATGGTGGACATCGTCATGACAGGCTGTGCAGAGCAAAGCGCCGTTCTCCA
>NZ_JBDZDJ010000039.1:0-19677 GCF_040049135.1 Gordonia sp. VNK1 | reverse complement strand
AAGAGTGCTCACCCAGTAGCAGCTACCACCACCAAGTCTGCCAACTCACGTCAACCAGACCCAGTAGTTCCCCCCATTAGCCGGTGAGGAGCGCTAGCCGCCGCGTTGAGCTCCGTCGAAACGGAGTCCGTGTCGTTTCGACGGAGCTCAACGCAAGGAGACTCCGCAAGGCAAGGCTGTAGATCGAATTGTCATGCCACACCCGGCAATCCATCCAACGTCATGGTCCTGCGGTGATAGGACCGCAACCATCGTCGTTGTGGGTCAACACTTTCCGGTGGGATCAACCAGGGGTGGTGGTCGGCTCCCATGACGACGTCCCATCCGTTATGGTGGACGTCGTCATGACAGGCCGTGCAGAGCAAAGCGCCGTTCTCCAAACAGGTTTCGCCGCCGTCGATCCAGTGGTTGATATGGTGCGCCTGGGTCCGTGAGGGCGGCGCTCCACACTTGATGCACCCTTTGTCGCGGTGCGCCAGGGCTCGTCGTTGGGCCCGGTTGAACAGTCGGATGGTCCGTCCGAGTGACAGTGGTACTTCGTCTTTGCTGACGATCATGACGCCGACGGTGGCGTCGCAGCAGAGTTTTCGGGCGGTGGCTTCGGTGACCGATCCCATGAACTGCAACGACGCCAATGATGGTGTGCCGGTGGGGATGGTGAGGTTGACCAGTTCGGTGGGCATGCGCGGTCCGTCGTCGCTGTGTTCGCCTGCGGCAGCGCGGGCGGCGGTGTCGAGGATGACCTCGAGGGCGTCGGCACGCATCTGACCTGCGGAGCGTGGATCGCGGGATCCGTCGGGTTGGGGTCGTGGCGCCGACAGCACTTCGATCGCCGTCCTCAACTTCTCCCCGAGCACGGCATGCAGATCGGCGGTGACCGTGAGGCGTCCATCAACGGAATCGTGGAAGTCCAGCGTGTTGATACTGCGGTCTTCGCCCGCGGGGAGTCCGTCGGTGTCGTCGGCCTGCTGATTGCCGCGACTCTTGGCGTAGTCACGGATTTCGGCGGGTGTGAACCCGGCGGTGGCGTGCCCGAGCAGGGCGATGCTGTGCGCGTCGCGTTCCTCGGCGGTGACACGCTCGCCGGATCGTTTCTCGATGTGCGTCAATCCTCGGACGATGGCGTCGGCGTGTTCGGCCGAGAGTGTGCCCAGTGAGGTGTGGCGGTGTACGCGCTCGATGTCGGGTGTGGTGCCCAGGCGGATCATGCGGGACGCCGAGGCCGGCGCGACACCCCACTCGTGCAGGAGTTCCTGCAGTTTGCGGCCTTCCTTCTCTGCGACCTTGAGGTGATCACAGAGTCCGACAAGCACACTCGCGTGGTGATCGACCAGATTGCGGATCAGCAGGATGGTGTGCAGTGCGTGCTTTGCGTCGTCGCGGGTGAGGCTGCCGTTGGTGTAGTCGAGTTCGGATAAGAAGTCGATGGTGGTGTCAAGTTCCCCCGATGTCATGTACACCACATTACGCCGGATTCGCGGTCGGCGCAAGGGTGAGTTTCTCCAATCCTGTTGCTGTGCATAACTTTTGGTCTGTGGATAACGTGTTGTCGGCGAGGTTTTCTTGTCGGTGGGGTGTGGTATGGGGCGTCGTTTTCGCGGGAGGTGTTGTGGTGGTGGCGGTTCCAGCGTCATGTTGCGTGGTCTCGACTCGACCCTGCGCTATCGCTCCGGGTCGGCTCGACCGGCGGTTTTGGGGTCGGCTCGACCGGCGGGATGAGGTCGGCTCGACCGTAATATGAGCGATGTCAACGGAATTGAGAGCGCTGTCAACGGAATTGCGAGCGCTGTCAATGACGAGGAGAGCGCTGTCAACAAAGTGCAGAGCGCTGTCGGTGGGATGGTGGGCGTGAATCGACGGTGCAACAGAGTTTGCGGCGCATACCATCGGAGGCATGAGTGCCATCGATGACCCGCGGACCTTGCGACTGACCGGATTTGCGCACGGTGGGGGATGCGCCTGCAAGATCCCGCCGGGGGAGCTCGAGCAGGCGGTCGCGGGGTTGACCGGACAGAGCGGCGGCAACATCCTCGTCGGACTCGACGACGGTGATGATGCCGCGGCCGTGCGGGTGCGTGATGACCTCGCGGTTCTGTCGACCGCCGATTTCTTCACGCCCGTCGTCGACGATGCGTATACCTGGGGTGCGATCGCGGCGGCCAATGCGTTGTCCGACATCTACGCCATGGGTGGACAGCCCGTCGTGGCGATCAATCTCGTCGGCTGGCCCCGCGATGTCCTGCCCATGGAACTGATGACCGAGGTGTTGCGCGGCGGACTCGACGTCGCGGGTCGTGCGGGCTGTCCGGTGATCGGTGGCCACAGCATCGACGATCCCGAACCCAAGTACGGGATGGCCGTCACCGGGACCGCCCACCCGGACCGGTTGATCCGCAACGACGCGGCGGTCGCCGGACTGCCCCTCACCCTCACCAAACCGATCGGGGTCGGCCTCCTGAACAACCGGCACAAGCAGACCGGCGAGACCTTCGATGCCGCGGTCGAGGTGATGACCACACTCAACGGCCCGGCGTCGGAGGCCGCCCTGGCCGCCGGGATCCGAGCCGGCACCGATGTCACCGGCTTCGGATTGCTCGGACATCTCCACAAGCTCGACCGCGCGTCGGGTGTGGGCGCGATCATCGAGCGTCAGGCGGTCCCGGCCGTCGACGGCGCCCTCGACGCGCTGCATGAGGGATTCGTCTCCGGCGGCACCCGACGCAACCTCGACTGGGTCCGCCCCCATCTGGAAACAGGCGCAGGTATCGACGAGCAGGATCTCCTGTTTCTCGCCGACGCCCAGACCTCCGGTGGGCTCCTCCTCGTCGGGGAGGTACCGGGGTACCCGGTGATCGGCGAGATCGTCGGCGCCCCCGGCATCGTCGTGCGGTAGGGCATAGCGAGTCGGTGTCCGAATTCGCTACTTTCGCCGGGGCGAAGTGGAATGGGGGGTTCCGTTCTTCGTCCGCCGGGGGAAGTCGACCATGCAGCGTGTCATCTTGTCGATCGGTGCCGGGACGCTGGCGCTGACCTCGGCGACGGCGGCGCTCTCGCCGCCGAACGAGTTCACCGCACCGGTGCGCACGGCGATGGTCGTCAGTGCGGTCGCTGCCGTCCTCTACGCGCTGCGGCTGTGGATCATGCCGCTGCCCGGCAGTGGCGGCGCAACGGTGGCCGCACTGGTGAGCACCGCGGGGATCTCGGCGGCCTGTCTCGATCATCCGTCGGCCGCGGTGGGACTGGCCGGAACCGCCCTGCTGCTCCTGATCAGCGTGTTCATCACCTTACTACTGCAATCCCACCACGCATCTCGCTCACGCACTGGTCGCGGCGACGGTGATTCTCATTCTCACCGTGCGGCTGGCGGCCGGTGGAACAGACCAGGCCGCCTTGGCGATCTCCAAGGGCGCCGGACCGATGGTTCTGGTCCTGATGGTCTTCCCGGTCTGTCACTACGTCTTCTCGCTGCTCGGCTCCGATGCCCTGGTGGCACACGATGATCCGCTCACCCGACTGGCCAACCGTCGGGGGCTCACCACATTTGCCGAAGCATCCGCCAAGCCCGGCCGCCACATGACCGCCGTTCTCGTCGACATCGATGATTTCAAGTCCATCAACGACACCTACGGTCACGCCGTCGGCGACACGGTGCTGGTGCAGGTCGCCAACCGCATCGCCGATCTCGCCGCAAAACTCAAGTCGCAGAACCTGAACGTGATCAGTGCGCGCACCGGCGGCGAGGAATTCGTCATGGTCATCGACACCGGTCTCGACTCGGCACGCGCCGTCGCAACCGATCTCTGCGCGGTGATCGCCGATCACATCTCACCCCCGGTCACCGTCAGCATCGGCGTGAGCGTCACGACCGTGACCGAATGCTGGGACCTGGAGGAGCTGATCAGTACGGCAGACCGGGCCATGTATCGCGCAAAGACCCGGGGCGGCAACCAGGTTGCCGCAGAAGGGGACCAGCCCACCAGTGTCGACGATCTCGCCCCGGTCTGGGTGCTGCCCCAGGAATCAGTACCCGGTGGTGATGGAGTCGTCGACGATCCCGGCGGCACGACGGGCGGCGAGATGCCGCTTCTGCGGGATGATGGTGTACCGGGGATCCTTGGCGGACTCGATACCGGCGTGAAAGACCCCGAACCGGGTACACGCCGACGCCGCCAAAAGCGTCATTCCCGACGCCGCGGACAGGATGCGTGAGCGGCCCGACACCATCGCGCCGATCCCACCGACGACGGCGAGACGCTCGGCCCAGCGCATCAGCGTGCCCGGCGTCCCGTGGTGCAACGGTTCGGCCGCAACGGAATCCATCCGCGACTCCATGATCCGGGTGGCCGCCACATCGCCGGCGGCACCGAGTGCTGCGAGGACACGTGCGGGTGCTGCCTCGCCGACCGGTGTGGTCACCATCGCCAAACCGCTCGCGGCGAGACTCGCCGAGCTGACGAAGACGAATGGCAGGTCGCGGTGCATCGCATTCCAGGTCGGCGTCGCCGTGTCGCCGAGCAGCACCGCCGTGTACACCGCGAGGAGTGGTCCGACGCCACCTGCGGCCAACCCGGCTGGAGCTTCGACAGTGCGCAGCACAGATCGTAACGGCCCCAACGGGAGCCGTTCACCGGTGAGGCGGTCGATGTCGGCGACCGCGGCCACGCCGAGTGCGCCGGAGAAGGCAGACAGAATCCACGACCCCACACTCATCGGTGAGGTGACCTTGAAGGTGCGCAGCATGTTGTAGAAGCGATCGGGGCGGCCCAGATCGGCGACAAGGGCGACCGCACCCACGCCGACGGCCGCGAGACCACCCAATCGTGTGTTGCGCCGCAACGCGTCCCGTCCGGTCAGCTGGGCACCCGCGGCGAGGACACCGGAACCGCCGGCGACTCCGCCGAGGAAGAGATAGAGCGCGATTTCGTCACCCCATGGTGGTGGCTTGACCACCGGGTGGCCGTAATAACCGGCGCCGGAGAGCTTCTCGACCTCCACGTCGGGAACCATGGACATCTCGGCGCTGCCATCGGCACGGCCGGGGCGGCGCAGGGCGCCGATTCGTTTGCCGCGGCGCCTCTTTCGCGACGGTTCCGGCGGGCGGGTGGCGTCGTAGTCGGAGGTCATGTCACCGTCGACCGGTCAGGAACGAGATGGTCGCTGCCGCAAGCATTCCGGCCGCGGCGACACCGGCGCGGCGGTACATGCTCGGCAGATCGGCGGTACACACCCGGGGGTCCGGTGGCAGGCCGTACACCTCGGGTTCGTCGAGCAGCAGGAACACCGAACCGGTGCCGCCGACACCGTCGTTCTCGTTGGCGCCGTACAGCCGTGCCTCGGTCATCCCCTGGGCGTGCAACTGTGCGACGCGCTCGTGGGCGTTCTCGACGAGATCGTCGTGATCGCCGAATTTGATCGACGTGGTCGGGCAGGTCTTGGCGCAGGCCGGGGTCTCGTCGTCGACGAGGCGGTCGTAGCAGAGCGTGCACTTCTGTGCCACACCACGTCTGGGCACCTCGGGTTGTTCGCCCTTGCGTTCACCCTGTCGGGTGGTGGGGGCGGCGGTGCCGTCGGCGCGTCGCTCCACCACCCCGAACGGGCAACCCGCCACGCAGGTGCCGCATCCGTTGCACACGTCGTGCTGCACCACCACCGTGCCGAACTCGGTACGGAACAGTGCCCCGGTCGGGCAGACGTCCAGACATCCTGCGTGCGTACAGTGTTTGCACACATCCGACGACATCAGCCACCGGAACTCGGGGGTGTCGGGAGTGACGGCGGCGGGCGCCTCGGGCGGAGCCGGCGCCGTCTGAGGAGGCATCGGCATCCCGAGATCGGTGAGCTGCCTGCCGGATTCGCGGGCGGTCTCGATGCGTTCGCGATCCTGCTCGATGAACGCGACATGCCGCCACGTGCTCGCGCCCAGGGCAACGGTGTTGTCATAGGACATGCCGGTCAGCTCGAGGTCGCCGTCGCGGGGATTGCGGTTCCACTCCTTGCAGGCCACCTCACATGCCTTGCAGCCGATGCAGATCGACGTGTCGGTGAAGAATCCCTTGCGGGGACGTTCGCGATCGCCCCAGTGCGCGTCGCCACTCGGATCGGTGGGCCCGGACAGCTGCCCCATCTACTCCTCCTCCCGCTCGGTGAGCCGGACGTTGTCGGTCTCGACCGTCGTCCCCGAACGACGCTGATACTCCGCCACCAGATCCAGCAGTGCCTGCCCGCGTGGCCGCCGACCGGCGACCACATCGCAGGACCCCACCTTGGATTCCTGGATCTGGACGTTGGGATCCAGTGTGACACCGATCAGATCGTTGGCGGCGTCACCGCTGACCACGGCATCCGAGCCCACGCCCCAGTGATAGGGCAGGCCGACCTGGTGGACGTCGCGGCCGTTGATCCGCAGCGGTGTGAGCCGGTCGGTCACCAGGACCCGCGCCTCGATGGCCGCCCGCGGCGAGATGATGGTCGCCCAACCCTCGTTGACCAGTCCGCGTTCGGCGGCGAGTTCCGGTGACACCTCGCAGAACATCTCCGGCTGCAACTCCGCCAGGAACGGCGACCAGCGGCTCATCCCGCCCGCGGTGTGATGTTCGGTGAGCCGGTAGGTGGTGAACACGAACGGATACACCTCGCTGCCGGGGGCACCGGCGCTCGGTGCGTCCAGATTGTCGGTGCGCGCGAAGATCACCCGCGCGGGTGCCTGCTGCTGCGGATACAACGCGTTGGCCACCGGTGACTCCTGCGGCTCGTAGTGCGCCGGCAACGGGCCGTCGACCAGGCCCTTCGGTGCGAACAGCCATGCCTTACCGTCGGATTGCATGATGAACGGATCGACACCGGAGAGTCCCTCGGCGCCACCGAGTTCCGGGTCGGGACGGTCATCGGGGGCCTTTTCGACCGGGAAGTCCGGGACGTCGTCGCCCACCCAGCGGCGCGTCCGCGCATCCCACCAGAGGTAGCGTTTGCGTTCACTCCACGGCTTGCCGTCGGGATCGGCCGATGCCCGGTTGTAGAGGATGCGCCGATCTGCCGGCCACACCCATCCCCATTCGTGCTGACTCACCGAATCCCCGCCCTGCGGAACCCGTCTCGCGGCCTGATTGGTGGCGTGCGCATACACGCCGGTGTAGATCCAGCAGCCACCCGCCGTGGTCCCGTCGGCACGCATCTGCGTGTACGAGGTGAGATTGGTTCCCTGCTCCGGCCCGGAAGTGAAGTAGCCGTTGATCTCCGAGAGCACCGACTCCGGTTCGGGATTGCCGTGCTCGTCGAGCGGATAGTCCCACGTCATGTCCAGCAGCGGACGGTCGCGCTCGTCGGTGGAGTCGGCCAGTCGTTCCCGAATCCTCTTGCCCAGCTCGTAGAAGAAGTCCAGTTCGCTCTGCGCCTGACCGGGAGGTGTGACCGCCTGATGGCGCCACTGCACCATGCGCTGGGTCTGGGTGAACGATCCGGCCTTCTCGACGTGCGTGGCGGCCGGCATGAAGAAGACCTCGGTGCCGATGTCGGTGGAACGCAGTTCACCCGAGTCGATCTCGGGGCCCTCCTTCCACCAGGTGGCCGACTCGATCATGTTGAGGTCGCGGACCACCAGCCACTTCAGTTTGGACATGGCGAGGCGTTGCTGGCGTCCGTTGGCCGACCCGACCGCCGGATTCTGGCCCAGTACGAAGTACCCCTCGACCGTGCCGTCGAGCATGGCGACCGTCGTCTGATACGTCCCGGCCGGCCCGTTCAGCCGCGGCAGATAGTCGAAGGCCCAATCGTTCTCGGCGGTCGCGGCATCTCCGAACCACGCCTTGAGCAGGCTCACCATATACGTGTCGGCGTAGGCCCAATACCCCTTCTGATGCGGCGATCCGACGGCGTCGAGGTAGTCGCCGAAGGTGTCGTGCTTGCCGACCGACGGCATCGGCAGATATCCCGGCAGCAGATTGAACAATGTCGGGATGTCGGTGGAACCCTGGATGCTGGCATGCCCGCGCAACGCCATGATGCCGCTGCCCGGCCGCCCGACGTTGCCCATCAGCAACTGCAGAACCGCTGCGGTGCGGATGAATTGGGCGCCCAGCGTGTGCTGCGTCCAGCCGGTCGCATACCCGAAACAGGTGGTGCGTTCACGGCCCGAGTTGTCCGCGATCGACTCGGCGAGATAGGTGAACTCCTCGACGGAGATGCCGCACATGTCGCGCACCATCTCCGGTGTGTAGCGGGCGAAATGGCGCTTGAGGATCTGGAACACCGACCGCGGATGGGTGAGCGTCTCGTCCCGATAGATGCCCGACGGATCGAGGGCGGGACCACCCGAACCATGCGACTCACGCACGCCGCGTTCACCTTCGGTGGGTGCGGAACCGTCGGACCCGGAATCGGCGGTGTCGTCACCGCTCTCGGCACGGTCATAGGCCCATGTCGATTGGTCATAGCTGCCGGACTCGGGATCGAACCCGGAGAACAGGCCGTCGAGATCCTCGGTGTCGCGGAACTCCGGTGAGACCAGCGTCGCCGCATTCGTATACGCGACAACGTAATCCCGGAAGTATCGCTCGTGGGTGATCATGTAGTTGATCAGTCCGCCGAGCAGCACCACATCAGAGCCGACGCGGATCGAGATGTGCTTGTCGGCGTTGGCCGAGGTCCGGGTGAACCGCGGGTCGACGTGAATGACACGCGCTCCCCGCGAGCGTGCCTCCACCACCCACTGGAATCCGACCGGATGTGCCTCGGCCATGTTGCCGCCGATGAGCACGATGCAATCGGCATTGGCCATGTCCTGCAGTGATTGCGTGGCGCCGCCGCGTCCAAATGAGGCTCCCAAACTGGGAACGGTGGCGGAGTGTCATATGCGCGCCTGATTCTCGATCTGGATGGCGCCGGCCGCGGTGAAGAGCTTCTTGATCAGGTAGTTCTCTTCATTGTCGAGGGTTGCGCCACCCAGGGAGGCAATTCCCATGGTGCGTCGCAGGATTCGGCCCTGATCGTCGACGTCCTGCCAGGTGCGGCGTCGTGATTCGACGAACCGGTCGGCGATCATGTCGATCGCGGT
The DNA here is from genome assembly GCF_040049135.1 of Gordonia sp. VNK1. Classification (NCBI taxonomy): domain Bacteria; kingdom Bacillati; phylum Actinomycetota; class Actinomycetes; order Mycobacteriales; family Gordoniaceae; genus Gordonia; species Gordonia sp. VNK1. Next base: position 10,628 of record NZ_JBDZDJ010000039.1, on the reverse strand, counting down.
GTCCAGATCGAGGTCGGTCCATTCGGTGGCATACGGCGCGCGGTAACGGATCTTCTTCTGCCGCAACGGGTTGTTGACGAGTTGCTCGCTGGACGCACCCTTGGGACACAGTCGGCCGCGCGAGATGGGGGAGTCCGGATCACCCTCGATCTGGGTGACGCGCCCGTCCTTGACGTACACCTTCTGTCCGCAACCGACGGCGCAGAACGGGCAGACACTCTGCACCACGGCGTCGGCCGTCGCGGTCCGCGGCACCACCGCACGGGTACGCGCCGACTGCACGGCCGGACCACGGCCGAACGTGTCGCCGGAGCGCAATTGCCGGAAGACCGGCCACTCCAGTGGGCTGAAGGAGGGCACGAGGCGAGTCTAGACCCGACCGTGCCCGTGATGGCCGGTCATGCCCCCAAGAGATGGGGCATGTGCCCGGATCGAGAAGTCTCTAGCGTTCGAGGTGACACGGTCAGATGCCGTGTGACCAGCGTGAACTCGATCGGAAGGAAGACCCTCATGAAATTGGTCAGGTTCGTCTCCGCGTCCGCATTCGCCGTCGCCGCAGCGGCGGTGATGGCCGCGCCCGCACACGCCGACGTCGACTCGATCGCCATCGCCGATCCCCTCGGGGACTCCTATGCGAGTTCCTGTACCTACCAGGTCGTGGGGACCGCGACCGGCAACTCCCCGGTGAGCTTCCTCCAGAAGGCGCCCGGCTCGGCAGCGTTCACACAGGTGGGCGCGAATGCGCTGCCCATCAATGACGGCGTCGCATTCTCCTGGACGCCGTCGACCGCAGGGAAATACACCCTGAGACTCGAACAGGGCAATACGTCGAAGGAGGCGACCGTCGACGTCGCCACCGGAATCAACCTGGGCAGTCTCTGCATGGCGCTGTGAGGCAAGTCCGGCGGCGCGTGCGCCGATATCCGACGCGGGTGCGTCATCGAGGGTGCCGGGCGGCCATCTCGGTGACCATCGACCGCACGTGCCCGGCTCGGTCGATGTCGATCCACTCGCAGCGGTCGTCGTCCTCGGTCACGACGGTCACCGCCATCGATCGGGCCGGGGGCAGAGTACGAATCCGTACCGTCCCGGCCCGGGCGGTGTCGAGAGCGTCCACGATGACGCGGCGCGTCGCGTCGTCGAGTGGAGGTGGTCGATCGGTGTCGTTGCCGTCGAGACCACGGTCGTCGAGCAGGGTGACCGCCACCCCGCGCCGGCGTGCGTCGACGACGGCCTCGTCGACGTCGGGGGTACACAAACCCCTGGCGCGCAGGAGGTCTCGGAGTCGCGCCTCGGTCAGTCGGCATTGGGTACGGGTGGCGTGGTCTACTCGATCGCCGTCGGCGAGCCGTAGCAGGAGGGGACGCGCCAGCGCGGTGACCGGGGTCAGCTGCAACTCCCGCTCATGTGCGGCGGCCTGGGCGGCGGCTGCGTCGGCGGCGGCGTGGGTCGCCCGGCTCCGCGCGTCGATCAGGTTGCGTGCCAACGTCCGGTTGACCCGCGCGAAGACGATCGAGATGGCGACGAAGCCCCCCGACGGGCCGATCAGCAGAATCCCCGGCAGCGCAGAGCCCTCACGGACGAATGACCAGGCACCGACCACCACCAGTGCCGCCAGAAACCCGATGACCGCGGCATACGGGCGGCGGCGCATCCCCAAGATCGACACCACCAGCGCCGGCGGTCCGGTCACCCACAGCGGAATCGTCTGCGTGCCGTCATCGAGCGAGAACAGGTACACCCCGCACATGAATGCCGGTGTCGCCGCGACGATCAGCGTCGGCAGGGTCGGTGGCCGATCGGAATCGCCGGTGACCAGCAAGGCGGTCGACGCGGCAAGGGCGGCGATGACGACGACCGGAACCCACCACGCCACCGCTCCCGGGGTGGCCACCGCCGAGGCCGCCATCACGGCGACTACCAGCGCGCCCAGGCGCCGGCTGGGCGTCGACCGGATGCCGAGCAGATCGGTGGTGTTGACGGCGGCGGGAATGTCGGTCGCACGCCACGACACCGTGACGGTGGTGCCGGCCCCGGGCCTCGAGGTGATCACCGCATCGCCACCGCTCACCCGGCGCATGCGTTCGCGGATGGAGACCGCGATCCCGAGTCGTTCCCGCGGCGTGGCGGCGGGATCGAAGCCCCCGCCCTCGTCGCTGACGGTGATGGTGACCCGATGATCGGTGACGCTGATATGGCAGCGCCGCGGTCGGTCGGCGGGGACATGCCGATAGCAGTTGCGCGTGGCCTCGGCGGTGGCGCCGACCAGTGCGGCGACCGCGTTCACCGGATACGTCGACGAATCGTGCGCACGCACGGCGGTGGTCACGTCGATCCCGGGATCGTTGTGCCGCGCGGCGTCGGCGATCGTGGTTGCGACGCGAGCGGCATCCGGATCGAGTCCGGCGTTGGTGGCGCGCACGGTGGAATCGAGCGCCTCGAGGGCACTCGCGGCGCGCCGCGGCAGATGCGCCGAATCGGGGTTCCGATCGGCCTCGAGCAGGCTCGCCATGATCTCGTCATGGGTCAGCGCCCGGGCGACGGTGCGTTCCGCGGAACGGGCGGTGGTGGCGGCGGTGTCCTCGGCGAGCGCGATCGCGGTGGCCTCGGTCCGATCGAGTTCGGCGGCCGTGCGCAGACCGGAGATGCCCAGGGCCAGCGGGACCACGGCGAATGCCGCGCTGCACGCAGCGTCGGTGAGCATCGTCGCCGTCCCCGAAAAGCTTTGTGCCACATTGCCGGTCAATCGGATCGCGACGGCGATGGCGAGCAGGTAGACGGCTGCGACCGTCGGCGGCCAGGCGATCATCGCGCAGATGCTGCCCAGTACGACGAACGGTCCCAACCAGAACACCGTGGCGTCGTCGAGGTGGGTCCCGTTCCAGGCCACCCACCACAGTGCCACGGCCACCAGGATGCCGAGGGTGCCGACCCGCGCCCAGCGCCGCAGCCAGGTGGGATCCCAGGACAAGGCGCCATACAACCCGACGATCAGGCCGGGGACGACGACGATGGTGATGGCGGTCGGCGTCCACCACGACGCCGAGACGGCCCGGGCCTGCGCCATCGCGGGCAGCAGGAACGGGAGGAAGACGAGATAGGCCGCGCCCGCGAAGATGCCGTAGTGGCGCAGGGTGCGGGCGAGGGCCGAGTTGGCGTCGACAGGTCCGGTCATCGGCGCCACGAGCCGGGTGAGGGACCTGGGTGAGCTCACCGTGCGAATTATCCCGATGTCGGCATGAATCCGTTCGGAGTCTGAGCGAATGACGTGACAATTGGTTTCGATAGAGGACACGAGACATGTGGAGGTGGACGATGACGTGGCGCATCGGAGTGGTCGACGACCACGAATCGGTGATCGAGGGCGTGCGGGCGTTTCTGGGCGACTCATCCGACGTCGAGTTCGTGCGGGGCGCTCCGACGGTCGCCGGGCTGCTGGCGGCGCTCGGCGACGACCCGCTCGACCTCGTCGTGCTGGATCTGCGACTCAATGACGGCACCACACCCGCCGACAACATCGCCGCGTTGGCCGACGCCGGGATGGCGACCCTGATCTACACCTCCGGTGACGAGCCGTACCTCGTTCGTGAGGCCGCCGGTGCCGGCACCCTCGGTGTGGTGCGCAAGAGCGCCGCCAAGGCCGAGGTCTGCGCGGCCATCCGCGCGGCCGCGTCGGGGTCGACGGTGCCCTCGATGGAATGGGCGGCCGCCCTCGACTCCGATCCCGGCTTCGTCAACCTCTCACCGCGTCTGCGAGAGGTGTTGGAACTCTACGCATCCGGCGGCTCGGCCGGACACGTCGCCCGGGTGACCGGGTTGTCCGCGGACACGGTCAGTGAGTACATCGACCGCATCCGGACGAAATACCGTGAGGCACATCGGGATGCGCCGACCAAGACCGACCTCTACAAGCGGGCCGTCGAGGACGGGTGGCTGCCGATGCCGCATCGTGGGGTGGACTGATCGTGCTGCGCGTCGCTTGACCGGATGCCCCCCAAAGAGGGGCTGTCGGCGATTGCCGCGACTTCGTAGCGTCAGAGATGTTGGTGCGCTGGACTCCTCGCCGGCGCAGACACTCGCGACGGACGGAGATCGGCGATGTCCAGTACTCGGGCTATGGGTGGTGTGCGGCGCGCCAGGGTGGCCGCGGCCGGGGTGGGAATCGGGGCGGTGTTGTGGTGGGGTGGGCAGGCCACGATGACGGCGGGCTGGGCGTATGCCGAGCCCGTCGACTCGTCGGCCGTGTCGACGCAGGAGTCGGTGCCGGGTTCCGGCGATGAGGCGGGCGCGGCGGATGTGCCGGCCGACAATGCCGGTCAGGCCGTGGATTCCGGACCCGCGGCCCTCGAGCCGGCACCGCCACCGGCAGAATCGGGCGACACCGGGCCGGTGGTGACGGAACCGGCCGCGCCGACGACTTCCGAGGAGGAGGCGGTGACATCGCCCGCCGCGGATCTCGACGAGTCGCAGAATCCCGTCGCGCAGCCCGAACCATCTGATGTGCAACCGTCCGAATCGTCGGAATCGGCTGATGTGCAACCGGTTCCGTCTGGCGAACATCCCGCCTCGCCGGGTGGATCTTCGGCGGCAGCGGCTGACGAATCGGCGCCGTCGACCAGTGGCGCTCAGTCCGATGAGTCGGAGCAGGCCGCGTCGCCTGCGGCGCTGTCCCGCGTGACGGCCCTGCTGGATGTCGAGGCGACGCCTGCTGTTGCTGCCCTGCCGGTGACAGTGGTGGGTTCGACGCCCGCTCCTCTCACGATCGTCGACGGTGTGCCGGTGGTGAATGCGCCGACGAAGTTCGTCGCCACCGTACTGGGGTTCTTGGGCTTCAATCCCTTTGCCGACAACGCCGGCGGAACCCCGACCCCATCACCGGCGTTGGTGTTCGCCTGGGGTCTGTGGCAGCAGATCAACCGCCGCGTGTTCAACTCCCATCCGGTGCTGTCGCCGTCCGAGCCGACCACCAATTCCGATGGGACGGTCAGCGGTTCATTGGGTGCGAGCGATCCAGACCAGGATGTGTTGACCTACACCCTGGTTACCGCACCTGAGCACGGAACCGTCGTGATCAATCCCGACGGGACGTATGTCTACACCCCGGACGCGGACTACGCACGTGAGCTGTCGGCCAGCGGTGGTGGCGCCGGGTCGGATTCCTTCACCGTCTCCGTCAGCGACGACACCGCGGTGAATGGTTCACACCTGCACTGGCTTTCGGCTACAGCGGAATCCTCGGGCACGTCGACGGTTGCGGTGACGATCACGCCGACGAACACCGATCCGGTGCTGTCGGTGAGTTCGTCGCCGTCGGGTGCCTCGACCGTGTACACGGTGTCCAGGACCGACGCCGATGATGATGCGGTGACGGTGTCGGCGTCGACACCGGCGCATGGGAGCATCGTCGACAATGGGGATGGGACGTGGACGTACACCCCGAATCTTGATTATGCGCATGGTCTTTCGGCGGGCGGGTCGACGGTTGCGGGTAGTGATGTGATCGTGTTCAGTGCCGCTGACGGTCATGGAGGTGGCGATGAGGTGACGGTGACCCCGGTGATCGCACCGGCGAATGCCGATCCGGTGCTGTCGGTGAGTTCATCGCCGTCGGGTGCCTCGACCGTGTACACGGTGTCCAGGACCGACGCCGATGATGATGCGGTGACGGTGTCGGCGTCGACACCGGCGCATGGGAGCATCGTCGACAATGGGGATGGGACGTGGACGTACACCCCGAATCTTGATTATGCGCATGGTCTTTCGGCGGGCGGGTCGACGGTTGCGGGTAGTGATGTGATCGTGTTCAGTGCCGCTGACGGTCATGGAGGTGGCGATGAGGTGACGGTGACCCCGGTGATCGCACCGGCGAATGCCGATCCGACGGTACATGCGACATCGACCGCCAACTCGGATGGAACGACGACGTACGTCCTGACCCCGGTCGACGCCGACGGTGACGTGACCACTATTACCATTTCGCCTGAGCCACAGCATGGTTCCCTGACTGTCATCACCGATGCGGCCGGCGGGCCGATGATCATCTACGTTCCCGATCCGACGTATGCGCACGCGCTGGCCGAGCAGGGATCGACGCTGTCCATGACCGACGCTTTCACTGTGGACATCGACGATGGTCACGGGGGCCTGACGTCGACGACACTCACGCCCGCTATCACACCGGCGAATGTCGGTCCGACCGCCACCTCGACGGTGCAGGGTTCGCCGGTGACGGCGGCAACGTCGTATTCGGTGTGGTACACACCCCGCGGAGTCGCGGCGATCAGCCCGGATGGAAAGACGTACTACGTCGCCAATATAGGGAACTCGACGGTGACCATCGTCAACATCGCCACCGGGCTGAAGCAGACCTCCACAGTGGGCAGCGAACCGGCTTACATCGCTCTGTCCCCAGACGGTACGCGGGCCTACGTCACCAATTACTCCACGGTTTCGGTGATCAACACCTTGACCGGACGCACGATCGGTCCGGAGATTCCGGTGGGGTCGGATACCTATGGCGTTCAGGTCACACCCGACGGCAAGTATGTCTACGTCGCCAGCAGGAGCACAGGGTCCGTGTCGGTGATCAACACCTCGACCGCGAAAGTGGTGCAGTCGATTCCGGTGTCGGCGGTGTATGGCTTGGCGATCACACCGTCAGGTGATCGCGTCTATGTCACGAATATGTCGAGTGTGGGTACTGTCTCGGTGATCGATGCCGATCCAACCCACGCGACGTACAACACGGTGGTTGCCACGATCCCGGTCGGCGCGAGCCCGAGTGAGGTGGCCATCGGCCCGGACGGTACCCGAGCCTACGTTGTCAACGAAACGTCCGGCACGGTGTCGGTGATTGATACCGATCCGGTGAGCGTCCACTACAACACGGTGATCGCCACGATCGCGCTGGGCTCCTCCCCGACCGGTGTGGCGGTCAGCCCCGACGGAAGCCGGGCGTATGTTGCGGTGAATGGTGCCAATCGGATCGCGGTGATCGACACCGGCACAAACAAGGTGCTGGGGACGGTCGCCGTGACCGCCCCGAGGTCGATGGCCGTCAGCCCCGATGGTACGACTCTCCTCGTGTCGTCGTCCTGGGGCTCGACCAGTGCGGCGGTTGCCATCCCGACCGGAGTGGTGCACGGCGCGGTCACCGGAGCCGACGCCGACGGAGATACCGTGACGTACTCACTCGCGACCGCTCCGACGAAGGGCTCGGTCGTCCTCGACCAGACCACCGGGACATGGACCTACACGTCCACGGTCCCGGGCACCGTCGACGCCGATTCGTTCGTCGTCGCGGTGTCCGACGGTCACGGCGGGACGACGACGGTTCCTGTCGCCGTCGGATCGGGTGCGTCGACGTCGGTGTGACGTGCGGCCGCACGAACAACCGTGGGGCCGCATCCTTTTCGGATGCGGCCCCACGGATTTGTCTGTGGCAGTGGAGAACTACGGGCGCTGGGGAATTACGAGCTCAGTGCCCGCCCTCGCCTTCGCCCTCGGCCTCGCCGCCGCGCGGAGTGTCGACGCGGGTCTGCAGGATCGTCGAATCAACGGCGGCGTCGACGGGGACGGTGCCCGCGTCGGTCCAGTTGCCATTGGCGTCCTGAACCTCGAAGTAGAAGGTCAGCTCGGTGGTCAGGCCCGCGGCCACCGACTCGCCGGTGCCGTTGAGGGTTGCCTCGATCGCGGCCTCACCCAGTTGCGGGGCCTCGACCTCGCCGACGCTCGGGCTGGCCGACGCGGAGGTGGTCGCGGATTCCGAGGCCGATTCCGATGCCGACGTCGTCTCCGATGCCGATGCGGCGGCACTGGATTCCGAGGTCGTGATGCCGGCCGGGTTCGAGTTCGCCGGATTGCCGGCACGCACCAGCATGCCCGGATCGATGGTGGGTTGCGCGCTCAGCGTGACCTTCGCCGACGACGGTGCGCCCTGCTGGGTCACCTCGACCTTGGTCAGGCGGTAGATCTTGGTCTGTCCGCTGTTGATGACGGCGAAGGACACCTCGAAGGGACCGCCGTTGTCGAAGACGTCGCCGGCCTTGTCGGCGGGGTAGATGATCTGCACGTTGCGGACCTCGACCTCGCCCCACGTCGCTGCCGCGTTGCCGCCGTTGACGGCCGGGAGCTGATTGGCGGTCTGCGAGATCTGACCGGCACCGCAGCCGGTGGTGCCGAGCGCGACCGCGACACCGATCGCTGCCATCGCGGTGGCCGTTGCCAACCGTCGTGTGACCGAAGGCCGCCGCCCAAATCGAGTTGGCACAGACACCCGTTCCTCCCAGGTAATCGAACGCGAAAAAACGCAGTGAGGGACACCCTGCACTACGCAGCGTAGTGGGCCCGGGTCACAAAATCCCGGCGGGGTGCCAGATTGGTCGGATCCGACTGTCGCGGGGCCCGGTTCGGGTCATCGAGAGGAAGGGGAACCGGGGCGCGAATCGGCGTCCGGAGCCGCCCTGAATCCGACTCTTGCGCTTGTGAACTTCCCTTGTTATGGCACATCGCTCCACCTGCCGAAACATCCCCGGTCAGCCGCGTGCAGGGCCGTGACCTGCACCGTTGTCTGGGCCGTCTGGGGCGCCCGTGTTAGACTGGCCATACTCGAAAGGGGCACGGAACATTGAATTTCAAAGTTGGCGACACCGTTGTCTATCCCCATCACGGTGCTGCTCGGGTCGAAGACATCGTGATTCGGACCATCAAGGGTGAACAGATCGAATATCTGGTTCTCAAGGTTGCCGACGGTGACATGACCGTCCAGATTCCCTCATCGAAGCTCGAGTACGTCGGCGTCCGTGACGTCGTCGGTGAAGAGGGACTCGACCAGGTTTTCCAGGTTCTCCGCGCTCCACACACCGAAGAGCCCACCAACTGGGCGCGCCGATTCAAGGCCAATCAGGAGAAGCTCATCTCCGGCGACATCATCAAGGTCGCCGAGATCGTTCGTGACCTGTGGCGTCGTGAGCAGGACCGGGGCCTGTCCGCGGGTGAGAAGCGCATGCTGACTCGCGCGCGTCGCGTGCTCGTCGACGAGCTCTCGCTGGCGCAGAACACCGACGACGAGAAGGCCACCAGCATTCTCGACGAGGTTCTCGCCGCCGCATCCTGATCGCACTTCGCTTGTGATCAGGATTTTTCTTTGACCAGTGATTTCGCTGTGCGAGCAGCAGTCGTGGTGATCAGAGCGGGTCTACGGTGACCGACCCGGATGTGCGGGTTGGCATCATCGTCCCCGCAGCAGGATCGGGCACCCGACTGGGTGAACCGATTCCCAAGGCCTTCGTGGACCTCGGTGGCCGGACCATCCTGGAGCACTGCGTCGACGGACTGGCCGGGCTTTCGGCGTCGGTCGTCGTGGTGGTTCCGGTGGAACTCATCGACCGTGCGCGTGCGCTGGTACCGGCATCGGTCGTCGTGGTCGCCGGCGGTGCCCATCGCTCCGACTCGGTGCGTGCCGGGCTCGCCGCACTCGACGACGCCGACATCGTGCTCGTTCACGATGCCGCCCGCGCGTTGACACCGGCGTCGGTCTTCCGGCGCGTCATCGCCGCGGTGGTCGGCGGCCATCGGGCCGTCGTGCCGGGCCTGCCCGTCGTCGACACCCTCAAAGAGGTCGAACCGGGTGGCGACGCCGAGCGTGTCTTGGGCACCGTGGATCGCGAGCCGCTGCGTGCTGTGCAGACGCCCCAGGGTTTCACCCGTGAGGCCCTCGCCGCCGCCCATGCCGACGATTCCGGACTGGCCACCGACGACGCCGGCCTCGCCGAGCGCATCGGCATCCCGGTGCACGTCGTCTCCGGCGATCACCTCGCCTTCAAAATCACCACCCCGTGGGACCTGCGAATCGCCCGAGACCTCGTCGCCGAACGTGACTCGGCGGCCGTACCCGGAGGAGAAGAGGCATGAGAGTCGGTATCGGCTCGGATGCGCATCGCGTCGTTGACGGCGTTCCCTGCTGGATGGTCGGACTGCACTTTCCCGACGACGCCGGCTGCGAGGGGCATTCCGACGGCGACGTCGGCGCCCATGCGCTGTGCGACGCCGTGCTGTCGGCGGCCGGACTCGGCGACGTCGGCTCGGTGTTCGGCACCGGACGCCCCGAATGGGACGGCGTCTCCGGTGCCCGGATGCTCGAACACGTGGCCTCGCTGGTGGCCGACGCCGGGCTGACCGTCGTCAACGGGGCCGTCCAGGTGATCGGCAACCGCCCCAAGATCGGTCCGCGTCGCGAGGAAGCGCAGCGGGTGCTCTCCGAAGCGCTCGGTGCGCCCGTCTCGGTGTCGGCGACCACCACCGACGGCCTGGGGATGACCGGACGCGGCGAAGGGATCGCCGCGGTGGCGACCGCGCTCGTCGAATAGCGGTCGGTCAGCCGTTGGTTACCCCGGCACGTTGACAGCGCTCTCGTGAACCCGCGACGTTGACAGCGCTTTCGACAGTGTTGACAGCGCTCTCATCAACGTTGATAGCGCTTGAGTGAGCGCTGTCAGTGGTGGGGCGAGCGCTGTCCGTTGTATGCCAATCTGGGTGTGAGTCACTTCCGAGGAGGAGGTTCACAACATGAGTATTAGTGCTGGTTACACGATCGCTGAGATCACAGCCTATGTCCGGGAGTATCTGGA
>NZ_JBDZDJ010000038.1:0-27406 GCF_040049135.1 Gordonia sp. VNK1 | reverse complement strand
ATGGGACTGTCGGTGGTGTCTGTCATGCTGATGTCACCTCCCCCGAGAAGGCCGTTGTGGCTGTGTGTTCTATTATAGCCGTCTTCTACGTGAATCGCAAGGGTTTTCTATCCACAGGGTGTGGATGAGTGAATGTGGTTGGGGTGGGCGGGTTTCAGCGCTAGCTTGCGTGGTCTCGACACGACCTCCGCTAGCGCTCCGGTTGGCTCGACCGGCGGGGATGAGGGGCTCGACCGGCGGGGATGAGGGGCTCGACCGGCGGGGATGAGGGGCTCGACCGGCGGGGATGAGGGGCTCGACCGACGGGATGGGGTGTCGACGCGGTTCGTCGTCTAGGCGGAGCCCAACGCGGCGGCTATCGCCCCGCCCCGGCGAGATGGGTTCTGCCGGCGACAGATACAATACTCCCCGGGGCGCGAAGATCGAACGCGATTGCGGCAGTTCACTTCAGCGAGTTGACCCGGATCATTCCCACCGACATCGGCGGTGCAGTCCTCGCCGAGACCGGAGCGACCCGCGTCGGGTCTTCCTAGCCCACTGCGGTGCCGAGTGCTTTTCCGATCGCGAACGTCACGATCATCGCGATGGCGCCTCCGACGACGACCCGGCACATCGGCCGCCACGGCGATGAGCCGCCGAGGACGGCGCCGACGTAGCCGGTCAAGGCCAGGGCGACGATCACCGCTGCGAAGGTGATCGGCACCCGAACATTGATTGGCGGCAACAGGATCGCCAGCATCGGCAGCAGGGCGCCGGACAGGAACGACACCGCAGAGGACACCGCGGCCATCCACGGGTTGGTGAGTTCGTAGGGGTCGATGCCGAGTTCGATGTCGGCGTGGGCCTCGAACGCATCACGGTCGGTCAGTTCGGTCGCCACACGGCAGGCGGTGTCGTGGCTGAGGCCCTTGGCCTCGTACAAGCCCACCAGTTCCTCGAACTCGGCCTCGGGTTCCTCACGGAGTTCGCGGGTTTCCTTGGCCAGGAGTGCCTGTTCGGTGTCGCGTTGGGTGCTCACCGACACGTACTCGCCGAGTGCCATCGACACGGCGCCGGCGCAGAGGCCCGCGAGACCGGCGGTGAATACCGGACCGCGCTCGGTGGTGGCGGCGGCGACACCGACGACGATGCCCGCGGTGGAGACGATGCCGTCGTTGGCGCCGAGCACACCGGCACGTAGCCAGTTGAGACGATTCTTCAGTGAGCCGCCGGCGTGGGGTTCACCCGGATGCTGATGCGGCGGATCGGCATCGTCATGCTCGGCAGCAGTGTCCTCGACGTTGCGCATGACTCAACTCAAGCCCGAATTGTCGGGAGCCGCAAGTCAGGAAAGCCGAACCTAGCTGCAGTTTTGCCGCGATTTTCGTGTGTCTCGGATGGGCGAATCCATGGCGACCGCACTCACGCGAACCGCTGCAGGATGGAGTGCACCGCCTGGGTGACCGTCACCCGGTCGTAGCTCTGCACGAAATCGAAGGTGCGGTCGAGGTCCGCCGATCCGCAATGCTGATCGCGCGCCGACAGCAGAGCGGCGAAATGAGGCCCCAGCACCGCGACATTCCATTCCTCGACGAGGTCGTCGTCGGGTGCCAGCGGTGCGCGGTGCACGTTGCCGTCGCGGATGTCGACGAGGTCGACCCCGTAGACGCCGGCCAGTCCGGTGCGCATCGACATCGACCGCCATCGTGCCGCGGTTCGGTCGGTGAAGTGCCGGGCGTGCTGGAAGGTGCCGAGCACGATGGCCGCCCCACCGGCGGCGGCCTGTTCTTCCAACGCCTTGCTCATCTCGATCAGCAACCGTTTGCTGCCGCGGCGCGGGACGTGCAGGGCCGACGCGATGGCGTACGGGGTGGCGCCGTCCGGTGCCGGTGTCGACCACACCGGCAGATCCGGCAGCGGAACGATGGTCGCCGTTCCGAACACCGACGGCGACTCGACGGCGGGATACAGGCTGCCGGTGCCGTAGGACGCGCCCATCGTCATCGCGGTGATCCGCTTGGCCTCGTCGTCGACGCCGTCGGCGACGACCACCGCATGCGTGCGTTCGATGTGGGCGGCCAAGGTGTGTGCGATCCGCGCGCCGTCCGGATTGGCGTCGGCGGCAAGTAGCTCGGGCCCGGTGACGATGATGTCGGGTTCGATGAGCGACAGCAGTGTGGCGGCCTGATCGCTGGTGGTCAGGCCGTCGACACAGATCACCCGTCCCTCGCTGCGGGCTCGGGCGACCCGCGCGAGGGTGCGTTGCGGGCTGCGTTCGACGGCGTCGGGAAGCACGACCATGACGTGCCGCTCGAGGACGTCGAGAGTGTCGTCGTCGAGGCCGTCGACGAGTTCGAGATCGAGGTGGACGAGCAGCGGCAGGATCTTGGCCAGGGACTGTGCCTGCGGGGACGTCGCGAACTCGCGTTTGCGGTTGTCGAGGACGCGGTGCTGATCCATCAGCCGGGCCGCTCGCCGCAAGGCGCGGGAGGTGCCGACTCGTGTGCCGGTCGGGCCGCGCAGGGTGAGTTCGACCGCGGCGACGGCACCGTCGCTCAACCGGCACACCGGCGCGAATTGCATGTGGAGCTCCAGGTCATCGAAGAGAGTGAATCCACTTTCGACTGACATCTGTGCAGAATCGGGGGTCATCGCAGAACCACGTCCATCGGCCTTCCCTTGGCGCGCCGAGGCGCAACCGGATGGATGCAGCTGTTTCACATCCCCTTGTGAACGTCACATGAGGTGGCTCATAACCGTGACAGGGCAAACATGGTGCCTGCGGCCAGGGTAACAAGAAATGCGACGAGGGCGGCGGCGACCGTCACCGACCCGGTGAAGCCGATCGCCATCACGAAGACCCAGAGAATGACTGCGAGAATGGCGGCGATCCACAGCACCCGGACTCCGCGGTCCGCGGGATCCGGTGGTGCCGGAATCGGATCGACCTCGGCACCACCGGCGGCGGTGTGGTTCTCACAGCGGGTTCGGGTGACATGTGTCCGACGTCGTGTCAGAGGTCAGGCGTTACGTGCAGCGGCGGCGGCACCGCTTTCGGTGGTCTGTCCCGCGGTGGCGAGTTCGCCGGTGTAGCTCTCCAGATGCGCCCGCACGAACCACTGGAACTTCTCCAGCTCGGCGGTCTGCCCGATGAGGATGTCCTCGGTGACCGGGTCGAGATCGCCGGTCTTCGCGATGGCGTCACGATGGGAGGTGATGAAGCCGTCGTACACCACATCGAGCGCGCCGAGGTGTGCCTGCGCGGTGTCCCGACCGATCGAGTAGTCATCCCAGGAGCGGTCGTCCTCGATGGCCTTGGCGGTGCCACGTGGCGACGCGCCGAGGGTGGCGACGCGTTCGGCGATGGTGTCGGCATATCCGCGGACCAGTTCGACCTGCGGGTCGATCATCTCGTGCACGCCGATGAAGTTGGCGCCCACCACATTCCAGTGCACATGCTTGAGGGTGAGGTGCAGATCGTTGAGCGCCGACAGACGCTCTTGAAGGAGAGTGGTGACCGTCGATGCGGTGTCGGAGCTGAGTCCGGGAGCGGTGAATGTGGTCATGACCCCACGCTACGAGTGCCGCCGGCCGCCGCACACCCTCGGCGGCGCTGCGCAACGCAACCGAGACGGATGATCACGGTATGGTCACGACGCAAGCGCGCAAGCGATCCCGTCTCGCGGTGACAGCATTTGCCGTCACCAACGGTTCCACCGGTGAGTTCCGTGACATGTACTCGCGGTCGAGCAACAACCTCAAGGAGTTGCTCCTCGACAACAAGGGCGACCAGCAAGGGCACCGTCGTCGACGCCGCGGTCAAGTCGGTGACGCCGGATCGGGTGGCGGTGGCCGTGGATCGTCGAAGACGAACTGCAGCGGCTGCCGCAGAATGACGCGCCGGAGACGATCACCGAGACGATCCGGTTCCTGGAGTCCGATGCCGCGGCCGATCAGTACCCGCTGGATCGCATCGGTGCCGGATTGTAGAGCCCGGATCGCCGTGCCGTGCCGATCTCCAGGTCGGCCGGCGGCGCCGGATCGATCTCGGTGAACCGTTGCAGCCCACCCCAATCCCGGTCCCAGTTGTTGCGCAGGTAGGTCGGTAGCAGTGTCGGCGTGAGCATCGCCTCGGTGATGCCGAGCGGCCCTCCGGCGGTGCCCGCCATCCAGGTCTGACTGTTCTTCCGGGTGGCCTCGGCGTCGGGCATGATGCGCCACTTCGGTACCTGCAGAACGCCGTTGACGACCTTCATGGGCTGCTGGCAGGGGAACACCATCCCGGGCAGCCAGTCGATGAACACCGGATCGGTGCGTCCGACAACATCGTTCAGCGTTCCGAGGGTGCTGATCCGCGGGGGAGTGATCGCCACCCATTCGGCGGGGGCGCCCGCGGTGTCGACCACGTCGATACGTACGACGGTGGCGCCGGCGGGTGACTCGGCAAGGGGGAAGCGGAGATTGCGCCACGTGGGGGCCTCGCCGATGTCGATCGGTGACATCGTCCCGAGTGGGGTGACGCCGCCGTCGGGCCGGGTCCGTCCGAACTGGGCGATGACCTTCTGTCCCGGATGGACCACGCCGATCCCGTCGACGGCCTCCACGGAACCGGCGACCGCGACGGTCAGCAGCGGGGCGGTGTCCGAACGCGTCGGCATGGTGTACCACGAGGTGGTCAGATGACCTGTGCCGGTGGGTGATCCGTAGGTGCCGAGTACGGGTGTGGCGGCGGGGTTCAGAGCGAAGGGAAGCCGCACCGTCGATCCGTTGACCCCTCGCTGTCCCTGACCGCCCTCGGTACCGCCCTGTGCCGACTCGTCGGAGGACCCGGACTCATCGGCGCCCGCCCCGGACGCGGCACTGTTGGTGCCCGACGACGTCGTGGTCGTATCGGAGTCCTCGGTGGCGTCCACGCTGAGCTGGTCGGGAACCCCGTTGGGGGAGAAACCGCTCGGGGGTTGCCCGGACGGTGTGCCGGCGAGTGCCGCCGAGACGTCCGGCGCGGGTGTGCCGTCGACGGCCGCGGGCCGCAGCAGACCCGCCGTCGGATCCGCCTCGACGAGAACGTCATTGGCCAGTCCGCAGGAGTTCCCGGTCAGTGCCCGCACATTGGAGTTGAGCCAGGAGAACGAGTCACGTTGTACGTACGCTGCCTTCGCGAAGGTCACGACCATGAAGATCACCACGAACGCCGAGATGACCGGCAGCGGCGAGAACGTCAGCCTCGTGTACCAACGGTCGGACCGGCCCGCACGGGTCGCCTCGTCGACGTAATCGTCGCGGAAGTGGAACCACAATCCGACCAGGGTGGTGATCACCGCGAGGACGAGGAACACCGTCCCGAACTGGATTCCGGCGAGCGACGGCGGACGATCCCACCACGGGATGCCGTAACTGCCGACGAACCACCATCCGTTGGTGCCGGTGAACGAGATCCCGGTGACCGCGAGGACGGCCGCGGCGAAGAAGGTCCGATTGCGCCGGGATCGCAGGATGGCCGGTGCCATCATCGCACCGGCCGCGGCGGCAAGGCCGCCCGCGATGCCGGCGTAGACCCCGAAATGGTGGGTCCACTTGGTCGGGGTGAACGCGATGAAGAACATCGTGCCCAGGGTGACCGCGATGAGTCGCCAGATCGGTGCCCGTGCAACCCCGTTGGGATGTACCCGACGCAGCAGGCGGAGCAGGACCACGATGAGGCACAGGATCATCACCAGGATGCCGAAGCGCCGGGACAGCGTGCCGTCGGCGGTCGGCAGGATCAGGTAGTAGTACCGCACCGGCTCCTCCCACCATTCCAGGGTCGGACCGACGGAGGTGGCCACCTGATTGCCGACGAGCAGCGGCATCAACGGCTGGTCGGCGAAGATCTGGAACAGCACCGCGGTACCGGCGGCCAGGATGGGCGCCAGCATCGGCAGCAGACCGTCGCGGCGGCGTCGGGTCACCAGGGTCTTGACGATGGGCCGCACACCCGCGAGAAGTGCTGCCACGGCCATCAATCCGCCCGGCGCCAACGCCAGGGTGAAGGCGGCGGTGACCACGGCGATCGCATAGGGCAGCAGGCGGCGGGTGGCGATGGCACGTTCGACACAGCACCAGGTGAGCAGGGCGCCGACCGCCTCGGCCGGCTCCGGGCGCAATCCGTTGTTGTACGGCAACCAGATCGCGAGGAACACGAACGCCGCCGACCACACCGCGGGCGTGCTGTGGCGGACGGCGCGACCCAGGCGAGGGATCACCTCGCGCGAGATGAGCCACCACCCCAGGAGTCCGAGCAGGAAGGCGGGCAACCGCATCCAGGGTGCGGCCAGGCTGACGTGGGTCATCGCCGAGATGACCTGGAAGTGCCATCCGAAGGGATCCTGCGGCACGCCGAAGTAGCGGAAGTAGTTGTCGGCGTATCCGGCGTCGCCGGCGATCCGGCCGACGACGAAGTTGTAGCCGTCGTCGGAGGTGTTGGCACCCATCAGCCACCAGAGGGCCAGGATGACGAACACCGCGACGTCGGGCGGCCGGATCGTCCACCAGCCCGACGGCAGGAACCGCTTGTGGCTGCGGCCATCCCGGCGGTCCAGCAGACCGAGCATCACCAGCGATGCGAGGGTCATCAGGATGCCGAGGACGATCGCCGTCACCTTCAGCGGGGTCGGTGTGCTCACATAGCGGGTGTCGATGGTGGCGTGCGCCGACAGCCCGTCACGCGGCGCGTCGGTCGGCAGGTCGGTGTAGATGCCGACGATCTGCGGGCGCATCTGCTGGTCGGGCACCGTGAAACTCGACTGGGCGTCGTCGCCGGTGAGGACGGGCGCGTCCGACGCGCCACCCGGTCCGGCCGCGAAGCGTGCCGACACGCCCGACCCGTCGGCGTGAAAGAGGATGCGGCAGTCGGGATTGTCCTGGGCCGTGTCCCGGGGAGCCGAAAGGATCACGACGTCACGGTCGGTCACCACCAGCGCGTCGGCGGTGGCGCGGATGAACAGGGCGCGTGCCGCGGCGTCCTGCCCGCCCTCGGGCAGTGTCGAGAGCAGCACCCCACCGCTCGCGGGTAATGCGCGTGCCAGTGCACACGGCGCGGCGACGTCCATGTCGATCGGCACGAACGACACCAGCGGTGCACTCACATTGCCCACCGCGTCGCCCTGCGGCCACCGCAGTTCGGCGGTCGTCTGATTCACCGGCAACAGCGGGGTTCCGACGGCCAGCAGCATCCCGAGCAGACCGAAGACGACGGCGCCGATCCTGATCAGACGAGCATTGCCGGGTGACGGGGTTGGCGGGGGTTCGGTGGTCTGGGACACGGTGGTCTGGGGCTCGGTCGGCTGGGGATCAGTTGTCATCGGAGGACTCCACCCGGATCGTCGTCGGCCCGGACACGCGCAGTCCGGACCATCCCCATTGCGAGCGGCCGGTGGTGTTCACCTGTGCCGGTACGGCTTCGGGTTCCAGTGGCGTCAGCTTCTCCAGTGCACCCCAGGATCGATGCCAGTCGTCTTTCAGGTAGCTGGGCACCGCCTGTGCGGAGGTGGTGCCCTCCGACACCGCGAGCAGCCCACCGTCGTCGGCGTCCTGCCATGTCTTGGACTGCGAGTTCGCCGCGACGTAGTCGGGCAGGATGCGCCACCGGGGAACCTGTGCCACACCGTTGGTCACCTGTAGCGGTTGCTGGCACGGGAAATGCGATGCGACGGTGAAGTCGATGAGTGCCGGCGCGGTGCCGACGACCCGCTGCAGGGTCTCCAGGCGCGGCGCCCGCGGCGGTGTGATGGCGAGGAACTGATCGGCGCCGAGATTGTTGTCCGACAACGACAATCGCATGACCGTCGCGGCCGGCGGGACCGCCGACATCGGCACCCGCAGGTTGCGCCACGGGCGGTTGATGATGGTCGGTCCGGCGTCGAGGGGTACGACGTCGGGGCCGATCTGCTCGAAACCACCCTGCTCGCCGCCGCCCGCACCGGGGCGACCGAACTGGACCACCAGCTTCTGACCGAATTGGTACACCCCGAACATGTCGACACTGGCCACCGATCCGGCCGCCGAGAACACCAGCAGCGGAGAGGACGCGCGGGCCGGGAGGTCATACCAGCCGGTGGTGAGGGTGGCCTGCCCCACGTACCCGTAGCTGCCCAGGACGGGCGTGGTCGCCGGATCGAGGCCATAGGGCAGGGCGACGGTCGATCCGTTGACGGTTTCGGGCCCGCGTCCACCGGTGGTGCCGGCCTCCAGTCCGCCGGAGACGACGAACGGCTGGGAAAACGGTGCGGCCACATTCATCTGGCCGGGGCGGGCGCTGCCGGACTTCGGTGACAGGTCGTCGGGAACCCCGTCGGGGCTGAAACCCGTTGACGTCACGCCACTGCCGGCACCCGCCAGCGCCGCCGAGGCCGACTCGCCGCCCGCCGGGACGAGCATGCCCGCGTTCGGGTCCGGTTCGACGAGCACGTCGTCGGCCAGCCCACAACTGTTGCCGCGCACCGTGTTCAGGTTCTCCCCGAGCACGGTGAACGCCGGATACCGGACCGCCGCGGCCTTGGCGAACACCAGGACCTCCGAGATCACCATCAGCGCGGCGATCACCGCGATCGGCGACGACGCGAGGAACAGGCGACGTTGATCCGACCGGCTGTCACCGCCGCCGTGGGCGAGACCCTTGTTGGTCACGTAGTCGAGCCGAAGGTGTTGCCACACAGCGACAATCGCGGCGACGACGGCCAGGATCAGGAAGATCGTCGACACTCCGACGCCGGCGACCACCGGGGCCCGGTCGAACCAGGAGATGCCGAATTCGTAGGCGAACGGCCAGGCATTCTTGCCCGCCATCGCCGCGGCGAGCGCGAAGAACAATGCGGACACGAAGACGGTCAGGTTGCGGGTGGAGCGTGCCGCCGACTGCGCGACGGCCACCGTCGCGCACGCCGCGATCCCCGCGCCGACACCCGCGAACACCCCGAATTGGATGGTCCACTTGGTCGGGGTGAAGGCGAACAGCAGCATGGTCACGCCGATGGTGCCGATCAGGCGCCACACCGGTCCGGGTGCGATGCCGCGAATGTGCCCACGCCGCAACATGACCGCGACGCAGACGATGAGTCCGGCCAACAAGAGCAGCAGCGGTACCCGTCGGGTGAGGGCGCCGTCCTTGGTCTCCACCGCGATGAAGTAGTACCGCAGGTACTCCTGATTCCACGAGATCACCGGACCGGTGAGATAGCGGATGCGCACCGCGTCGACGACCGAGGCCAACGACTGATCGCGGAAGACGACGACGAGGATCAACAGACCGGCCGCGACGATCGGCGCGACGAGGGCGGCCACGGATTGTCCGGCGGCGCGACGGGCGAGCACCACCCGCAGCAACGGCCGTGCCGCGACGACGAGGACGGCGACGCCGATGATGCCGTGCGGTGCCAAGGCGAGGGTGAAACCGGCGGCGATGGCGGCGGCCGCGGCCGGCAACAGGCGCCGCGTCGCGATCGCCCGCTCCGCCGCCCACCATGTCAGGAGCGACCCCACCACGATGATCGGCTCACTGCGCAGTCCGCTGCAGAACGGCAGCCAGAACGCGGTGAACACCGTCGCCGCGGCCCAGCACGCCCAGCCCTCCCACCGGCGCACCCGCGACAGGTTTCCGGCCACGGCCGGGCCCAGGCGGGGCAGCAACACCCGCGACAGCACGAACCACGAGACCAGCCCGGCGATCAGCGGCGGGATGTGCATCCAGAGCAGCGTCGGCGACACGCCCGCCCAGTGCGCGAGGAAGGAGTAATACCAGTCGAACGGCGCCTCGGGGATGCCGTAGAAGCGGTAATAGTTCGCCAGGTACCCGAACGAGTCCGCGGTCCGCCCCATCGTCAGGATGTAACCGTCGTCGGGTGAACCGGCACCGAGGAACAACCACACGATCAGCGTCGCGGTGACGACGACGTCGGTGGGTCGCGGACACAGCACCGTCCACCAGGACCGTCCGGCGGTGATCCGGCGTCGATACCCGTGCTCGCGATCGAGCAGGAACAGCGCGATCAGCGAGATGATCACGCAGATCACCGCGAGGATCATCACGACGAGTTTGATCGTCGACGGCGAACTCGTGAACCGGCTGTCGATCTCGACGTGGGCACGCAGACCCTGGTCGACGGCCGCACTGATCTGCTGGGTGGGCAGTGCGGTGAACATGCCGTCCACCTGCGGGCGGGCATCGGCACCGAGATCGCCCGCCGACCGCACACCCTCGGGCTCGGCGCCCGCCGCGTCGACGAACCGGGCGCCGGTGCCCGTCGCCGACGAGGTGATCTGCACGTGCGAGCACCGCCCCAGAGCCGACCGCGGGGCACTCGCCGCCTGGGTGTTGCGGAAGGTCACCGACACCGCGTCGCGGCTCGCCGTCACGTACAGGGCCTTGTTCTTGCTGTCCGGCGCGGCGGTCGGCATCGTCGACAGGACGACCGCGCCGTCGGCGGGTGTCGCGCTCAGCAAGGTGCACGGAATCGAGATGTCCAATGACTGCGGGGTCTGCGCGATCAGCGGGGCCACCACGTCGGGTGAGGTGTCACCGGCGAGTTGTGCCTGCGGCCAGTCGAACGACGACTGTTTCACCGTCACCGGCAGCAGCGGGGTCAGCAGACACAGCAGTGCCCCGAGCACACCGGAGACGACGGCGATCACGCCGACCGGAACGCCGCGCCGAGCGTCCGCCGCCGACGCCTGCTGAGGTGATCCCGACGCGGGAGGCGGGGCTGTCGCGGGCACGATGATTGATGCTATGTGACGGAACTGAGAGGAACCGAGCGGGCGCGTACTGCGGGCGGATGCGTGTCGGTCGGTGCCGCAGAGCCCGTCGGGCCACGATAATGGGCGGCATGCACTTCGAAGGCGATATGTCGGGTCCCGAACTGTTCTCGCAGTTCTACGCGGTGGTCCTGCCGCATGCGCACAGCGCCACACGTCGCGTGTTGTGGTCGCCGCGCTATCAGGACTGGTTGCGGTCCCGGGACGGCCGCGTTCAGAGCCGCGACACCTTCCTCAAACGGCCCGGCACCACCGACGGGCATCCGGACGAGCCCGATCAGGAGAAACTGACCGCGGCCGAGGAGCTCGCCGCGCGGGTGTTCGACTCCGACGACCCGTGGGTCTGTGAGCGCTGCGGGCAGCGCGCGCCACGACTGCACTTCATCGCGCCCGACGTCCACGGGGTGCCGGCGGTGTACTGCGTGGAGGTCCCGGCACTCGACGTCGTCGAATCCAAGGGTGTCGTCGGCCTCGTCAAACACTGGGGGAGTCCCTTCGCCTGTCAGTCGGTGAACCCGGCGATCGAGACCGGTCCCGCCGACGTCGAGATCGGCCCGCGGGTGCTCTATCCGTTCGGCAAACCCCTGCCCGCCGGCGACGTGATCGCCCGCGACTGGTGTTCACGATGCGTCCAGTCGGCTGCCGCCGCCGTCGAGGTGGCCGCGCGCAACGGTGAACCCGTCGAGGCGAGGATGCGGGTGCAGGCCGAGATCATGATCAAGAACACGGCCCTGGAACTGCTCAGGTATTCGTCTGCACAGCGCTGACGCGGAGTCCGGCCTGTCGGATTCCCCGGCATGATCCGATGCCGCAATCCGATGCACCGAGACGACCACCCAGGATCGTCCACTACTGTGTCCGACTGAGATGAGTGAGCCCCAGACGCCGACGTCCGTCACGCCCGATCGGCGTGGCGATACTCGTGCACTCCACATCGGCGGCCGCCGGATCCACTCCGATCCGAGGTTCTGGGCCCTGCTCAGCGCCGTCGCCGGGTGCGTCGCCGTCATCGCGGCCATCCTGACCCCGTTCCTGCCGGTCACCGCCCACACGGCCACCATCACGTGGCCGCAGGGTCAGTCGCAGCAGGCGACACCCGGGGTCACCGCGCCGCTGGCCGCGCAGACCGCCGCCAGGCTCGACGTCAGCGCCGACTGCGGACTCCTCTCCGACGCCGTGCGCGCAGCGGACACGAGTGGCCGCACCGTCCTGACGACCATGCCCGCCGACGCCCAGCGCGCCCGCGACAGCGCCCTGGTCATCACCGCCACCCGCACCGGGGTCACCGTGGTGACCCGCGGCACGGAGATCGCCGCGGCCACCGCCGACCAACTGACCACCTGCCGCCGGCTGCACGTGTGGTCGGCACGTGACGGGGTCGGCGCCCGATTCCTCGGCGTGGGCGGTCCGGACGCGGCGGGCACCGCCGAACCCGCCGACCAGCCACAAATCGCCGGGCTGTTCACCGATCTCGACTCGACCACCGGTCTGGCCGTGCGCGTCGACATCGACAACCGCTTCGACACCAGTCCGTCGGCGCTGAAACTCGTGGTGATGATCCTCGGGGTTCTCGCGGCGTTGCTGTCCTTCGTCGCGATCGCGGCCCTCGACGTCATCGGCGGATATCACCGGCGGATCGGCCGGATCGACGTCCGTCGACTGCTGATGCCGCGGGCCGTCGACATCGTCGTGACGGCGGTGCTGGTGATCTGGCATTTCCTGGGCGCCGGATCGTCGGATGACGGCTACATCCTCGGGATGGCGCGCAACAGCGTCGACGCCGGATACCTGGCCGATTATTACCGATTCTTCGGCATCCCCGAGGCGCCGTTCGACTGGTACTACTCCTTCCTCGCGCTCTGGTCGCAGGTGTCGACCGCCGGCGTGTGGATGCGGTTACCGGCCCTGCTGGCCGGGCTGGCGAGCTGGTTCATCCTCAGCCGCATCCTGCTGCCGCGACTCGGTGGCGCGATCCGCCGGTCGCAGTGGGCGATGTTCACCGCCGCGGCGGTCTTCGTGGCCTTCTGGATGCCGCTGTGCAGCGGGCTGCGCGCCGAACCGATCATCGTGCTGGGTTCGCTGCTCACCTGGTGGGGTGTCGAGCAGACAGTCGCCACCCGGCGACTGCTACCGGCCGCCGGTGCGACCCTCGCCGCCGGGATGACGTTGGCCCTGGCGCCGCACGGAGTGATTGCGGTCGCGCTGCTGCTGGCCGGTTCCCGGCCGATGCTGCGCACCCTGCGCCTGCGTTCGGCCGACCTGCACCTACGGTGGCGTGGCCGCACGCTGTGGGGATCGGGACTGGTGCCGCTGCTCGCGCCGCTCGCCGCGGCGGCCGGGCTCGTGGTGATGGTGGTCTTCCGCGACCAGAGCCTGGCCACCGTCGCCGAGGCGCTGCGCGTGCGGGAGACCGTCGGCCCGACACTGTCCTGGTACCAGGAGTTCCTCCGGTACTACTACCTCACCCTGACCACCACCGACGGCACCATGGTGCGTCGCGTTCCGGTGCTGCTGTTCTTCGCGGCGATCTTCGTGACCGTGGCGATCATGCTGCGCCGCAAACACATCCGCGGTGTCGACTCGGCACCGGTGTGGCGTCTCATCGGTGCCGTCGGACTGACCGTGCTGCTGCTGTCGTTCACCCCGACCAAGTGGACCGTGCAGTTCGGGATCTACACCGGACTCGCGGCGGCGATGGCCGCGGTGACCACGGTGGCGGTGGCGCAGATTGCCCGACGCTCACCACGCAATCTGTGGATCTACATCGCCGGCCTGATGTTCGTGTGCGCGGTGTCGGTGGCCGGCCAGAACGCCTGGGGCTGGGCCTACGACTTCGGTATCGCCTGGTTCGACAAGGCGCCCGTCCTCGCCGGCCGGCCGCTGTCGTCGGTGTTCCTGGTGCTCACGGTCCTGTCCCTGGCGGTCGCGGTGTGGTTCCACCTGCGCATCGACATCGACGCCGAAAAGGGTCGGGTGCGAACAGATTCCGCGTCGGCGGGTGGTTGGCGGACCGGTCTCGCCTCGGCGCCGATGGTGGTGATCGTCTCGGTGGTGGTGCTGGCCGAGTTGGTGCTGTTCGCCAAGGCCGCCGCCGACCGTAGTGACACCTACACCACCTTCGGGGCCAACGTCGCGGCCGTCACCGGCAACCCGTGTGGCATGGCCGACAAGGTGCTCGTCGAGCCGGACGCGAATGCCGGTGCGCTGCAACCGATCGGCACCACCGACATCTCCGCGGCGCTGGCCGGGGAACAGAGTGGCTTCACCCCCGACGGAGTCGCCGGCGACCTCACCCCGGAGTCGACGACGCTGGGCGCCGGAACCATCAACACCGCAGGCAATCTCGCGCGACCCTACGTGGTGACCGGGGGAATGCCCGGCACGATCGGCGGCGTCGGCCCGGCCGGGGTCAACGGCTCCACGGCGGCGCTGCCCTTCGGTCTGGACCCGGCCACCACACCGGTGCTCGGCAGTTACGGCCACGACAACGGCACCGCCGAATTGACCTCGCTGCCCTACCGTCTGCCGGCCCGCGATTCCTCACCGCTGATCGTCATCACCGCCGCCGGACCGGTGTTCTCGGTCGACCAGGACGGCGTGATCACCCCTGGCCGGTCATTGACCGTCGAGTTCGGCACGGTGTCGGGCAACGACTTCCGGCGCATCGGCGCGTCGTACGTGCCGATCGATCCCGGGCCCGACCGCCCGAATCGGCCGTGGCGGAATCTGCGCATCCCGATGTCCGCGGTGCCCGCGCAGGCCACCGCGATGCGGATCGTCGCCGTCGACGACAACCTGGCGAACGATCAGTGGCTGGCGTTCACCCCGCCGCGAGCTCCACAGCTGACGACCCTGCAGGACCTCGTCGGCTCCGACGCCCCGGTGCTGCTGGATCTGTCGGTGGGCAGCCAGTTCCCGTGCCAGCAGCCGGCCACCGTCAGCAACGGCGTCAGCCAGATCCCGCAGTGGCGGATCACCCCGGATCGCACGACGACCTTCTCCAAATCCAAGTCGTGGCAATCGGCGATCGGTGGTGGTGCCCTCACCACGGCCGATGCGTTGACGAAGCCGGACACGTTGGCGACGTATCTGGAGGGTGACTGGTACCGCGATTGGGGCAGCCTGCAACGGCTCACGCCGCTCGTGCCCGACGCCCCGGCGGCCCGGATCGGAACCGGCGAGGCGACACAATGGGGATGGACCCGCGACGGTGCGATCAGAGTGGTGGCAGAGAATGACTGACCGCGAGGTGACCGAGACCGGGGCATCCGAGACCAGGGCATCCGGGACCGGGGTGTCCGGGGCGGGGGTGTCCGACCGCAGAATCCGGATCGCTCGGATCGTTGCCGTCGTCGCCGGCGCCATCGGCATTCTGCTGGCCGTCGCGATGCCGCTGCTACCGGTGAGCTTCACCAAGGTGGTGCTCAACTGGCCGCAGCAGGGTGTCGAGAATGTGGTGGCGCCCAACGTGTCCTACACGCCGACGAACATGGACATCACGGTGCCGTGCCGGCTGGCCGCCGACCTGCCCGCAGAGGGTGGGGTCCTGGTGTCGACGGTCCCGCAGAGTGGGGTCGAGGCCGGCAAGGTGGGCCTGTTCGTCCGGGCCACCTCGGACCGTCTGCTGGTGACGCAGCGAAATGCGGTGCTGCTCAACGTGCCCCGGGAGCAGGCGCAGAGCACCCCGGACTGCACGGTGGTGATCCATGCCGACACCGGGGGCACCCGCGGCGAGATCCGGGGCCTGTCCACCGACGGTGGGGCACCCCCGAGCTTCGATCTGCGTGACCCCAACGCGCGACCACAGATCATCGGCGTCTTCACCGACCTGCCCAAGGATGTTGACGACCAAGGCCTCTCGTACAGCTCCACGGTGGACACTCGCTTCGTGTCGAGCCCGACGGCGCTGAAACTGATCGCCGCGATCGTCGGCGTGATCATGACGATCGCCTCCCTGGTCGCGTTGGCGATCCTCGACTCGCAGGATGGCCGCAAGGTGCGTCGCTGGCTGCCTCGACGGTGGTGGCGGATCACCCTCGCCGACGTGGTGGTCGTTGCCACCCTGGTGATCTGGCTGTTCATCGGTGGTAACACCGCCGACGACGGGTATCAGCTGACCGTCGGACGCATCGCGCCGGGCGCCGGGTACCTCGACAACTACTACCGGTATTTCGGTGTGCCGCAGGATCCGTTCGGATGGCACTACCAGTACCTCGCGCTGTGGATGCAGGTCAGTACGGCCACGCCGTGGTTGCGACTGCTGCCGTTATTGTTCGCCCTCGCCGGCTGGTTCCTGTTGTCGCGGGCCGCGTTCGGGCGGATCGGCGCGGCCGTGCGAACCTCGACCGCCGCACGGTGGGCGGGCGCGTTCGGCTTCCTGGCGGTGTGGCTGGCGTTCAACAACGGATTGCGGGTCGAGCCGATCCTGGCGGTCGGCATCCTCGCGACCTGGCTGCTCGTCGAACGCGCGGTGGCCACCGGTCGGCTGTTCCCGCTGACGCTGGCGATCATCGTCGCCGCGTTCACGCTGACCGTGCACCCGGCCGGCGCGATCGCCGCACTCGCACTCGTTGCGGCGTTGCGGCCCATCGTCACACGCCTGCGCTACCGCATCCGCCGCGACGGCTGGCTGCCGGTGCTGGTGCCGATTCTCGCGTCGGGTGTGCTGGTGCTGTACGAGATCTTCGCCGATCAGCCCCTCGCGTCGATCCTCGAGGGCGTCAAGGTGCAGGGCATCGTCGGACCCACCAACAAGTGGTGGACCGAGGCGATGCGGTACTACATCCTGCAGAATCCGACCACCGACGGGTCCATCGCCCGACGCATCGGCATCTTCGTGACCTTCCTCGCGGTGATCATCATCGTGCTCACCCTGCTGAGCAAACGCCGGGTGCCGCGCATCGCGACGGCACCACTGTGGCGAATGGTCGCCATCCTGGCCGGAGCCGTTCTGGTGCTGGCATTCTCGCCCACCAAGGCCACCCATCAGATGGGCGCGTTCGCCTGCATGACCGGCGTGCTGGTGGCGTCGGCGACGGCGATGATCTCGCCGCAGGTGATCCGACGGCGATGCAATCGCACGTTCATCGCGGCCGCCGCGACCTACGTGCTCGCCGTCACCTTCGCCGGCCGCAATCAGTGGTGGTACGTCGGCAGTTACGGAATCCCGTGGGGTGATGACACCCCCAACGTCGCGGGTATCGAACTGTACATTCCGATCCTGCTCGTCGCGGTGGCGCTGACGATTCTCGGTGCGTGGCAGTACTACCGCGACGACCGTCGCGCCCAGGCCGGCGAGCCGGTCGACGAGTCGAGCACGGGTGTGCGCGGGTGGCTCGGGCGGATGCCGACGTACTCGCTGGCCATCGTGTTGGCGATCGTGCTGGTGTTCAACATGATCTCGTTCGCGAAAGCGATTCAGACACAGCGCGGTTCGTGGTCATGGGCGAGTTCCAACGTCAATGCGCTGCGGGGCAATCCGTGCGCATTGGCCGACGCGGTACTCGTCGAGGCCGACCCGAACAAGGGAGTTCTCGCACCGGCACAGGTTGCCGGACAGAACAATCCGTCGCCCGGGGCGGCGTTGGCCGGCACCGGGATGACGGGCTTCACACCGAACGGCGTGGCCACCAATCTCGAGGACACCTACGACGATTCCGATGGCTCGGATGCGACCACGCAGGACCCGGCGCAGACCGAACCGACCACGTCGCAGGATCTGTCGGAGGGCACCGCGGGATCGTCCGACACCGGTGGCGGCACCACCGCCAATCAGGGTGTGAACGGTTCGTCGGTGAAACTGCCGTTCGGTCTGGATCAGTCCCGGGTGCCCGTCCTCGGAAGCTTCGGGGCGCCGAATGGCCGGGCGCAGTTGACCTCTGACTGGTATCAGTTGCCCGCACGCGGTGAGGACAAGCCCCTCGTCACGATGTCGGTGGCCGGGCAGGTGCAGTACGTGGACGAGCTCGCGGTGACGCATCCGGGGCAGAAGCTCACGGTGGAGTTCGGGCGGGTGGAGCCCGACGGACGGGTGACGACCGTCGCCTCGATGGTGCCGCTGGGTATCGACACCGCCCCCGAGTGGCGAAACCTGCGTTTCCCGTTGGAATCCGCGCCGCCGCGCGCCACTGTCGTGCGCGTCGTCGCTGCCGACACGAGCTCGGATCCGGCCCAGTGGCTGGCGCTCACCCCGCCGCGCGTCACGCCGATGACGACACTGAATGATCTTGTCGGCAGCGAGGATCCGGTGCTGTTGGACTGGGAGGTGGCCTTCGCCTTCCCATGTCAGCGGCCGGCCGGTGTGCACAACGGCATCCTGGAGGTTCCGCAGTGGCGGATCACCCCGGACGCCGAAGGTGAACGCGTGAACTCGCGGCGCTGGATGGCCGGTGACTACGGCGGCCCGCTCGGCATCGTCGAGAACGATCTGCGGCCGACGGTGTTGCCGTCCTACTTGCGCAACGCCTGGGCCAAGGACTGGGGGAGTCTGCAGAAGCTGACCCCGCTGGTCGATCAGGTTCCGGTGGCGAATCTCGAAGTGACGCAGGATGTCCACACCGGACTCTGGACCCCCGGACCGATGCGGGCGATCACCAACTGACGCTGACCGTGCTCACCGCCGCCGGTTGAGCACCATCCCCCCGCCGGTTGAGCGCCCGTCCCCCGCCGGTTGAGCGCCCATCCTCCCGCCGGTCGAGTAGCCCCGAGGAACGAGGGGCGTATCGAGACCACCGCAACGTGAAAGCGTTGGCCGGGCGGGCACCTACCACCGCCGGTCGAGCGCCCATCCCCCGCCGGTCGAGTAGCCCCGAGGAACGAGGGGCGTATCGAGACCACCCCAACGTGAAAGCGATCCAGCTCAGTACCGAATCGGCGCGGGACTCCACAGCCCGCTGCGGGTCTGTGTTCCGGTGGTGATGTCCGCGTTCGTGGTCACATCGTCGTACGGGACAAGACGTTCCAGCGATCCCCAGTCGCGTCCGACGTCGCCCTGCAGGTAAGTGCCGACGGCGGTCGGGTCGAGGAGGACCTGCTCCCACCCCAAGGGTCCGCCGCCGAAGCTGTCCTGCCACGCCGACACGGCGGCCGAGAGATCGGCGCCGGGTTCGATGCGCCACTGGGGGATTTCGGCGACGCCGTCGTGATGGGTGAAGGGACGTTGGCAGGGGAACACCAGGCCGGAGGTCCAGTCGACGTGCACCGGATCGCTGCTTCCGACAACCTCTTGCAGGGTCTGCATCTTCGGTAGCCGCGGCGGGGTGACCATGATGTAGCGGTCCTGGGACAGGTTGTCGTCGGTGGCGACGATGCGCACCGCGGTCACTCCATCGGGTAGGTCGCTGGTGGGTAGTCGCACGTTGCGCCACGACGGACGCGGACCGGGATCGATCATGTCCTTCGCGCCGGCGGCGGTGAGGTCTGCGTCCCGGGTGCCGTCACCGATGGGATCGGTGGTGTACTCGAGCTGCAGATTCTGCGGATAGTCGAACATCCCGGCCACCGAGAACGTCACCAGCGGGAACGACTTGTAGTCGGCGGGCATCCGGTACCAGCCGGAGGTGAGCCGCGCGGTGGTCTGGTCGGTATCCGAATAGCTGCCGAGCACAGGGGTTTTCGACCGGTCGAGCTCGAACGGCAACGATGCGTGGCTGCCGTTGATGCCGGGTGTGGTCTCCTCGCCACCGCCGGTGCCGCCGGCGTTGGCGATCAGCACATCCGGGTCGGCGGCGGCGTCGCCGGCGAGGACGCCGAGCGATCCGGCCGGGGCGTTCGCGTTGAGGTCGTCGTGCATACCGTCGGGGGTGAACCCCGTGGTCGCCTGCCGGGTCGAATCCGCGGGCTGCGTGGCGGGTCCGGCGAGCGGATCGGCCAGCGTCGAATCAACCGGGGTGAGTTGGTAATCGCTCGGGTTCTGCTCGACCCAGATCTTGTCGGCCATGCCGCACTGCTTGCCGGTCAGGGCCTCGAGGTTGGAACGCGGCACCGAATACGACTCGGCCTGATGGATTCCGGCGAAGGCGGCGGTGATCAGTTCGAAGGCCACCACCACCGCGGCCACCCAGGCCAGGGGAGACCCG
Organism: Gordonia sp. VNK1; assembly: GCF_040049135.1. Taxonomy (NCBI): domain Bacteria; kingdom Bacillati; phylum Actinomycetota; class Actinomycetes; order Mycobacteriales; family Gordoniaceae; genus Gordonia; species Gordonia sp. VNK1. Next base: position 7,562 of record NZ_JBDZDJ010000038.1, on the reverse strand, counting down.
GCCAGCGAATGCCAGACGCGTCGATACCAGGGATGCGGCCTCTCGGTCCAGTGGGCTTCTTCGTCGGCCTCCGGATCGGTGCCGGTGAACGGCTCCCGGAAGTGAAACCACAACGCCAGCAACAACAAGACCAGTGAGACGGCCAGCATCGCGGTGCCGATGCGGACGACGATGGTCACCTGGTCGACGCCCCACGGCATACCCCAGGCCGACGAGTAGTAGTACGAGTTGGGGCCGGTGAACGCAAGGCCGACGATGAAGAACACCAGCGCCGCGTACAGGGTGCGGTTGCGGCGTGAATGCATGGCGCTCTGGCTGGCCGCGATGGCGGCGATGGCCGCCAAAGCGGCTGCCAGACCGGCGAACACACCGAAGTGGTGGGTCCACTTGGTCGGGGTGAACATCAGGAACACCAACGACGCGAAGGTGATTCCGACGATGCGTCGGGACGGGCCGAGTGCCGTGCCCGGGATGCGGGACTTGCGGATCAGCACGGCCGCGGAGACCACCAGGCCGAGGATCATCGCGAGCACCGCGAAGCGTCGGGCGATGGAACCGTCGGCGGAGAACGCGAACAACGACGAGTAGCGATCGATCTCGTTGTACCAGTGCAGCGACGGCCCGAGCGCCGATTTCATGCTCGACGCCTCCATGAAGGAACGGAGCGTCAGATTGGAGAAGACGACGAAGACCACGAAGGTCCCGGCCGCCCCGATCGGGGCGAGCAGCGCCAGGTAGGCGCGCCAGCCACCACCGATGGCCCGGGCGCGTTTGATCAGCGCCAGGATCATCGGCCGCGCCCCGGCGATCAATGCGGCGACGGCGAGCAGACCGGTCGGACCGGCGGCGAGGCTGAACGCACCGAACAGGCACGCCAGCGCTGCGGGCAGGAGCCGGCCGGTCGCGATCGAGCGTTCCACCGAGCACCACGTCAGCAGCGCGCCGAGGCAGATGATCGGCTCCGGACGCAGGCCGTTGTTGAACGGGAACCACGACGCCAGGAACACGAAGGCGGCCGTCCAGCCCACCCCGGGGCGGATGATCGCGGCCCGACCGAGTCGCGGCAGCACCTCATGGCTGATGATCAACCACGAACAGATGCCACACAGCAGTGCCGGCAGCCGCATCCAGGGGCTGGCCACCGAGACGTGGCTGAGCAGTCCGAAGACCTGGTAATACCACCCGAACGGCGCTTCGGGTGCGCCGAACCACCGGAAGTAGTTGGCGGTGTACTCACTGTTCTGCGCGACCCGCGACATGGTGAGCAGATACCCGTCGTCGGAGGTGTTGGGTCCGACGAAATGCCAGATGATGAGCGCGCCGATGACCACGTAGTCGCGGGTATTCAGACGCCACCAGCGGGCCGGGAAGATACGACGGTGTTTGCGGCCGTCGGTCGAATCGAGCACCGCCAGCGCCGACAGTGACAGCAACGTGCAGATGATGCCGACGATGAGGACGAGCCACTTGAGGATCGTCGGCGTCGACGTGTATCGCGAGTCGATGGTGACGTGGGCCGTCAGCCCGGGGATCGCCGACGCCGCGCCGGAGAGGTCGGTGAACAGGCCGGTGACCTGCGGTCGCTGGTCGGAGGTGTAGAGCTCGCGGTCGGCGGTCGTTCCGGTGAGCGATTCGCCCTTGTCGTTGGTCATGCCGACGAACTCGGCGGTCACCTCGTCGTGATCGGCGTGCACGACGATCTCGCGGCAGTCCTGTGACCGGATCTGATCGAGCGTCGCCGACACGAGCGGCACGTTGCGGTTGACCACCTCGACGGTCTGCCCGCCGCCGGCCGGGCCGGTCGTGCGGATGAAGAGGCCACGTTCGGGTGCCTTCTCCGCGCCCTTGGGCGTGGTCGACAGCAGCACCGACTCGCCGGGCGTCAGGTCGTCGACCGCCGAGCACGGGACGCTCACGTCCAGGTCGATGGGTACGTAGCTGACCAGCGGCGCGGTCACCGAGGTGATCTCGCCGTGCTGCGGCCACGAGATCTCCGCGGTGGTCTGCTTGACCGGCATCAGGGGAGTCGCCAGAGCGAGGAACACCCCGAGCAGTCCGGTGATGATGGCGAGGAGTCTGGCTCGCCTTACCGTCGACGCTGCTGGCACAAAGAGTGATCGTAGTTGCATCACGCGACGCATTTCGCCGCCGGTACGCTGACCGTCATGTCGACCGATGCCGCTCCCGACGCCACACCCTTGCCGATCCTGCTGCTCAACGGCCCGAACCTGAACACGCTCGGCTTGCGGCAGCCCGAGATCTACGGTGCCGACACCCTCGCCGACGTCGTCGACCTGGCCGAACGTACCGCCGCCGAACTCGGCTACGGACTGCGTGCCGCCCAGACCAATCATGAGGGCGAGATGATCGACTGGATTCACGAGGCGCGTGGGAACGTGTCCGGCATCGTGATCAACCCGGCCGGCTGGACGCACACCTCCGTCGCCCTGGCCGACGCACTCGTCATCCCCGAGGTTCCGGTGATGGAGGTGCACATCAGCAATGTGCACAAGCGCGAGGCGTTCCGGCATCACTCGTATGTCTCGCCGATCGCGGCCGGCATCGTCGTCGGCTACGGCATCCGGGGCTATGAGTTCGCCATCCGACGATTGGTCGAGTTGGTCGGTTGACGAGCTGACGCGGTTCTTCCCGTTCGGACTGGCGTCGGTATTCTGCTGCGAACCGTAGTAGATCGAGGGGGACGGTCATGCAGCCCGACGAGGAATTCGCCGGTTACCGGGTGGTGCGCACGCTGGGGTCGAGCCGCACCGGGACGATGTATGAGGCCGAGTATCTGGAGGACGGGTCTCGGGTCGCGCTGCATGTGATCGAGCCCGATCGTGGTGGGCCTGTGCCCGAGCAGTTCATCGCTTCGATGCGAGCGGTGTCGGGGCTGTCGCATCCGAGCATTGCGACGATCACCCGGTTCGGGGTGGAGGGTGACCTCGCGTCCGGTGGGGTGCCGTGGTGCGCGACGGAGTTCGTCGACGGGCCGGACCTGGCCCACGCCGGCGGACTGTCGCCGACCGACCTGTCGCGGGTCGTCGGCGATGTGGCCGCGGCGTTGGATGCGGCGCACGCCCAAGGTGTTCTCCATCGGGCGGTGACGCCGGCGAACGTGATCGTGACACGCGGCGACGACGGTGCCATCGCTCGGGTGGTGGTGACCGACTTCGGTGTTGCCGGCGCTGATTCGGGTCCGGAGTCGTTGTCGTTCGCGGCGCCGGAGTTGTTGCAGGGTGGGATGCCGTCGCCGGCGTCGGATCAGTATGCGTTGGCGGTGCTGGTATTCGCCTGCCTCACAGGACGACTCCCGTTCGAGGCGCCGACCCCGGCGGGACTGATGATGGCGCAGTTGTCGGCGCCGGTGCCGTCGGTGGGTGATCCGGCGGTCGATGCGGTGCTGGCGCGTGCGTTGGCGAAGGATCCGCGGGCGCGGTTCGTGTCGTGTGGTGAGTTCGCGGGTGCGTTGAAAGCTGCTGTGGGGGTTGCGGGTTCGGTTGGGCAGCGCAGTGTGTCGTTGACCAAGGAGGCGGGTGCGCCGGCTGCTCCCGTTGCGCCGGGTGGGCCGGTGGTTCCGCCTGCCCGACCCTCGTCGCGGCGGAAGTGGTTGTGGGCCATTCCTGTTGGTGTGGTGGCGCTGCTTGCGGTGATCGCGATCGTCGCGGTGGTGGTCGTGCGGGGTGGTGGTGGCGACCCCGATCCTCGTCAGATCGCCAATCCGGCCGCGGGATCGAATTGGACGGCTGTGGACGGATTCATGGGAACCGCTTGCGGCGTCGACGGCGGCGAGTTGTACTGCTGGGCCGACGAGGAGTGGTCGCACACGTACATCGACTTCTTCCCCGATGCGAACCCTGCGCCATTCGGCTCGCTACAGGATGTCACCGACGTCAGCTTTGATGGCAAGGCGGGCTGTGCGGTCGCGGGTGGGGAGGTGTACTGCTGGGGCAGCTACGGGTCTGCCGACTACTCGCCGCCGGTGACCACGCCCACCCGACTGGCCGGCATCGACAAGGTGACAAAGATCGTCGGCGCGTCGACGGGGTGTGCACTGAGCGAAGGTGACGTCTACTGCTGGGGCCACAACAAGGGCTACCGGGTGGCCGACTCGCTGGAGTACCCCGACGACACGGACTACGTTGCCGTACCGACCAAGGTGCCCGGACTCGGTCATGTCACGGACGTCGCGATCTCGGGTTCTGCGTATTGCGCGTTGAGCGACGGCACGCCCTACTGCTGGGGAAACAATGCGTACGGGCTCCTCGGCAACGGCCGCGTCGACGAGAACGCAGTGGAGTCGACTCCACGACCGGTCGTCGATACGACCGGGATTGCCGGCATCACCAAGATCAGCGGTGGCGGCGGAGCATTCTGCGTCCTGCAGAATGGCACCCCGGAATGTTGGGGCCACCTTCTCGGCGATGACGGTCAGTACGCCGACGTGCCGAAGCCCACCCCGGTGCCCGGTGTCCATGGGTACCTGGACATCGCTGTCGGTTCGGGACCGCTCATCTGTGGAATCTCGTCTGCTCACGAGGTCTATTGCTGGGGCAGCAACTACGACTACATTCCCAACCCCAACGGCACTCTGGGGGACAACGTCCCGACACCGGTGAAAATCGACGGGCTCGACGGTGCCTCGAAAGTGGTGGTGCCATTCCGAGGTATGTGCGCGATCCGCAGCGGTGATCTGTTCTGCATGGGGCTCCTCAAGCCGCCGGGGCACTGACTAACTGCAACCGGGGGGTTGCATTGAGGTGGATTGAGTGCAACCATAGAGTTGCATATAACCGATCAATCCAGGAGTCGCCATGTCCACCACCGATTTCGACCGCATTGAGCACCAGGTCACCATCAGCGCCCCCATCGACCGCGTGTGGGCGCTGGTCAGTGAACCGGGCTGGTACATCAACGATCGCGCACTCACCGAACATCGCATCGAGACCCGCGGCGACGTCACCATCGTCCACGACCCGACTCACGGCTCCTTCGCCATGCGGATCATCGAACTCGACGAACCTCGGTACGCCGCCTTCCGATGGCTGACCGATGCCGAGAATCTGGACAGCGCAGCGACTCTCGTCGAGTTCTGGCTGACCCAGACCGACGGCGGTGTCGAGCTCAAGGTCGCCGAGAGCGGATTCGCCTCGCTGGACGAACCCGAGATGGATCGTCGTTCACGTTTCGACGATCACAGCGAGGGCTGGCGACTCGAACTGAATCTCGCCAAAGAAGCTCTCACCGAATCGACTTCGCATGCCTGAGGTCTCGTCGCCGGTCGACGTCTTCGCGGCTTTGGCCGACGACAGCCGTTGGCAGGTCCTCGCAGAACTCGGCCGCCGGCCAGCATCGGCGTCGGCGCTGGCAGACCGACTGCCCATCACACGCCAGGCCATCGCGAAACACCTGCGGATACTTGCCGACGTCGGACTCGTCGAGCCGATGAAGGTGGGGCGCGAAATCCGTTACGAGGCAGTCGGAGCGCGGTTGTCCGATGTCGCGCGCCAGCTGGAGAAGATCGCCGGTGGGTGGGAGCGACGGCTCTCGCGCATCAAGGATCTCGCCGAGGGCGACGACTGACCGAGGTTGCGACTCGCCTTCGGGTTGCTGGGTCGTGGATCCGACGGTGACAGTCCTGCCGAACCGACAGCGCCCGGTTCTTCACTGACAGCGCTCTCTATTCCGTTGACAGCGCTCTTGGCTACGTTGACAGCGCCCTGAACCTCGTTGACAGCGCTCTGTTTTCGGTGATGCGACCCCGCCCCGCCGGTCGAGCCGACCCCATCCCGCCGGTCGAGCCGACCCATCCCGCCGGTCGAGCCGACCCCATCCCGCCGGTCGAGCCGACCCCATCCCGCCGGTCGAGCCGGACGGAGCGCTAGCGAAGTCCGAGTCGAGACCTCGCAACATGATGCTGGAACCCCCACCACCACAACATCTCCCACGAAACGCGCCGCGCCATACCACACCCCACCGACAAGAAGATCCCGCCACGAACAAGTTATCCATAGATCAAAAGTTATGCACAGCAACAGGATTCAGAGAACTGACCCTTGCGCCGACCGCCAACGAGGCGTATTTTGGTGTACATGACATCGGGGGAACTTGACATCACCATCGACTTGTTATCGGAACTCGACTTCACCAACGGCAGCCTCACCGGCGACGACGCAAAGAGCGCACTGCACGCCATCCTGCTGATCCGCAATCTGGTCGATCACCACGCCAGTGTGCTTGTCGGACTCTGTGATCACCTCAAGGTCGCAGAGAAGGAGGGTCGCAAACTCCAGGAGTTGTTGCACGAATGGGGTGTCGCGCCGGCTTCCGCGTCCCGCATGATCCGCCTGGGCACCACGCCCGACATCGGCCGCGTGTACCGCCACACCTCGTTGGGCACATTGTCGGCCGAACACGCCGACGCCATCGTCCGAGGCTTGACGCACATCGAGAAACGTTCCGGCGAACCCGTCACGGCTGATGAACGCGACGCACACGCCATTGCCCTACTCGGGCACGCCACCGCCGGCTTCACTCCCGCCGAAATCCGCGAGTACGCCAAGAGCCGCGGCAACCAGCAGGCCGACGACACCGACGGCCTACCGGCCGGCGAAGATCGCTCCATCAACACCTTCGACTTCCACGACTCCGACGACGGACGACTCACCGTCACCGGCGACCTGCATGCCGTGCTCGGGGAGAAGTTGAGGACGGCGATCGAAGTGCTGTCCGCACCGCGACCCCAACCCGACGGTTCCCGCGATCCGCGCACCGCAGGTCAGATGCGTGCCGACGCCCTCGAGATCATCCTCGACACCGCCGCCCGCGCCGCCGCAGGCGAACACAGCGACGACGGACCACGCATGCCCACCGAGTTGGTCAACCTCACCATCCCCACCGGCACACCATCATTGGCATCGTTGCAGTTCATGGGATCGGTCACCGAAGCCACCGCCCGCAAACTGTGCTGCGACGCCACCGTCGGCGTCATGATCGTCAGCAAAGACGAGGTACCACTATCGCTCGGGCGGACCATCCGACTGTTCAACCGGGCCCAACGACGCGCGTTGGCACACCGCGACAAAGGATGTATCAAGTGTGGGGCACCGCCCTCACGAACCCAGGCGCACCATATCGTCCATTGGATCGACGGCGGCGAAACCTGTTTGGAGAACGGCGCTTTGCTCTGTTCGTCCTGTCATGACGATGTCCACCATAACGGATGGGACGTCGTCATGGGAGCCGATCACCACCCGTGGTTGATCCCACCGGAAAGTGTTGACCCACAACGCAGATGGTTGCGGTCGTATCACCGTAGGACCATGACATTGGATGGATTGCCGGGTGTGGCATGAGGATCCGGTTCCAGCCTTGCCTTGCGGAGGTCTGGACACGGCTCGTCGTTTCGACGGAGCTCAACGCGGCGGCTAGCGCTCCTCACCGGCTAATGGGGGGAACTACTGGGTCTGGTTGACGTGAGTTGGCAGACTTGGTGGTGGTAGCTGCTACTGGGTGAGCACTCTTACCGGCTGGGCCTCGAGAGAGAGTTCTGGGTCGAGACC
>NZ_JBDZDJ010000037.1:0-29839 GCF_040049135.1 Gordonia sp. VNK1 | reverse complement strand
CGGTCTCGACCCAGAACTCTCTCTCGAGGCCCAGCCGGTAAGAGTGCTCACCCAGTAGCAGCTACCACCACCAAGTCTGCCAACTCACGTCAACCAGACCCAGTAGTTCCCCCCATTAGCCGGGCGGAGCGATAGCCGCCGCGTTGAGCTCCGTCGAAACGGAGCCCGTGTCGAGACCTGGTGGGTTGGAACTGGGAGTTGCTGGGCGGGTTGCGTTGTCGGCTTACGAGGTCTCGATACGCGACGAGCTCGCTTCGCTCGCGCGGCGCACTCGACCGGCGGGGGTTCGGTCGGGCCGTTCATTCCGCAGGTCGAGCCGGCCTCTTCTGCCGGTGGGATCGCCAATTTCGCCGGTCGAGCCGGGCGGAGCGATAGCCGCCGCGTTGAGCTCCGTCGAAACGGAGCCCGTGTCGAGACCTGGTGGGTTGGGGCTGGGAGTTGTTGGGCGGGTTGCATTGTCGGCTTACGAGGTCTCGATACGCGACGAGCTCGCTTCGCTCGCGCGGCGCACTCGACCGGCGGGGGTTGCGGTGCGCTCGACTGGGCGGGGTACGCGACGAGCTCGCTTCGCTCGCGCGGCGCACTCGACCAGCGGGGGTTCGGTTGGGCCATTCGTTTCGCCGGTCGAGCCGGGCGGAGCGATAGCCGCCGCGTTGAGCTCCGTCGAAACGGAGCCCGTGTCGAGGCCCGGTGGGGTAGGGCTGGGAGTTGTTGGGCGGGTTGCGTTGTCGGCTTGCGTAGGTGGTCTCGATACGCGACGAGCTCGCTTCGCTCGCGCGGCGCACTCGACCAGCGGGAGTGGCGGTGCACTCGATCAGCGGGAGTGGCGGTGCACTCGACCAGCGGGAGTAGGGGCGCACTCGACCAGGGGGGTTGCTACTCCACCATCGGCATGGCGACCGACGTGTCCTTCAACGCGATTCCCGACGCACCCAGCTTGCGGGCTCCGTCGACGAGTGCCGCGACGATGCGCGCGGCCCCCGCGTAATCGAGGCCGTCGGGCGGGTGGATGTTGGAGATGCAATTGCGTTCGGAGTCACGGCGTCCCGGCTGTGGACCGTAGGTCAGGTAGATGCCCAGACTATCGGCCACCGACAGTCCGGGTCGTTCGCCGATGATGACGATCATGACCTCCACGCCCAGGGCCTCACCGATGTGGTCGCCCAGGGCGACACGTGCCTGGGTGGCGATTACCGGCGGTGCGACACTGCGTTCCGGCGACACCGCCTCGACGATCGCCGCTGCCAGGGCCACGCCGTGGTCGTCGATCGCGGTCGCCGACAGCCCGTCGGCCAGCACGATTCCGATATCTGCACCCGAATTCTGCACGGCGGCAGGGTCGTCGGGTACCCGACCCAGATCCGGGCGACGCAGATACTCCGCGCGGTCGGTTGCGCGGCTGGTCACCGTCACCGGCTCGCCGAGGCCCAGGCCGCGCAGGCCGTCGGTGATGGCGTCGGTGGACATGGGGGTGTGGACGGCATCGCGGGCCGCTGCATGATCGGACTGGAACCTCAGCACGTCCGAGGTGGACAGGGCGGAACCGCTGCGCTGCAAACCGATACGGGCCTGAGTGAGGCGACGCATCGGATCCCACGGATCGTCGCCGAACTCCCCGGACCGGTCGACGGGGGCGTTGCCGGTGCTCATGACGCCGCCAATCCACGCAGGGGAGTGGATGCCGGATCGAGCGGTACGACGCGACCATGGTTGTCGGCCATGCCGATTCGCTGCATCCACGCCTCGAACTCCGGCGCGGCACGCAGTCCCATCACCTCACGCAGGTACAGCACGTCGTGGAAGGACAGGCTCTGGTAGCCGAGCATGATGTCGTCGGCACCGGGGACGGTGATGACGAAGGAGACCCCGGCCAACCCGAGGAGGCTGAGCAGTGTGTCCATGTCGTTCTGGTCGGCTTCGGCGTGATTGGTGTAGCAGACGTCGACACCCATCGGCAGCCCGAGGAGCTTGCCGCAGAAGTGATCCTCGAGTCCCGCGCGGATGATCTGCTTGCCGTCGAACAGGTACTCGGGGCCGATGAACCCGACGACGGTGTTCACCAGCAACGGGTCGAGCGCACGCGCCACCGCGTAGGCACGGGTCTCCAGGGTCTGCTGATCCACCGGACGACCACCCGTTCCCAGATGTGCGCCCGCCGACAACGCCGACCCCTGTCCCGTCTCGAGATACATGACGTTGTCGCCGACGGTGCCCCGCTTCAGCGATCGCCCGGCCTCGTTGGCCTCGGTCAGGATCGCCAGGTCGACGCCGAAACCCCGGTTGGCGCCTTCGGTTCCGGCGATCGACTGGAACACCAGGTCGACGGGTGCGCCGTCCTCGATGAGTCCGATGGTGGTGGTGACGTGGGAGAGGACACACGACTGCATCGGGATCTCGAAGCGGGTGCGCACCTCGTCGAGCAACTCCAGCAACGTCGAGGTGGCCTGCGGTGAGTCGGTGGCCGGGTTGATCCCGACGACGGCGTCACCGCTGCCGAGGAGAAGTCCGTCGAGCATGCCCGCGGCGATTCCGCGCGGATCGTCGGTGGGATGATTCGGCTGCAGGCGAGTGGCCAGGCGCCCCGGCAATCCGATCGTGGTGCGAAACGCTGAGGTGACCTCGATCCGTTTGCTGACCGCGATCAGATCCTGATTGCGCATCAGCTTACTGACGGCCGCAACCATTTCCGGGGTCACGCCGGGGGACACCGCGCGCAGTCGTTCGGCGCCGCCGGGCGCGGTGACCTGCTCGAGCAGCCAGTCCCGGAATCCGCCGACGGTCAGATCCGACACCGCTGCGAACGCCGCACGGTCGTGGGTGTCGATGATCAGCCGGGTGATCTCGTCGGACTCGTAGGGGACCACCATCTCCTCGAGGAAGGTGGTCAACGGAAGGTCGGCGAGCACCCATGCGGCGGCGGCACGTTCGGCATCGGATTCGGCTGCGCAGCCGGCCAACTCGTCGCCGGAGCGGGCCGGTGTGGCCTTGGCCATCACCTCGACGAGGTCGGCGAACTGATGGGTGTGCCCGCGCACGGTGTGGCTGTAGGTCACGAGAGTCCCTCTTCGGCGTCGGCAATGGCCTCGAACTCTTCGTCGGCGCTGGCGAAGACCAGCCGCTTGCGGCTGTACAAGCCAAAGTAGCCCATGAACAGTGCGAACACGATGAGACAGCCGGTGGCGGCGGTGATGTCGACGAGGAAGGTGGCGACCACCGCGGCGAGGGCGATGACAAGGGCGAACGACGTGGTGACGATGCCGCCGGGGGTGCGGTACGGCCGCGGCATGTCGGGTTCGCGGACACGCAGCACGATGTGGCTGATCATCATCAGCACGTAGCTCAGCGCGGCACCGAAGACGGCCATGTTGAGTAGCATCGCACCCTCACCGGTCAGTGACAGAACGAAACCGATGACACCGGGAACGATCAGGGCAAGGGTGGGCGACTTGCGAGAGTTGGTCACCGACAACGACTTCGGCAGGTAGCCCGCCCGGGACAGGGCGAACAGCTGACGGGAGTAGGCGTAGATGATGGAGAAGAAGCTCGCGATGAGGCCGGCCAGGCCGATGTAGTTGACCACGGTGTGCGCGACGCCGCCGCCCAGCGCCTCGACCAGCGGATTACCCGAATCCTGCATGGCGTCGGCGCCGCCGGCACCGGAGACCAGGAACAGCACCAGCGCGCACGTGAACATCAGCGCGCACATCGCGGCGATGATGCCGCGCGGCACGTTGCGGGCCGGATCCTTGGCCTCCTCGGCGGCCAACGGGACACCCTCGACGGCGAGGAAGAACCAGATCGCGAACGGGATCGCCGACCAGATGCCGAGGTAGCCGTGCGGCAGGAACGCGCTCGCACCGGCGGCGTCGGTGGGGGCGATGTCGGTGAGGTTGGCCCAGGAGAAGTCGCCGATCGCGACGACCGCGAAGATCAGCAGACCCAGCAACGCGATCGCGGTGATCACGAACATCACCTTGAGGGCCTCGCCGACGCCGGCGAGGTGGATACCGATGAACAGCACATAGGCCGCGAGGTAGACCCACCATCCGTCGGTGATGCCGAACAGGTGCAGCGACTCGACATAGGAACCGATGAACGTCGCGATGGCGGCCGGGGCGATGGCGTACTCGATGAGAACGGCGGTGCCGGTCGCCATGCCGCCCCACGGCCCCAGCGCGCGGCGGGCGAAGGTGTATCCGCCGCCCGCGGCGGGCAGTGCCGAACTCATCTCGGCCATACCGAGCACCATGGCCAGATACATCGCGGCGATGATGACCGCGGCGATGGCCAGACCGCCGAAACCGCCCTCACCGAGGCCGAAGTTCCACCCGGAGTAGTCGCCGCTGATGACGTAGCTGACGCCGAGCCCGGCGAGCAGCACCCATCCGGCGGTACCGGTCTTCAGGCGACGTTTGTCCAGGTAATCGGTGGTCGCCGCGGCGGTGTCGCGGGCGGACTCGGTCATGCTCATTGCAGCGATCTCTCTCAGTTGGTCGAGCGCGAGAGCGTCGTCGCCTCTCGCAGGGGGATGAACGAGGACCGACGCTACGGGCTGTGTGTCACATCACAGTGGCGTCGAGGTAAGGCCGGTTGAGAATGCCGGGCCGAAAGATTCTCAGGCCGGTTAACACGGATGAAACACAAAAGCGATGCGCGGACATCTGCGCTCGGTCACCGTGGAGACGCCATGTCCTCCACGCCGCAGTCCTCCACTCCGCAGTCCTCCACGCCGCAGCCGCACCGTGAGTCGCCCACTCGCGAGACGCCACTGGTCTCCGACGAGTCCCCGGTCCGGGGACTGACCCGCAGGCAACTCCCATTCGTACCCGTCTTCGCCCAGTCGGTCGCGGCCATCGCCCCGGCCGGTACGTCGGCGGTCACCCCGTTGTTCGTCATCGCCGCCATCAGCGGGACCGGCGGAGTGGTGTCGTTTCTCGTCGCGATGGTGGTCATCGTCGCGGTCGCCTGCTGCATCCGACCGATGGCGCAGCGACTCGCCGTCGTCGGTGGCCTGTACTCCTACGTCGCCCAGGGCTTCGGCCCGCGGGTGGCGTTGCCGACGGCGTGGTCGGCGATCGTCGGCTACGGCTCGGTGAGTATGGCCGGACTGCTGGCGGTCGGTCTGTATCTCAACCACATCGCGGTGAGTGTCGGGGCGTCGACCAGCGTGTCGTTGATCGCGATGTGTCTCATCGTGATCGGCGCGGCCGTGGTGATGGCCCTGCTCATGGTGCGGGGCGTCAAGGTGTCGGCCGCGGCCATTCTCGCCGTCGAGGTGGTTGCCGTGGTGATCATGGTGGCGCTGATGATCTGGCTGGGCGCCTCCCATCGTGACGCGTCGTGGTCGCAGGTGTTCACCCCGCACCTTGACGTCGGGTCGATGGGGTTGAACATCGTTGTGGCCGTGAGTGCTTTCGTGGGATTCGAATCGGCGACGACGCTGTCGGCGGAGGCGCGCAGGCCGTTTCGGACGGTACCCCGCACGGTCCTGTGGACCCCGATCGCCGCGGGCGTGATCTACCTGTTGGCGGTGGTGTCGCAGTCGGTGGCGATGTTCGTTGCGCCACAACAGGTCCGCGACTCGCCGACTCCGCTGGCCGCGCTGTTCCTGGCCGATGGAACCCGGGTGGCGTCGGTGGTCCTCGACATCGGCATCGCGACGTCGTTCTTCGCGTGCGCGCTGGCGTCGGTGAATGCGCTTGTGCGGGTGCTGTTCACGCTGGGACGTGAGCGGGTGGTGCCGCAAGCGTTCGGTCGGGCGCATCCGCGGTTTCACACGCCGGCGGTCGCGACGATCGTGGCGATGGTGGTGATCGTCGCGGGGCCGTTGGTGTTCCTGTGGTGCGGCGGTGATCCGCAGACCGGCATCCGCGACTTCCTGACCCTCTCGGCGCTGGGATACCTGGGCAGTTACCTCACCGCCTGCCTGGCAGCGCCCGCACTGTTGCGCCGGATCGGCGAACCGAGTCGGGTCATCGCGGTGCTCGGTGCGGTGACCGCCCTGGTCATCGCCGTGCTGCTGATCACAGGGCTGACCACCGACGTCGAACACGGACGCATCCTGTGCGGGATCTACGTCGGATCGATGCTGCTGGCCATCGGTCTGGTCGCGGTGGTCGCGGCCCGCGCACCGCACCGATTCGGTGGCGTGGGCGTGTTCGACGCGACCAGCCGCGACGACGTCCTCACGATGGCGACGCTGCGATGACGTGTCGCGGCGACGCGTGCCGACGCGGTGCGGTGGGTGCGCGATGGCGTTAGGACGCTCGGACTCGGTGTCGCGTGCATTGCAGATCATCGAGACGGTGGCCGATCTCGGGATCGGCACCACCGGCCAGGAGATCGCCGAGCATCTGGGGTTGCCGCCGGCCAGCACGTACCGGCTGCTCAACAACCTTGTCGCCGATGAATTCCTGGTCCGCACAGCCGATTTGCGTGGCTTCGCGTTGGGTACCCGGCTGTCGTCGTTGGTGAGTGCGGTGATCCCACCGCCGGTCCCGGCGCGGGCCCGTCAGCTGATCGACGATTTTCGTGGGTCGGTGCGTTTCGCGGTTCACCTGATCTACTTCCGGCCCACCGGCACGTCGGGGACGACACTGCGGGTCCTCGATCCCGACCCGGATCATCCGCTGACCGGAGTCGGCGAGTTGATGCGGTATCCGCACGCGTCGGCGGCCGGCAAACTCATGTTGGCGTCGATGTCGCAGTGGCGGGAGGTCGTCGGCACCACCCTCACGCCCCTCACCCCCGCCACTATCGTCGACCTCGCACACTTGAACGAGGAGATCGCCACGGTCCGACGTACCGACGTGGCGGTCGACGACGGTGAGCTCGTGCCCGAGCATGCGCATGTCGCGGTCCCGATCCTCGACATCGACGGTGACGTGCGCGGTGCGGTGATGATCGGCGGAGTGTCGAGCCGGCTCGAGGCCATCCGGTCGCTGGCCGGCGGTGCCGCCGGACTCGCGAGCGCACTCGGGCCGCTGCTGTACTGACCCGACAGCTGCGGCGGGCGCAGGCATGGTTGCATGGGGGTGCAGGGTTCATCGGGGGCCGGCCACGAGGCACCACCAGCAGGAGCGAGTCCATGGATTTCGACGAGGTCATCCGCACCACCTTCGCCGCGCGCAGGTACACCGACGATCCGCTCCCCGACGAGACCCTCTGGCGCATCCTCGACACGGCACGCTTCGCTCCGAGCGGCGGAAACCGCCAGGGCGCCCACGTGATCGTCGTCCGCGACGACGCGACCAAGCGTGCGCTGGCCGATCTGAGCAAGCCGGGCGCCCGCCGCTACCTCGCGCAGAAATCGATCGGCGAGAAGCCGTGGAACCCGGTGCATCCCACCGCGATCACCGACGACGATCTGCGCAATGTGGACGACGCCGTCGACGGTTTCGTCGCCCCGCTCGTCCACGCGCAGGTGTTGCTCGTGGTGACCGTCGATCTCGGCGTGGTGGCCGCGATGGATCAGGACCTGGACCGGATCGGCGTCGTCAGCGGTGCATCGATCTATCCGCTGGTGTGGAACATCCTGACCACCGCCCGATCCGAGGGATTCGGCGGCACCATCACCTCGATGGCCGTCGCCGAAGAACCCGCCGTGCGTGAACTCCTCGGCATCCCCGACCAGTTCGCCCTCGCCGCCGTGATCCCGCTGGGCAAACCCGTCAAACAACTCACCAGGCTGCGGCGAGAAGCGGTCGAGGAGTTCGTGACGCGAGAACGATTCGACGGTCCGGCGTTCGCCCCATGACCCGTCGAGTGGGCGCTGTTTCGCGTCGAGTGTGCGCGGTACTCAGTCGAGTGGGCGGACGTCTACATGCACGAGGCAGCCCACGGCGAGAATCCCCCCGTGCGGCCCACGATCGGGAGGTAGGTAGCGTCGGTGTGCGTGGATGCGCAACAGGCGACCGACACCCTCGAGATCCAACACCTTCTCACCGAGTACTGTCGCGCGGTCGACACCCGTGACTGGGATCGGTACCGCCGCGTGTTCACCGACGACGCCGTCATCGACTACCGCTCCTCACCGTTCGGGATCGTCGGCACTGTCGACGAGGTCATCGCCTGGTTGGAGCCGGGTCTGTCGTCGTTGACGATGACCATGCATTACGTGATGAACCTCGACATCGCGGTCGACGGCGACTCAGCGACCGTGATCGCACAGTTCTACAACCCGATGCAGATCCCCGGATTCGACGAGTTGAGTACCTGCGGCGGGTACTACCACCACACCATGACCCGCACCGCCGACGGCTGGCGCAGCACCGGCATGCGGGAGGAGATCGTCTGGTTCGTCAACTCACCCGTCGGCTGAGGTGCCGGCCAACGCATCCGCGGCACGCACAAAAGCCAAGTGTGACAACGCCTGCGGGATGTTCCCGGTCTGACGTCGGGCATCGGTGTCGTACTCCTCGGAGAACAGTCCGACGTCGTTGGCGGTCGCGCAGGCGCGTTTCATGAGATCGTGCGCGTCCTCGATGCGTCCACTGCGGGCATACTGTTCGACCAGCCAGAAGGTACACGCCATGAAAGGGTGTTCGCCACCGTCGATTCCGTCGACGCCGGCGTCGGTGCGATACCGCGTGACCAGGCCACCGACCATAAGTGTCTGCTCAATGCGCTTGACGGTGGCCAATATTCGCCGGTCGTCCGGTTCGCAGAATCCCACCTGTGGAAGTTGCAGGAGGGCGGCGTCGACCTCGGTGGTTCCCTCGTACTGCACGAAGGCGCCGGTGTCGGGGTCGACCAGGGTGGTGTCGATCTCGTGAGCAACCTTGTCGCGCAACCGCTCCCACCGATCCAGTGGCCCCTCGAGGCCGTGGGCCCGGATCGCGCGCACGCCACGGTCGAGGGCCGCCCACACCATCGCCCGGGAGTGGGTGAAACGTCGTGCCTCGCCACGCATCTCCCAGATGCCCTGATCGAGACGATCGATGTTCGCCTCGACCTGGTACAGCAATTCTCGCTGCAGCGACCACGACATCGACGTCTCCTCGAGCCCGGAGTCGCGAGCCGATTCCAGGGCCACCAGGACCTCGCCGATGGTGTCGGCCTGATACTGAGACACCGCCGCGTTGCCGATGCGGACCGGCGACGACCCCTCGTAGCCGGGGAGGTGGGTGAGCTCGCGCTCGGGCAGATCTCGTTCTCCGGCAATGCCGTACATGATCTGCAGCTGTGTCGGGTCGCCGGCGATCGCACGCATCAACCACTTCCGCCAATGCTCGGCCACGTGCAGGAAGCCGTGGCACACCAGGACATCGAGGGTGAGGGCTGCATCGCGCAGCCACACGTAGCGGTAATCCCAGTTGCGGCCGCCGCCGATCTGTTCGGGCAGGGACGTCGTGGCCGCGGCGACGATGCCACCGGTGTCGAGGTTGCTGAGGGCACGCAGCACGACGAGCGAGCGCACCACCTGGTCCCGGTAGGGGCCGTCGTGGTCGATCCGTCCCGCCCAGTGCGACCACCACTCGCGGGTCTCACGCAGCGCGGCGTCGACGTCGAGTGGGTCCGGATCCGGGCGGTAGGAACGTTGCCAGGTCATCACCAGGTCGTCGGTACTGCCCGGGCGGGTGGTGAGGGTCCCGCGGTGCACGTGGTCCTCGGCGTGCAGCGCGACGCCGCGCACGACGACGGCATCCGGGCCGGCGATGCCGCGTAGTGCGGGCTCGTCGTCGTCGCCGGCCTGCAACACCCACGGGACGGTGCGCGCGTAGTCGAACCGCATCCGCAGTTCGGTGCCGAATTCCACACTCCCCTCGACACCGACGACGCGACGAATCACGTCGACCCTTTCACCGTCGATCGGCATGAACTCGCAGACCTCAGCGATCCCGCCGGTCGTCTCCCACCGCGTCACCAGGATCATGGAGTCACCGTCGTAGCGTCGGGTGGCGCGCGCGTCGCGATCGGTCGGTGCCAGCCGCCAGGAGCCGTGCTCCTGGGTGCCGAGTAGTGCACCGAAGATCGACGGCGAATCGTAACGGGGAACCGACAGCCAATCGATGTCACCGCCGATCGAGATGAGCGCGGCGGTCCGGCAGTCCCCGACAAGTGCGTAGTCTTCGATGTAGGCGGCCATGATTCGATTCTGCCCTCCGACGAAGGAGTAGATATGACGGCAACGACCCTGATCATCTTCGGCGCCACCGGTGACCTCACAAAACGCCTGCTGCTGCCCGCGCTCGGGCAGCTTCTCGATCGTGAGCCGGACCGCGAGGTCCACCTGATCGGTGTGGGCCGCTCCGAACGGCCCGACGACCAATGGCGCGCGGAGGTGCGTGAGGCGTTCGGTGACGATGCCGGACCCACCTCACGTAAACTCGCCGACGAAACCGTCTATCGGCAAGGCGATTTGACCAAATCGGACGATCTGTCCGGATTGCTCGACGAGGCCAAGGGTCGCCCGGTGCTCTACTTCGCGGTACCGCCCGCGGTGACGCAACGGTCGTGTGAGGCGTTGCGGGACGTCGACATTCCCGACGGCACCATCCTGGCACCCGAAAAGCCCTTCGGCACCGACGAAGACAGTGCCCGCAAGCTCAATGCCCTGCTCACCGAACTCGTTCCGGAAGAGCAGGTGTTCCGCGTCGATCACTTCCTCGGTCAGTCGGTCCTCCTCGATCTCCTGAGTATTCGGTTCGCCAACAGGCTGTTCGAGCCGGTGTGGTCGGCGGACAGTATCGAGTCGGTGGTCATTCGGTACGACGAGAGCATCGGATTAGAGGGGCGCGCCGACTTCTACGAGAAGGAAGGTGCGTTGCGGGACATGGTGCAAAGCCACCTGCTGCAGTTGCTCGCGGTGGTCGCCATGGATCCGCCCGCCTCGCTGGCAGAACGCGACCTGCGTGACGCGACCGGTGCGGCGTTGCGCGCCACGCACATCTGGGACGACGACCCGGTGGCGTCCTCGCGTCGTGCCCGCTACACCGCGGGCGAGTCGGGCGGAGAGTCGATGCCGTCGTACGTCGACGAGGACGGTGTCGATCCCGCACGGAACACCGAGACCCTGGCCGAGGTGACACTCGGGGTGAGATCGGCTCGCTGGCAGGGAGTTCCCTTCACGCTGCGATCCGGCAAGGCGCTCGAAGCGGACAAGGAGATCGCGTTGACGTTCCGCCCACTGCGCCACATCCCCGCACAGTTCGGCACCGATGTGGCGCCCAACGTGGTGCGGCTGCGTCTCGGACCGGACGCCATGTCGGTCCAACTGAATGTCCACGACGGTGCCGATCCGTTCACCCTCAAGACCATCGACTTCGACACCGACCTCGGCAGCGGATCGGTCCGCGCCTACGCCGAGGTGTTGTCCGGCATCCTCGACGGTGACGCCACACTCGCCGTCCGTGGTGACGCGGCCGAACAGTGTTGGCGCATCATACAACCCGTCATCGACGCCTGGGAAGCCGACAAGGTCGCGATGGATGAGTATCCGGCGGGCAGCACCGGACCGGCGGGATGGCCGTCGTTGTGACCGCCCGATCGCAGATCGCCTCGGTGCGTGTGGATATCGATGCGCCCGTCGACGTGGCGTTCGGCTATCTCACCGATCCTGACCACAGACCCGAGTGGCAATCGAGCCTGTCACGCATCGACGACGTGGTCGCGATGGGTTCGCGTCCTGGTGATGTGGGGAGCAGTTGGCGTGACATCACCCGGGTTCCGCTGGTCCGCCCGGCGATGGAGGTGGTCACCAACGAACCCTGCCGTCGCTGGGCGGAAATCGGCCGTTGGGGACCCGTCGACGCCGAACTCGTCCTCGAATTCGCTTCTCCCGCTGAAGATCGCACCAGTGTCACGGCCACGGCGGTGATGACCGTACCGACCGTCGCGGCACCAACACTTTACGTTCTGCGTCTGATCACCCCCGCGGCATTGCGCAGCGATCTGAAAAGGGCTGCTGCTCTGCTGAAGTCACGAACCACCACCCCATAGCGAGGAACCTCATGTCCGACCGACCGCACCTCACACCCGACGCCACCCATCCGATCACCGTCGAACCGACCCCGGGGCGGGTGCGGGTGTGGCTGGGCGACACCCTGATCGCCGACACCACCCGTGCCCAGACCCTGCGTGAATCAACCTATCCGGCAGTGCAATATGTACCACGCGCCGACGTGGTCGCCGAAGTGCTGACCGGCAGTGACCTCTCGACCTACTGCCCTTACAAGGGAGACGCCGGCTATCACGGCCTGCGTGATGCGACGGGAACCGTGCTGGCCGACAACGCATGGTTCTACGCCACGCCGTATGCGGCCGTCGCCGACATCGCCGATCATCTGGCCTTCTATCCCGACGCGGTGCGGATCGAGATATCGGCAGGTTGAGGCCCGGTGGGTGGATGCGGTTCCTCGCGTGGGGTTGTCGGCTTTCGGTGGTCTCGACTCGGCGCTCGCCCTGGGGGCTCGCACCGGCTCGACCGACGGGTGTGACGACTACCCGCTGGTCGAGGCCCGTGTCTGCCGGGCCGAGCTTGGAGAGGTCGAGGCCACCTTCGTAGGTGATAGCCGATGCCGGACCGCCAACCTTGTGCCACACAACTAGGTTGTGCAACATATAAATGACGTCTACAGTCGATGACGTGAACAGCCCACGCCTCGATGACCAGTTGTGTTTCGCGTTGTATGCGGCCTCGCGGGCCGTGATCGCTGCCCAACGCCCTGGCCTGCGAGAACTGGGACTCACGTATCCGCAGTACCTGGTGATGATGGTGCTGTGGGAGCAACGATCGGTTCCCATCGGCGGATTGTGTGAACGACTGCACCTGGATTCGGGGACGGTGTCGCCCTTGGTGCGCCGCCTCGAGTCGGCGGGTCTCGTGCGTCGTCGTCGCTCGCCGGAGGACGAACGGTCCGTCATCGTCGAACTGACCGACGAGGGCGCGGCGATCTCGGATCGCTCGGATTGCGTCACCGCTGCGCTCGCCGATTCCGTCGAGGCGTTGACCGCGGACGGTCACGAACCCTCGGTGACGGCCGACGACCTCGGTCCCCTCAAGGCAGTCCTGCACAACCTCGTCGACGAACTCGATCGACTCAATTCCGTTCAGACACAACGAGAACAATCACAACGGCAACAAGGAGAATCCGCATGAGTCACCTCTACACCGCCGAAGCACTGGCCACCGGCGACGGACGTAACGGACACGGACGCACCTCGGACGGACGCGTCGACGTCGACCTGGCCACGCCCAAGGAACTCGGTGGCACCGGTGAGGGCACCAACCCCGAGCAGCTGTTCGCCGTGGGATACGCGGCCTGCTTCCACAGTGCACTCCGGGTGGTTGCGCGTGCCGAGAAGGCCGACGTGACCGATTCTGCTGTCGGCGCACGGGTCTCGTTGGACTCCGACGCGGAAGGGCGTTTCGGCATCGCGGTCGACCTGGAGATCACGCTACCCGCCGTCGACAAGGCCACCGCGCAGGAACTGGCGGAGAAGGCGCATCAGGTGTGCCCGTACTCCAACGCGACTCGCGGCAATGTCGATGTCACCCTGACGATTTCCGAGGACTGAGGGCCAACCATGTCACTTGCATCGCTTGCGCCGACCACGACGCCCCAATCCCGAGGGCGAGCCGCAGCCCGCATCGCGCTCGGAGCGGTCCTCGCACTGGCCGGCATCGGGCACATGACATTTCAGCGTGACGAGTTCCAGGCCCAGGTCCCCGACTGGGTGCCGGTGGGCAAGGACTTCACGGTCCTCGCCTCCGGGGTCGTGGAGATCAGCCTCGGCGCGGCACTGATCGCACTGCCACGGCATCGCCGCATCGTCGCGGGAATCGCCGCACTGTTCTTCATCGCGGTGTTCCCCGGCAACATCCATCAGTACGTCGCCCACATCGACGCCTTCGGACTCGACTCCGATACCAAACGACTGGTGCGGTTGTTCGGTCAGCCCGTGCTCGTCCTGTGGGCCCTCGCGGCAGGCAGCGACGGAAAAACGAAGAGCTGAACGCGATCACGACTGCATTCCCCACATGACCACCCCGATCTCGAGCGCGCGAGGACGTTGGCTGATCGCCGCGTCGGTGCTCGGATCGGGTGTGGCATTTCTCGACGGCACCGTCGTCAACGTTGCCCTGCCGGCGATCTCGCGCGACCTCGACACCGGACTGCAGGGCCAGCAGTGGGTACTCGACGGCTACCTGCTGACCCTCGGCGCCCTTCTGCTGATCGGCGGGGTCGCCGGGGATCGGTACGGCCGCCGCCGCGTGTTCGTCGGTGGACTGGTGCTGTTCGCCCTGGCATCGATCGGATGCGGATGCGCCCCGACCATCGGCTGGCTGGTGGCGGCCAGGCTCGTCCAGGGAATTGCCGCGGCCGCAGTGGTGCCGGGCAGCCTGGCACTGATCAATGCCGGCATCGACGAAGACGATCGTGGCCGGGCGGTCGGCCTCTGGGCCGGGATGTCCGGAGCAACAAGTGCATTGGGACCGTTCGTCGGAGGCTGGCTGGTCGACGCGGTGTCGTGGCGGTGGGTCTTCCTGCTCAGTGTTCCGCTCGCTGCCGGAGCGATACTGATTGCGCTGAAACACATCCCGGAGTCCCGCGATGGATCGGCAACCGGCCGGCTGGATCTCGCGGGCGCACTGGCGATGACCATCGGACTGGCCGGGGTGATCTATGCCCTGATCGAGGGTCCGGCACGCGGCTGGGGGACCGGTACGATCGTCGCCGCCGCGATCGGAACCCTCAGTCTCTGCGGGTTCCTCATCGTCGAAAACCGGGTGCGCACACCATTGTTGCCGCTTGAGCTGTTCCGGTCCCGCCAGTTCTCCGGGGCGAACCTCACCACCCTGCTGGTGTACGCGGCCCTCGGTGGGGCGCTGTTCCTGCTGGCGTTGCAATTACAACAGAGCATGGGGTACTCGGCCCTCGAGGCCGGAGCCGCGATGTTCCCGGGCACGGTCATCATGCTGTTCGGGTCGCCCGCCGCGGGCGCCATCGCCCAGCGCACCGGCCCACGGATACCGATGACGATCGGCCCCGTGATCGCCGCCGTCGGCTTGGGTCTGATGGCCAGAGTCGTTCCCGGACAGCACTATCTGACGTCGGCCTTTCCCGCCGTGGTGCTCTTCGGGATCGGTATGACGGTCACCGTGGCCCCGTTGACCGCCGTGGCGCTGGGCGCGGTCGACGATGCACACGCCGGTACCGCGGCGGGCGTCAACAACGCCGTGGCCCGCATCGCGGGCCTGCTGGCGGTCGCGGTCCTTCCAGCCGTCGCCGGGATCACGGCCGGACCGGGTGAACCGCTGGGTGACGGATTCGGCGTCGCGATGCTGATCGCGTCCGCCATGTGCGCGGTGGGTGGACTCGTCTCGGCGCTCACAATCTCTTCCGGAGCAGGGTTTCGTCCCCAGGTGATCCCGGCGGTCAACAGCGCCTGCCAGGACCCGGCCACCCGACGTCCCGTCTGATCTCTTCGCCGGTCCCAACGGTCGAGTCGTCGGCTACCTGCAGGGATGCTAATCTCATCGCCGGTCGTCGGGGCTGATCTCGGGTAGGTGGACATGCTCCGTGACGTCTTCGTGTGGCGTCGTGCCGTTTTCGTGCTCATCGTCGGTCTGTCGGCGCTGACATCGGTCATGACGCTCGCCCCGGCGGGCGCTGCCCCTGCTGCCGCCTCGGCGTACTATGTGGCGCTGGGTGATTCGCGTGCGACCGTTGCCTCCTGGACCGCACCGTTCGTCGACGGATGTGGTCGCGGCCCGGACTCCTACCCGCTGCTCGCTGCGACGACACTGGGCGTCTCGGTGACCACGCGGGCCTGCGGCGGCGCGACCACTGCCAACGTGACCACCACACCGCAACTCACCCTCCACGGCTTCATGCGCCCGCAGATCGAGGCGCTGCCGGCACAGACACGGGTGGTGACCCTGTCGATCGGCGGCAATGACATCGGCTGGTGGGGGCTGATCTCCCCGTGCTTCGCACCGATCTTCGGCATGGACGCACGATGCCGAACGAACACGTCGATGGCCTCGACCATCGACACCGCACTGGACGGACTGGCACCGAAGATGGACACGACGTTGCGCGCGGTGCACGCCAAGGCCCCATCGGCCCGGGTGCTCGTCGTCGGACACGGCGGCTACTACGGGGCGAAAGGCTGTCCTGGACAAGCGAACATCAGCGACGCCGATGTTCCCGTCGTGACCCGGTTCTTCGACCGGTTCAACGATGTGCTCCGATCCGCGGCCGCCAGATCGGGCGCGGAGTTCGTCGACATCGCCACACCCGCCCGGGGACACGACGCGTGCGCCCCCGACGCCCTGCGATGGTTCCAGGGCAACAGTGACGCGCTCACGGTTCAGGCCCGTCACCCCACCCCGCTGGGTCGGCGGGCCATGGCCGACATCGTGGCGTCCGCCATCGGAAGGTGACGGGGCCCAAGCGCGACGGTCCGCCCTCAATCCCGCTTTCCGAGTTGGTCTGCGAGGCCCAAAAGGTGTATGCGAGTGAGAGCTTCGGCAGTTTCCGGATCACGGTCCAAGACGGCTGCCACCAATCTCTCGTGATCTGATGTGTCGTGATCGTCGAGGTCCATCAACGTGAGCATGTCGGTCATGGCGGTGATCAGGCGCGGTCGCAGACTGTCGAACAGCGCGATCAACAACGGGCTGTGCGACGCCTGAACCATTCGCCGGTGCAGTCGGATGTCGGCCGTCGCAAGTGCTTCGGGCCCGGAGCCGGCGACATCGTTGCGGGCGTTGAGGGCCTCCCGAATCGCGGTCGCATCTTCGCTGTCGTGGGCGAGGGCTGCCAGTGCGGCAGCCCGCGACTCGATGGCGATGCGGACCTGCAAGACGTCGCCGATCTCGGCGATCTGCGCGAGCTGATCCCATGGCTCGGCCGGTTCTGCGGCGGCGAGAAACACGCCGACACCTTGTTTGGTGACCAACACGCCGCGAGCAGCCAACCGGCGGATCGCCTCGCGTATCGTCGAGCGGCCCACCGAGAGTTCGCTCGCGAGTGCCACTTCACCGGGAAGTTGCTCACCGATCGCCCAACGTCCGTCGCGGATGTCGTCGAGCAATGCCCGGGCCGCCCGCTCCGACAGCGGCACCCGTGTGAGTGCTTCCATTTCTCCCGTTTCCCGCATCCCTAGCCATGTGACGACGATCGCTGACGATGATAGTCAGACCGGGCTGCCGTGGGCTGCGCCGCAGCGCTCACCTCACGCCACATGCGGTACATCTCTCGGACGGCGATTGCGAGGGCGAAGAGGGCGAACACCACGCTGAGGACCTTGATGTCGAGTGCCAACGCCAGCAGGACCCCGACGACGGCGCCTGGCAGCGCGCCGATGTTGAGTAGGGTGCCGAGGCGCAGATCGGCCGTGCCCTGGCGGGCATGGGCGATGGTCCCGACGATGGCGTTCGGAAAGAACATCAGCAGCGAAGTGCCTTCCGCGGTCGGCAGGTCAGTACCGAAGAGCAGCATCAGTGCGGGCACGGCGAGAAGACCACCACCCAGTCCCATACCGGCGGCCCAGGCCCCGATGACGAACCCGAGAATCAGCGAAACCGGAAGCGTGAATTCCCAGGAGGCAATCCAACCGGCGGGCACCACGGCCGATCCCTGGAGGGGGTCGGCTCCGGCGGCATCGAGAATCAGTTTGAGGCCCGTGGCCAGCAGAATCGCGACGAACAACCACCGCAGCACCAGGTGCGGGATCTTCAGGATCAATGGCACGCCGAGGAGTGCGCCGAGTGTTCCGCCGATGACCATTCCGGTGCCGGCGTGCAGATCGATAGAGCCACCGACCAGGGCGAAGGTCGCCGCGCCCACTCCGGTGACGGCGATGTTGGCGGCGCCGGCCGTGCCGTGCAGGCTCGGCCGCGACAGCGAGGTCACCTTCTCGAGAGCGGGGACGTAGAAGACGCCGCTACCGCCGCCGAGCAGTCCCCCGATGACGCCGCCGGTCGCGCCGATGCCGAGCGCTATGCCCAGCCCGGGCCGGTCTGCGCGGTGGTGATCGGACGGATGGCGGGACGTCATATCGGGTCTCCTTGAGCGAACCAGCAGTGTGCACGCAGAGTAGCACTTGTCTGACAAGTGAGGAAGATGCAGTGCCTTCTGTCAAAGTGATCCGCACAGCGTCCTCAGTGGTCCGTCGGGCGATCGTCTCCGGTGTTGAGCGTGGTGGTGGCGTGCAGGGCCTGTCGGGTCAGATGATCGCGCTCGGCGTTCGTGGTCGCCTGGCGCGCAGCCTCAGCGAATTCCTTTGCGGCCGTCGCGTAGTCGCCGGCGTTGAGATGTAGATGGGCGGACGCGGCGACAAACCGGGGCACCGTCGGATCGACCTCACTCAGCGCGGCGAGCCCGGCGGCCGGACCGTCGGCCTCCCCGACCGCGACGGCTCGATTGAGTTGCACGACAGGAGAATCGGTCAACACCACGAGCTCGTCATACCACTGGACGATCTGCACCCAGTCGGTCTCCTCCACACGCTGGGCATCCGCGTGTAAGGCGGCGATCGCCGCTTGGGCCTGATACTCGCCGAGCCGATCGCGAGCCAGCGCGGCCTGCAGGATCGCCACCCCCTCGACGATGAGCGAGGAATCCCAGGCCGACCGGTCCTGCTCGGCGAGCGGAATGAGTTGTCCGCCAACGCCGATCCGCGCCGGACGTCGAGCATGATGCAGCAGCATCAGCGCGAGCAACCCGTCGGTCTCCGGATCGTCGAGCCGTGCTGCGAGCGTGCGGGTCACCCGGATCGCCTCGGCGGCGAGGTCGACCTCGCCCGAGTATCCCTCGTTGAACAACAGGTACAGCACGTGAAGCACCGCCGCCACATCACCCGGCTCGTCCAGACGGACACCCGCGATGCGTTGCTTGGCCCGGCTGATCCGTTGCGCCATGGTCGATTCCGGCACCATGTACGCCTCGGCGATCTGTCGGGTCGTCAAGCCCGCGACCGCGCGCAGCGTCAACGCGATCGCCGACGACGGCGTCAACCGCGGATGGGCACACAGAAAGTACAACCACAGCGTGTCGTCGGTGTCTGCCGAGTCGCCGGGCGCCGGCTCGGCGGCGACGAGTTGCTCACGCGCAGCACGGGATCCGTCGGCACGTACCTGATCGAGAAAGATCCGCCACGCGGTCGTGACGAGCCAGGCCTTCGGGTTCTGTGGGGGCCGCGTCGGCCAGGTTTCCCAGGCGCGGACCAGCGCGGACTGCACCGCGTCCTCGGCGGAGGCGAAGTCGGCCCCGCGTCCGACGAGGATGCCGATGACCGCGGGGATCTGGGCGCCGATCGCCGACGCATCCAGATCCCCGAGATCCCCGAGATCCCCGCGGTCGCCGGTGGTCATTCGGTGATGGTCGGTGGCGCGGACATCACCGGCCGCAACTCGAGCCATTCGCCGAGCGGACGCCCACCGGCGCCCGGAGCCGCCGACAACTCGCCGGCCAGTTCCAGGGCGCGGTCATAGGAATCGACGTCGATGATCATCCAGCCAGCGATCAGATCCTTGGTCTCGGCGAACGGGCCGTCGGTGACCGGCGGTCGGCCCTCACCGTCGGAACGCACCCACACGCCGTCCATCGACACCGCGTCGGCGGAGACGAACTCGCCGGACGACTCGAGTTTCTCGGCGAAATCCTGCATGTACTGGATGTGCGCCTCCCACTCGGCGGGAGTCCACTGATCGGTCGGAACGTCGTTGACCGGGGTCTTTCCGCCGCGGTAGTGCTTGAGCATCAGATACTTGGCCATCGGCCTGCCTTTCGTCCGACGCGGACATGTGTTCCGCATTCACTGAGGAGACGGAGCCACCACACGGAATTCGACATGTCTCAGGAGAATCTTTTCGCCCGATCCGCCGGCAGCGATGAGTTTCGTCGCCGGGCCGGGTCTGTACTCACCATAGAGAGGAGCCGCTGATGACGAGGCGATTGTTGTTCATCCACGGGGCCGGGGGTGGCGACGACGACCGATCCCTGGCCGACGGGCTGGCGAGCCTGCTCGACGCCGACCTGACCTACCCGCTGCTCCCCGACGAGGACATGTCACCGGCCGCGTGGGCATCCCCGATCCGCACCCACCTGCACCGACTCGGCCCCGACGACGTCCTCGTCGCCCACTCGTTCGGGGCATCGGTGCTGCTCCAGGTCCTGGCCGAGACCGCCACCTCCGTGCCGGTGCGGCGCGCCACGTTGCTGGCGATGCCGAACTTCGAGCCCGTCGGATGGGATGTCCCCGAGTACGCCTTCGACGGCCCCGAACCCGACGTCGAACTCGCGCTGCATCACTGCGCCGACGACGAGGTGGTGGAGTTCGGGCATCTGACGCTGAACGCCGCGCGGCTTCCGTCGGCGACCGTGCACCGCCACACCACGGGTGGGCATCAGTTCGACGGTCTCGCGCAGCGGCTCGCGACGATCATCGGCTGACCCCCACACGCACAAGCGCTGACCCGCACAACGACGGGCCGGTTCGGAGGAATCCTCCGAACCGGCCCGTCCACGTCAGCCGAGGTCACCGCATCCGCATCACCAGGTCTGCGGCGATCGCGGCTGAGGCGTCTGCGCCTGGGGCCCGTGCATCTGCGGCCCATGCGTTTGCGGCCCGACACCGCGGTTGTCCGGCGAACCCAGCGACTGTGCGTACGCCGCACCCAGCGACAGCAACAGCAGCCCGACGACGATGAACGCGATGACCCGGAACACGCCGTCGAGGGCGGCGAGGTCGAACAGGAACAACTTGGCGATCGCGGCGGCGATGACGGCCAGGCTCACCGTGATCGTCATCCCGCGAGCGTTGCCGTGCAGGCGCCGCGCCCACAGCAGACCGGCCGCCGCGGCCAGCACCCACACGATGGTCGCCGCGGCATGTCCACCGCGGATACCGCCGGTGCTCCCACCGCTGATCAGACCCCCGAGGAAGACACAGATCTCGGTGACCAGGAACAGCGTGATCAGGCCACCGAGAATGGCGAAGATCTGCTGGTCGGTGGCCGCACGGCCCTGCGACCACGACCAGACGAGCACACCCGCGGCGACGAGCGACAGGACCGCCGCGGCCAGCAGCATCGCCTGATCCGCGATCCCGATCGACGACACGAACAGCATCTGCAGGGCACCCGACGGCAGGGTGGCCAGGATCGCTGCGCCGGTGAACAACAACCCGATGATGCGCAGCGTCAGGGCGATCGGGGCGTCCAGCGACGCGCCGAAGCAACTCGCGACCGCGACGACCAACCCCACCCCGGCGATCCCGACGATCACGCCCGTGCCGTGGAGACTCGACCCCAGCGCGGCGGCGGCGGTGGCCGCCGACGCGGTCAGCCACACGGTCCGGCACGCCACGGTGATCGACGGATGAAGCTGCCCGCCGCCCACCGCGAGCGATGCGAGCAGCAGGGTGACGGCCGACAGGGCGACGGTGGCGACGACGGCCCCGACAATCCCGGTGGCGGCGAGCAGCGGCAGCAGCGGCACCACCGAGAACAACGCCAACAGTAGTGCGCGAGTGGACCATCGCATCAACACGACCGACGAGCCCAGGGCGAGAAGCACATTGACCAGCGCGGCGACCACGAACAGGGCGCCGTCGCCGGCCGGGGCCGTCAGCGCCACGGCGATCAACGGCAGGGCCACGGCGACGGTGTTGACCGCATACAGCGCGGTCCAGTTGCGCCGCAACTGAATCCACATGGTGGCGGCCGAGTACGCGAGCAGGAATCCGACGAGCAGGATGTTCGGTCCCCCGGACAGGAACGGAGAGAACACGATCAACGCGACACCGACCATCAGGCCGAGTGCCTGACTGTTCCACGCATGTGCCACGGCCAGTCCGCCGGCGGCGATGACGGCCGCGACGATCACCGCGACATAGCCGGGGAACCAGTGATAGATGGCGGTTGCGGCGAGGACGTCGAACAGCGCCGTGGTGACACCGGTGGCGATCACCGCTCCGGCGGCGGTGCGCTTGCCGTCGCGTCGACCGAGAAGCAGACCCGCACCGAACAGGATCGCCGCGAGCAGAGCACCGCCGGCGACGCGGATCTCCGGGCGCAGCAGTCCCGCCTGCGCGGCGAGGACCAGCAGGAACACCACGCCGGTCAGGGTGACGGCCACGCCCGCGATGGCCAGGACCGTCCCGACCAGACCGCGTTCGGTGGCCGCCGCGATCCGCTCGGACATCGACGGTCGCGGTGGCGGGGGCGTATACGGGCGCGGTGCCGGCGGAAGGCCGACGGGGTAGGGGCGGCCACCCGGAGGGAAGGGCGGCGGACCGGCGGGTGCCGTGACGAACGGTGGAGCGGGTGGGGCGGCAAACGGTGCGGCGACGAATGGTGCGCCGGCGAACGGTGCGGCGGCAAGCGGAGGCGCGACAAACGGTGGCGCGGCGAATGCAGCGTGCGGTGCCGCGGCGGGCGGTGCGACAAATGGCGGTGCGGGCGGCGACGTCGGGTTCGGTGCTGCCGGCTGCTGGGGTGAGGACATCGGCTGCGCCGCGGTCGGCGTCGGCGTGGGTGCGTCAGCGGGTGCCGGCGCGGATTCGGCGAGGAGCGATTCGAGGGTGGCGACGTCGCCGGAGACGATCGACATGCGTCGCGTGAGGTCGGCGACCTCACCGTGAATGCGGTGGAGCAGGCTCGCGGGGGAGCCGTCGGGGGCGGTGGGAGACATGCCTGCAAGCCTCGATCAGACGCGGCCGGCGATCATGCGTACATCTACCCAGTGGCCCTCGGTAGTGGGCCGTGGCGGCTCGTTGTCTCAGTCGCGGTCGAGTCCGTGTTCGATGGCGTAGCGCGTCAACTCGACCCGATTGGCCAACTGGAGTTTGCGCAGCGCAGCGCCGACGTGGTTCTCGACGGTGCGCGGGCTGATCGACAGTCGTGTCGCGATCTGCCGGGACGAGAGGCCCTTGGCGACCTCCCGCAACACCTGCGTCTCGCGGTCGGTGAGGACAGGGGTGTCGGGCCCGGGATCGCGGGAGATCCGTCGGTACTCACCGAGGACCAGACCCGCCAGCCCGGGCGTGAACACGGTCTGTCCGGCGGCCGTGGCGCGGACCGCGGCGACCAGTTCGGAGCGTTGCGCACTCTTCACCAGATATCCGGTGGCGCCGGCCTTCACGGCCTCGAGGACGTCGTCGCGTTCATCCGACGCCGACAGGATCAGGACGTGGGCGTTGGGGCAGGCCGCGAGGACCTCGGCGGTGGCCGACGCGCCCGTCCCGTCGGGCATCTGCATGTCCATCAGCACCACGTCGGGTTGGACGGCGGCCGCGCGTGCGGTGGCCGCGCGGACACCGTCGGCCGTGGCGACGACCTCGAACCCCTCGTCGGTGAGGTCACGGGCGACGCCGTCGCGCCACATCGGGTGGTCGTCGACCACCATCACCCGGATCGGGGCATCACCGGTCGCGGTCATCGGGTTGTCTCCTCCGTCGTTCCTCGGTGCGCGACCGGATCCCGCGGGATCGTCAACTCCCATTCGGTCCCCGCGCCGGGGGCCGTGTGCAACCGCGCGTGGCCCCCGAGATCGTCGATCCGGCCGATGATCGAGCGGTCGATTCCCATCCTGCCCTCCGCACGCGCCTGTTCGAGACGTCCCGGCGCAATTCCGATGCCCGTGTCGCGGACGCTGACGATCACCTCGTCGTCGAGATCTTCGAGCAGAACATAGCTGTGGGCGTCGGGACCGGCATGCAACTCCGCATTGTGCAGGATGTTGCCGACCGCGGCGAGTATCTCGGCAGCCGCCTCGGCGGGTAGTGCGACGGCGTCGGGTGGGGTGCTGACCGACACCGCGTCGCTGCCGAGGGCCCGCAGTGCTGCGGCGAGATCCTGCTCACCGGCGGGTGGATCGTCGGCCGGTGTCGCCGGTTGCGCGGCGATCAGCCGTCGCAGACGCTGTTCCTGTTCGGCGGCCAGCCTGGCGAGTTCGGCTGTCTCACCACCGATTTCCGAACCACGACGAGCCACCAGCGCCAGAACCTGCAACACGCCGTCGTGGACCTCGCGGGCGAGCCGTTCACGTTCGGATGCCTCGGCCGCCGACCGGATCGCGGCGCTCAGGCGGGCGTGGGTGACGCGCGCCCGCGTCGCGGCCAGCCCGAGGGCCATGCCCGTCATGATGAGCAACAGGAATGTCGCGTTACGACCGAAATTCCACACGATGTAGTTCTTGACGACGAAGGTGCTCGCGCCGATGGCCGCGCCGGCAGCCATCCCGTAGAGCGACCCGCCGAGCAACGCCGCCGACAGGACACAGTTGGTCATCCACAGGGTGGTGGGCCAGGGTTGGTTGCCGGCCACCCAGGCCGCGTCGGCGACGTAGGAGGTCGACAGGATCATCACCACCGACACCGCGATCTCGCTGCCGACGAACCACCAGTTGCGTCCGAAACCGGCGACGTATCCGATCGACCACCACACGTTGGCGATGGCCATCAACGCGAAGAGCACCCAGGTCAGGCCGGGTCGCACCAGGTCGTTGTTGATGGCGATCTGGAACCCGAGGGCGTAACAGAACGACGCGAGCCGGAAGATCTGCGCGGCCCGCCACAGCGGCCCGACCGGATCGTTGTCGTCGAGGCTGCGCAACCGCGACGGGAAGAGACGGTCGACGTCGGTCGGGGTGACGGGAACCGATCGGGACGACGACATCGTCAGATCGCTCCGCGAGACGGGCGGCCGAGAGAGGTGAGGCGCATGCGTGCTCCGGCGGTCGACGACGAGGGGTTTCCATCATGGCCCATGACGGGTCCAGGGCAGCCTCGGGAGCGGCGATCCACCAGAAGTTCGTCGTGGAACGTCACTCCAGGGAATGACGTTCCACGACGTTGTTCTCACGTGGCGTGCCAGTAGTCTCGGTGATCAGCAGTCTCGACGAGTCCCATCACAAACCTGGGCTGGAGTGACACGGTGACACAGCAACCCCCGCAACCCTTTGAGCCGCACGAGTCGGGAGCCTTCCTGCACGGCACCAAGGCCGATCTGCGGATCGGGGATCTCCTCGTCGCCGGTCACGGATCGAACTTCGAGGACGGGCGCATCGCCAATCACGTGTACGTCACCCGCACCCTGGATGCTGCGGTGTGGGGTGCCGAGCTGGCAAGAGGTGGCGGGCCCGGACGCATTTACGTTGTCGAGCCGACTGGTGCGATCGAGGACGACCCGAACGTGACCGACAAGAAGTTCCCCGGCAATCCGACCCAGTCGTTCCGGACCCGGGCGGCGGTGCGCGTGGTGGGTGAACTCACCGACTGGGCCGGGCATCCACCCGAGCTGCTGCAGGCCCGACGCGACGGCCTCGCCGAACTCCGACGACGCGGTGCCGCGATCATCGACGATTGAGAGGAA
Source organism: Gordonia sp. VNK1 (assembly GCF_040049135.1). Classification (NCBI taxonomy): domain Bacteria; kingdom Bacillati; phylum Actinomycetota; class Actinomycetes; order Mycobacteriales; family Gordoniaceae; genus Gordonia; species Gordonia sp. VNK1. Next base: position 4,512 of record NZ_JBDZDJ010000037.1, on the reverse strand, counting down.
GTCATCCATGGGCGAGAAGCTGAGCATCACAACGGTATTGGAGCCGACGGGGCCCGCGGCGGCGGTGATGCTGACCGATGAGCAAGTCGCCGTACTCGGCGGCGGCAAGACACCGCCGGTGTCGATCACCGTCGGCGGTGTCACCGTCGCCGGGCGCGTCGGCCGGATGGGCGGGCAGAACGTCGTCGGCTTCAGCAAGGCGGTTCGAGCACGACTCGGCGTGGAGCCCGGCGACACCATCGACGTCGAGATCGCCCTCGACAGTGCCCCTCGTGAGGTCGAGATCCCGCCGGCACTCGCCGACGCGTTGGCCGCCGACCCGGCGATCAAGGCGTCCTTCGACGCCCTCTCGTTCACCAGACGCAAGGAGTTCGCGCGCTCGGTGGCCGAGGCGAAGAAGGACGAGACCCGCGACCGGCGAGTCGCGGCGATCGTGGCTGCGCTCCGGAAGGGCTGAGTCACTCCCGCACTGACAGCGCTCACCTCGACGTTCACAGCGCTCGCTCTGACGTTGACAGCGCTCACTCCCGCACTGACAGCGCTCACCTCGACGTTCACAGCGCTCGCTTACACGTTGACCGCGCTCACTCCCGAACTGACAGCGCTCATCCCGGCCTCAACCGTTCGAATGATCCACGCAACTCGATGGAACCGCGACGGTGCCCCGTCCCTCTTATAGGGCAACACCATCCAAGCGTCCCGCCCGCAGCGGCGGACGCCCATCGAAGGGACGCCCCCGTGCGACCATTTCTCACCTCACTGATCACCGCGGCGACGGTGATCACCGCTGCCGCATTCTCCGTGGGCGACGGCACGGCGATCGCGGCGGCCGACTCCGGTGCCTCGGAGTCGGTTGCCGAGGACTACCACGCCGCGGTCGACGTGATCGCAGACTATTGGGCGCAGCAGGCGCCGGAGATGTTCGGGATCGACTACGAGCCGCCGACCGTCCGCGGAGTCATCGATCCGGGTGACGCGACCGCGTGCGGTCCGATGCCGGAGATGAATGCGATCTACTGCCCGCGGGATCACTCGGTCCAATTCGGTTCGGATTACCTGGAATTGGCGGATTCGATCGGCGACGTCATCGTCTACGACGTGGTCGCCCACGAGTGGGGGCACGCGATTCTCGCGCAGGTGCCGTCGTCGTTGGTCGAGGATCCGCAGGAGTTGCAGGCCGAGTGCCTGGCCGGCGGGGCGCTCGGCGATCTCGCGCGCGACGGGGTGATCGTCGTCGAGGACGGTGATCTCGAGGAGGTCGTCAAGCTGTTCCGGTATTCCGATGCGCCCGGCGACGCCCATGGCACGGCGGAGCAGCAGGCTCTGGCCTTCGCGGCCGGCTGGCGGCAGGGTCCGGCCGCATGTTTTGAGTGAGGCGCGCGCATTCCTCTGTGTGCTGTCGGACGCTCGTGGCACAGACGATGAACGTCGTAGAACGTCACGCTCTGGGGTGACGTTCTACGACGTTTCGTCGAGAATGCCTGTCAGAGTCCCACGGCGGTCACGCCGTACCGCGCCTGCGCGGGGGTGAAGCCCTCGTATTCCAGTTGCTCGATGAGCCCTTGGCGTGAGAACGAACTGATCTCCAGATAGCTCTTCGCGGACTTTGCGGCCTGTTCGTTCCAATCGACGGTGATGTGATCGACGGCGTACTCCGCGTCGGCGTTGGAGAAGCCCTCGTACTCGAGTTGCTCGATGAGTCCCTGGCGCGAGAACGCGCTGATGCTCAAGTAGGCCTCCGCCGACTCCACGGCATTCTGCCGGCTCACGGTGGACGCGGGAACGTACTGAACCTGCGGGCTCGACAACGCTCCGGTGATGGCCGAATTGGCAACGGGCTGTGCGGATGCGTGGGCGGTGGTGGCGACGCCGATGGCGAACGGAGCGGCAAGGGCGACGAGGAATGCGGCGGCACGCGATGTTTTCATCTTCACGGACGGGGACGTTACGTGGTCCCTACGACAAGAAGTATCGGTCGTGAGAAGGACACCGCGTCGGGCATCGGCAACCGAGTAGCCCGCTACTCGCGACCCCGGCCCCCTCAGGGAGGACGCTGGGTGCAACACCGCCCGGAAGGATCCCCCGATGTCCGACATCGTCATCGGCACCGTGCCGCTGCACGGCCACGTGACGCCGCTGCTCAACGTTGCGCGTCACCTGGTGGAGCGGGGGGATCGTGTCCGCTTTCTGACCGGCTCTCGCTTCGCCGAGAAGGTGACAGCCGTTGGTGCGCAGCATGTGCCGTTACCTCCGGAGGCGGACTTCGACGACCGGCAGGACTGGGACGTCGTGTTCCCCGAACGCCGCGAACTCAGCGGAATCCGGGCGCTCGCCTTTGACATCGAGAACACGTTTGTCCGACCTGCGCAATCGCAATACCAGGCCCTGCAGACGCTTTTCGCCGAGACGCCTGCCGACGCGGTGCTCACCGACGGAGCGTTCGCCGGAGGCGCGTACCTGTTGGGCGGCGACCCAGCTCAACGCCCGCCCGTGATCGCATGCGGGGTGACCCCGCTGTTCATCAGCAGCCGCGACACGGCTCCGGGCGGGATGGGGCTCTTACCCGTGACGGGGCCGGTCGGGCGGCTGCGCAACGCGGCGCTTGCCCAGGTGGCGCGTCGTCTGGTCCTGGCCGATGCGCAGAGGGTCGCCGACGGAATTCATCGCGAGATCCATGGCACGCCATTGGAATTCCTCGTTCTCGACTGGCCACGGCACGCCGATGCCATCCTCCAGTTCACCGTGCCCGAGTTCGAATACCCCAGGAGCGATGCTCCCGAGCACCTCCACTTCGTCGGACCGGTCTCGGCGACCGGTTCGCGGGCCCCGTTACCCGACTGGTGGTCGCAGCTCGACGGTTCGCGGCCGGTCATCCACGTCACGCAGGGCACCTTCGCCAACCGGGATTACCGTCAGATCATCACCCCCACCCTGGAGGCATTCGCCGACGACGACGTGCACATCGTCGTCTCCACCGGCGGTCGACGCGTCGACACACTTCCCGAGCTTCCCGCCAATACCTTTGCCGCCGAATATCTTCCGTACGACGACCTGCTCCCGAAGACCGACGTCTTCGTCACCAACGGCGGCTACGGCGGCGTTCAGTACGCGCTGCGGTACGGCGTCCCCGTCGTGACCAGTGGTGGCCTGGAGGACAAGCCCGAGGTGGGTGCGCGGATCGCCTGGTCGGGCGTCGGGCGACGGCTGAAGTCCGAAATGCCCTCTGCCGCTGCAGTGCGCGAGGCGGTGCGCCACGTGCTCGATGACTCGTCGTATGCGCAGGCTGCCGAACGCATGGCGACCGCGATGGCCGACAGCGCCGGACTTCAGAAATGTGTCGAGGTCGTTGACCGGCTCATCGGCACCAACCGTCCGTGATTGCGCCGCCCGGTGCGCGCCGGGTAGTTAGACAAATATCTAGATTGCCGTGAGCATGGATGCCATGACTGAGTCCGTTTCTGTGGGTGAACTGCGCCAGAATCCGACGGCAGCGCTGTCCGCGGTAGCTGACGGCCGCACGCTTGTGGTCACCAAACACAACCGTCCGGTCGCAGAGTTGCGGCCGATTTCCAAGCGAATCGGCGTGGCACCGCGCGAGTTCGCGGCTCTCATGCGCTCGCACGCGCATGACACGCGTTGGGCTGAGGAGTTGGCGGATCAGCGGGCCGAGGACGTCGACGATCCTTGGGAGCGTTGATGGTGGCAGCGTTGCTCGACACGTCGGTGCTGGTTGCGGTGAACAAGCCCGGCGAGACGGCGCCCGATCTCGACGACTTCGACGAACTCTTCGTCTCGTCGCTGTCGTACACCGAGCTGCGCATGGGGCTCTACACGGTCGACGGCGAATCCAGAATTGCGCGTCATGACCTTCTGGAGGATTTGATCACACACTTCCGGGACGGCGTTCCGTACGACGATGCGGCCGCAGTCGCCTACGGTCGCATCGTCAGACAGGCGGTCGCCAACGGCGGTAGGGCAAGATCCCACGTCCTCGACAGGATGATCGCAGCGGTGGCCGTCGCAAACGGGTTGACGCTTGTGACGCGCAACGGTGCGGATCTCCGGGGGCTGGAATCGTTGGTCGACTTCACCGTGCGGTGACGCTTGACCTGTCATCCTCCTGTTCTGTAGGATCTCATCCTCTTTGTCAGTCGCGAACTGGGGTTTCTCATGATCTTGTCACCTGTGGGTTCTCACTAACTTGTCAGAATCCTCAGGCCAGCACTGCTCCCCGGCCGGCGCGTCATAGTTCGAGGTTGCAGTGCTGAAGCGGCGGGTTGCTAGGAGACCGCTACGCGACGTGAACTGCGGCTTGTGAATGGTCGAACCGTCCGACCGGCTGAACAAGGGCGATCGAACGCCGGCCGGTGTCGTGGCGATGTTCCCGGATGTGACGTGTAAGGGCTCGGGACATGCTTGACGTCGTGTCGTCGGGACATCGTTGACGTCTCACGCTTGTCGGTGGTCGCAGTCAGAGTGTGGGGGGTGTCCTTCTCTGCTGAGACTGAATCC
>NZ_JBDZDJ010000036.1:0-31194 GCF_040049135.1 Gordonia sp. VNK1 | reverse complement strand
GGTGGGGAAACGCCCGGTCCCATTCCGAACCCGGAAGCTAAGCCCACCAGCGCCAATGGTACTGCACTCTGATCGGTGTGGGAGAGTAGGACACCGCCGAACTATCATTCCGGGATGCCCCGCAACACTCACGTGTTGCGGGGCATCACCGCATTCCGCACCCCCCTTTTTTCGGGGATGTTCACGCGCCGCCGTCACGCTCCCGCGGAACCTCCACGTTCACGCGCTCAGTGCACCGAGCGCGTGAGCATGCAGGCACCGCGTCGACGAACAGCATCCGCGCCACGGGTGAGCTTCACGCGGCAAGTCCACGTTCCCGCGGCGACCCCGTCTACGCGCGCTCATTGCACTGACCGCGTGAGCATGCAGGCACCGCGCCGGCAAGCAGACACCGCGTCGACGAACAGCACCCGCGGCACGCTGGGCTTCACGCGGCGCCCACTCGTTCCCGCGGTGCGTCCACGTTCACGCGCTCGGTGCACTGACCGCGCCGGCATGCGGGCACCGCGTCGACCAACAACACCCGCGCCACGCTGAGCTTCACGCGGGTTCTCCACGGTGACGCGGCGTCCCCACGTTCACGCGCTCGGTGCAGCGAGCGCGTGAACACGCAGGCCCCGCGTCGACGAACAGCACCCGCGCCGACGTCGACGATGCGGGGTCGGGTCGGCCGTGTGCGGGCCCAGGGCATAGATTGGCTTCCATGACTGACCGTGATCGCAATCGCGGCCGCCGCCCGCAACGTCAGGGTGGCTCCCCGCAACGCTCGGTGCCGTCGGATCGTCCGGCGGAGCCGGCGATTCCCGACGAGGTGAGCGCTTCGGATCTCGACTCCGAGACGCGGCGTGACCTGCTGACGCTCGACAAGTCGAATGCGGAAGCCGTTGCCCGTCACCTGGTGATGGTGGCAGACCTTCTCTACGAGGACCCGGCGCTTGCGCTCGAGCATGCGCGAGCGGCTCGTCGTCGTGCGACGCGGGTGGGTGTGGTGCGCGAAACCGCGGGCATCGCGGCGTACAACGCGGGCGAATGGCAGGAGGCGATCTCGGAGCTGCGGGCAGCTCGCCGGATCACCGGAAGCTCGTCGCTGCTGCCGCTGATCGCGGACGCGGAGCGAGGCCTGGGACGGCCGGAGCGTGCGATCGAGATCGCACGGAGTGACGAGGGACGCGCGCTGACCGGAGACGAGGCGACCGAATTGCGCATCGTCGAGGCCGGCGCCCGAACCGATCTTGGTGAGCCCGACAAGGCGCTGGTCACCTTGCAGTTGGAGGACCTCAGCCCGGGCCGTACCGGCACGGCAGCGGCGCGCGTCTTCTATGCGTATGCGTCGGCGCTCGAGGCCGCCGGACGGATCGACGATGCGATGACGTGGTTCATGAACGCATCTGCCGCCGACATCGACGACGCGACCGACGCCGAGTTCCGACTGATGGAGTTGTCGGTGGGTGGGGAGCCCGCCGAGGCGTCATCGGACGAGGTGTCACCGGACGAGACGGCGCTCGACAGGCCGGTGCTCGACGAACCGGTTCCCGACAAGCGTGACGAGTCGGCCCCTGACGAGTCCTCCGAAGATGGCGCGCCATTGGCGGCACTCGAGGCCGTCGAGGCCGACGATGAAGTGGCTGCACCCGCAGTCCCCGAGGTCGCAGAGCCGGAAGTCGAGACCCAGACCTCAGATCCGGTGCCAGTGTTGACCGATGTGTATGACGCACTGCTCCTCGACCTCGACGGCACCGTTTTCGCCGGGCACCGGCCGGTGGCCGGCGCCGTCGACACCCTCCGACAGGTCGATCGCACGACCATCTTCGTGACGAACAATGCGAGCCGTCGTCCCACGGAGGTCGCCGAGCACCTGGTGGGCATGGGATTCGACGCGACGCCCGATCAGGTGGTGACGAGTGCGCAATCGGCGGCTCGCCTGCTGTCCGAACACCTGGAACCCGGTTCTCGTGCCCTTGTTCTCGGCACGGACGGGTTGGCACAGGAGGTCCGCGAAGTCGGCATTGCGGTGACACGCAGCGCGGACGACCGGCCACTGGCCGTGATCCAGGGATACTCGCCGGACACGTCGTGGGCGACACTCTCGGAAGCGGCCCTTGCCATTCGGGCGGGTGCGCTGTGGATCGCGACCAATGTCGATGCGACGTTGCCGTCCGAGCGGGGGTTGCTCGTCGGGAACGGGTCCCTGGTCGCTGCGGTCGCGAACGCGACCGGGCAAGAACCGCTGGTGGCGGGCAAACCGGCGGCACCGCTGATGGCCGACGCGATCACGCGCAGCGCGGCGGACAAGCCTCTGGTGATCGGCGATCGCCTGGACACCGACATTCAGGGTGCGCATTCGGTCGGTCTGGACAGTTTGCTGGTCCTCACGGGCGTGAGTACCCCGACCGATCTGCTCTCGGCGCCTCCGCAGCAACGACCGACCTACGTCGCAGCCGACCTGTCGGGCGTCCTCGACGCGGTCGACACCGTGCGCATCTCCGCCAAGGACGCCTGGCGCGTCGCCCGCGACGGCAACACCGTGTCGGTCTCACCGACCACCGACGCCCCGGACTTCGGCGCATTGCTGCCGGCTCTTGCTGCGCAGGTGTGGGAGTGGGCCGATGCGGACGAGATCGATCTCACCGAACTGGTCGTCACCGGGACGTCGGATGCGGTGCGTACGGTGTTGGCAGAACTCGACTTCGACCACGAGGCGTAGATCATGACCGCACCGCACGATGGCCCGGTCACCGGCCCGATCACCGGACCGAGGCCGGGCCCGCACCTGATGCCCGGGGCCGCTGCGTCATCCGGCCCCGACGTCGACCCGGCACTCGCCGACGTCGTCACCGAGCAGGTCCACGATCTGCTCGGCCAGGTCGACGACATCCGCGAGCAGACCGGGGACTCCTTCGACCTCGTCGCACTGGCAAGGCAGACGCAGCTCCTCGAACAGGCTCACGAGGTGTTGACGTCGGCGTTGTCCGAGGTCGATCACCGGTGAGGTGCGACTGAGTGGCGGCACGGGCGCGTCTGGACGCCGAGCTGGTTCGTCGGGGTTTGGCCCGCTCTCGTGAGCAGGCCCGTGACCTCGTAGAGCAGCGGGTGATCAAGGTCAACGGCACGATCGCGACGAAACCGTCGACGAATGTCGGCAAGGACACCCCCATTGTGCTGGTGGACGATTCCGCTCGGGACGATTGGGCCTCGCGCGGGGCGCACAAACTGCTCGGTGCACTCGAGGCGTTCGAACCGCAGGGATTGTCGGTGACGGGTCGACGATGCCTGGATGCCGGTGCGTCGACCGGCGGCTTCACCGACGTCTTGCTACGGCGGGGTGCCCGCGAGGTCGTCGCCGTCGACGTCGGCTACGGACAACTGATCTGGCGTCTACAGAACGACGACCGGGTGGACATCCACGATCGGACCAACGTTCGTCACCTGTCCGCGGCGGACATCGGCGGTCCCGTCGACGTCGTCGTCGCCGACCTGTCGTTCATCTCGTTGTCGTTGGTGTTGCCGGCATTCGTGGCCTGCACCGCGCCTGGCGCCGATCTCGTGCCAATGGTCAAACCACAGTTCGAGGTGGGTAAGGATCGCGTGGGATCCGGTGGTGTGGTGCGTGATCCGGAACTACGCGTCGCGGCCGTTGCCAAGGTCGTCGCCGAGGCCCACCGACTCGGACTGACGCTGCGCGCGGTGACCGCGAGTCCGCTTCCGGGGCCGTCGGGCAACGTCGAGTACTTCCTCTGGTTGCGGCGAGGGGCGGAGGCGGAGTCGGGAAGCGACGTGTCAGACGGTCGGGATAGGGTCGGTAACCGTGTCGAATCGAACGCGGGTGAGGACACCGCGACCACCGGCGACGTCGACGGTGAGGCCGCGGTCGATGACGACCTCCTGCAGATGATTCGCCGGGCCGTCGAGGAGGGGCCGCGCTGATCGGCAAAGCCCATCGGCGCGTCCCAACTGCCAGACACCCCAATGCGTGAGACGAAGGGATACCAGGTGGTCAACGCTTCGGACGCCGGCCGGGAATTCCTGGTCGTCGCCCATACCGGCCGCGACGTCGTGACCGACACCATGATGTCGATCGCGCGGCACTGTGCCGCGGCCGGAGTGGCGCTGCGCGTGGTGGACCATGACACCCGGGTCGATCCGGATCCGGCGAGCGAGGCACGTGCCTACCCCCAGTCGGTGGCCGATGCGCACTCGATTCCCCGTCCCGAGCGCAATCCACTCGATCCCGACCGGCTGCGTGAGACCGGCGCCCGGGTCGAGGTGACCGTCGGTGACCTCGAATCGGCGCAGGGCTGTGAGATCGTGATCGTTCTGGGCGGCGACGGGACATTTCTTCGCGCCGCCGAATTGGCTCATCCGGCAGGTGTTCCGGTGCTCGGAATCAATCTCGGCCACATCGGATTCCTGGCGGAGGCCGAGGCCAACCGGGTTGATGCGGTCATGCAGCAACTCGTGTCCGGCGACTACCGGGTGGAACCCCGCATGACCCTCGACATCACCGTGATCGATCCCGCGTGTCCCGAAGAACCACCGCAGAAGAGTTGGGCGCTCAACGAGGTCGCAATCCTCAACAACACCAGCACCGGGGTTCTCGAACTCGTCACCGAGGTCGACGGACGGCCGGTGTCGGCGTTCGGTGCCGACGGGGTCCTGGTGTCCACACCCACCGGTTCGACGGCATACGCCTTCTCGGCCGGGGGACCGGTCATGTGGCCGGATCTCGAGGCGATCCTGGTGGTGCCGAGCAACGCACACGCCCTGTTCGCCCGCCCGATGGTGACCAGCCCACGGTCACGGATCGCCGTCGAGGTGGACAAGAACGGGCGGTCGGCGGTGGCGCTGTGCGACGGTCGGCGTCGTCTGCCGGTTCCGGCCGGTGCCCGCGTCGAGGTGGTGCGCAGCGAGCGATCGGTGCCGTGGGTGCGGATCGACTCCGATCCGTTCGCCGACCGGCTGGTACGCAAGTTCGACCTGCCGGTCACCGGCTGGCGGGGAAGGCAGATCTAGATGCTCGAGGAACTGTCCATCGCCGGCCTCGGCGTGATCGACGAGGCCGCGGCGCAACTGTCACCCGGATTCACCGCACTCACCGGTGAGACCGGAGCGGGCAAGACCATGATCGTCACCAGCCTCCGGTTGCTGTCCGGGGCGCGCGCCGACGCCGGCCGCATCCGATCCGGAAGCGAGCGGGCCACCGTCGAAGGACGATTCCGGGTCACCGGTACCGACGGTGAACCCTCGGCCGAGATCGCCGAACTCCTCGAGTCCTCGGGCGCCGAACTCGACGACGACGGGACCGTCATCGCGATCCGCACGGTCAACGCCGACGGCCGATCCCGCGCCCATCTCGGTGGCCGCTCGGTGCCGGTCGGTGTTCTCGGGAAGCTGGTGAACTCCGTGCTGACCGTGCACGGGCAGAACGATCAGCTCCGACTGCTGCGCCCGGACCGGCAGCGCGCCGCGCTGGACACCTTCGCCGGGGCCAAGGCCCACAAGGCGCTGGCCGCCTACCGCAGCGCACGCACCGAGTGGATCGACATCCTCGACGAACTCGACGAACTGCGCGCCAATTCCCGCGACCTCGCCCAGGAAGCGGATCGTCTGCGCTTCGGCATCGACGAGATCGGTGCTGTCGACCCGCAACCCGGCGAGGACACCGATCTCGCCGAGACGATCCGTCGGCTCACCGACCTCGAGTCGATCCGGTCGGCCGCATCCGGATCCCACGAGATCATCTCCGGGGAGTCCGGATCGGTGATCGAGGGTCTCGGGCAGGCGCGGTCGATGCTCGAGTCGGCCGCCGACGACGAACTGCGACGCCTGGCCGGGCGAGTTGCCGAGGCCCTCACCGTGGTCACCGACATCGGCGAGGAACTCACCGACTTTCTCTCCGCGCTGCCCACCGACGCCGACGCCCTCGACAAGCTGCTCACCCGGCAGAGTGAACTGAAGGCGCTGGTCCGCAAGTACGCGCCGGACATCGACGGTGTGATCGAGTGGCATCGGCAGGCGCAGAAACGACTCGAACAGATCGACGACCCGCAGGGCAGCATCGACGATCTCGAACAACGCGCGGCCCAGGCGCGCACCGTGGTCGCCGACGCCGCGGGCAAACTGCACACCATCCGCGTCAAGGCGGCCTCGACGATGGCGACCAAGGTGTCGAAGGAACTGGCCGGTCTCGCGATGGGAGACTCGGTGCTCTCGGTCGCCGTTGTCCCGGAACCCGCCGAGGCCGACGGTCGTCTGGCCATCGACGTCGACGGCAGTGTCGCGCAGGCCGGTGCCGACGGTGCCGACCGTGTCGAGTTCGCGCTCGTACCGCACAAGGGTGCGCAGCCACTACCGATCGCCACCTCGGCGTCGGGCGGCGAACTGTCGCGAGTGATGCTGGCTCTCGAGGTGGTGCTGGCCGAACCGACCTCGGGATCGGTCATGGTTTTCGACGAGGTCGACGCCGGCGTGGGTGGTCGTGCCGCGGTGGAGATCGGCCGTCGACTGGCTCGGCTCGCGAAGGCGCATCAGGTCATCGTCGTCACCCATCTTCCGCAGGTCGCCGCGTTCGCCGACAACCACCTCGTGATCGGCAAGAAATCGACAAAGGGGGCCGTCACGAGCACGGTGCGTGTGCTCGACCGCACCGACCGGATTGCCGAGCTCGCCAGAATGCTTGCGGGACTGGGGGAATCCGACACCGGAAAGGCACATGCGGAGGAACTTCTGTCTACCGCTGAGGCGGAAAGAGACTCTTGAGGTCAACGGTCCTGTTGATTCTCATGTGACAAAAGTTGTAGAAGTTACGGCGCGCCTCCCATCGAAGGCGGATGTCGCGGTCAATCATGGCGTGCATGAAGATGCCTGCACTGCTCGCGCGGACCACACAAGAACTGCCTGGCGTGATCGGTATCGCCAGAATCGACAAGAACACCAAGAAACTCATCGAACGGGTCGGGCCCGGGGACATCGCGATCCTCGACGAGGTCGACCTCGATCGCGTCACCGCCGACGCGCTCGTGCAGGCCAATGTCGTCGCCGTCGTCAATGCGTCGCCGTCGATCTCCGGTCGTTATCCCAATCTCGGCCCCGAGGTGCTCGTCGCGTCCGGGATCGTCCTGCTCGACGACGTGGGGCCCGAGGTGTTCAAGAAGGTCAAGGACGGCGCCAAACTGCGGGTGCACGACGATCGTCTGCTGGTCGGCGAGCGGCGCCTCGCCCGCGGCACCACGTTGGAGGAGCCCGACGTCGCCGATATGATGATCGACGCCAAGACCGGTCTCGTCGATCATCTGGAAGCCTTCTCCGGCAACACCATCGAGTTCATCCGCAGCGAGTCGCCGTTGCTGATCGACGGAGTCGGCGTTCCCGATGTGGATGTGTCCTTCGCCGGCAAGCATGTCGTGATCGTCGCCGACGGACCCGATCGGGGCACCGAACTGCGAGCGCTCAAACCGTTCATCAAGGAGTACTCGCCGATCCTGGTCGGTGTGGGCGCCGGCGCCGACACCCTCGTCAAGGCCGGATACAAGCCCGCCGTCGTGGTGGGTGACCCCGAGGACATGAAGGTCGCCACGCTCAAGAGCGGTGCCCAGGTGGTGCTGCCGGCCGACACCGACGGACATGCACCCGGCCTCGAACGGATCCAGGATCTCGGTATCGGCGCGACCACCTTCCCGGCGGCGGGGTCGGCCGCCGATCTGGCCCTGCTGCTGTCGGACTTCCACGGCGCCGATCTCATCGTGACCGCAGGCTACGGCGGTTCCCTCGACGACTTCTTCGACCGTTCGCGTCGCGAGAGCACGCCGTCGACCTTCCTCACCCGGCTGAAGGTCGGTCCGAAGCTGGTGGACGCCAAGGCCGTTGCCACTCTCTATCGCAGCCGCGTCTCCGGCGCGGCGATCGCCTGCGTCATCCTGGCCGCGCTCATCGCCGTCATCGCAGCGGTCATGCTGTCCAATGCCGGCCCGGAGGTCATCGATTGGGTTGTGGCCCAGTGGAATCACCTGGTGGAGTGGGCACGGGGAGTCTGGAACCGGTAGCCGATGATCTCGATGCGTCAGCACGCCATCTCCTTGGTGGCGGTGTTCATGGCCCTGGCACTGGGACTGTTCCTCGGCTCGGGCTTCGTCGGTGATCGCGTGAACTCTCTGAACGGGACCAGTCGCGACCGCATCGGCGATCTCGAACAGCAACGCGACTCGCTCAACGACCAGGTCAACTCCGCCAACAGCTTTGACGCGGCGATCGCCGCCCGGCTCATCGCCGGTCAATTGCGCGGACAGGATGTCCTGGTGGTGACCACGCCGAACGCGGCGGACTCCGACGTGACAGCGGTGAAGGAGTGCATCGCCACCGCCGGCGGCACCTTCGCCGGGCAGATCGGTATGACCGACACCCTCATCCGTGATGAGAAGGCCGAGCAGGTCCGCACCATCGTCGACCAGACGATCCCGGCCGGGACGACCCTGCGTGCCGAACTCACCGATACCGGCGGACGGGTGGGTGATCTGCTCGGCAGTCTCGTCACCCACCGCTCGGGTCAGCAGGCGGCGTCGGCGTCGGATCGGCAGACCGGTCTGCAGACGCTGCGCGACGGTGGATTCATCACCTTTGCCGACAACGCCATCCGGCCGGCCGATCTCGTGGTGTTCGTCACCGGCGACGCGCTCCCGGAGAACTCCGGCGCGCAGGGCCAACTCACCGCCCGCCTGGCCGCCGCGATGAGTGCCCGGGCTCAGGGTGGCACGCTCGTCGGCCGTACCGGGTCGGCCACCGGGGTGTCACCCATCGCGGTGGTGCGCTCGGATCCGGCGCTGCGCAACGCCGTCTCCACCGTCGACAACGTGGACCAACAGACCGGTCTGATCACCACGATCCTGGTGCTCGACGAGGAAAGTCAGGGGCACACCGGCTCCTATGGCACCGGTCCGGGTGCCACCGCGATCACCGTGGGCGCCCAGCCCGTCGACGCCCCGCCCGGAACCTGATCGCCCCATCCTCAGCGCATGGCGCCTCGGTCGCGACACACCGATCGTGGTGGGCGCGTCGGTGTGGTGGCGGGCGGATGCGTTCGGTGGTGTTACCCTGGAGTCCCGTAGGTGAGCAGGCTTTCATGACCTGATCCGGCCGACGGGAGAACCACTGTTGCGACCACTGCGCCATGTGCATTCGGGCACCAAACACATTTTTGTCACCGGCGGCGTCGCGTCGTCGCTTGGGAAGGGCCTGACCGCATCGAGTCTGGGTCAGTTGCTGACCGCTCGCGGTCTCCGGGTCACGATGCAGAAACTCGACCCCTACCTGAACGTCGATCCGGGGACGATGAACCCGTTCCAGCACGGTGAGGTGTTCGTCACCGAGGACGGCGCGGAAACCGATCTCGACGTCGGTCACTACGAGCGGTTCCTGGACCGCAACCTCTCCCAGTCGGCGAATGTGACCACCGGGCAGGTGTATTCGACCGTCATCGCCAAGGAACGGCGAGGCGAGTACCTCGGCGAGACGGTTCAGGTCATCCCGCACATCACCGACGAACTCAAGGCGCGGGTCCTCGCGATGCGTGAGCCCGGCGACGACGGTGAGGCGCCCGACGTGGTGATCACCGAGATCGGCGGCACCGTCGGCGACATCGAATCACTGCCGTTCATCGAGGCCGCCCGGCAGATCCGGCACGACGTCGGACGCGACAACGTGTTCTTCCTGCACGTGTCGCTGGTGCCCTATCTCGCACCGTCGGGCGAACTGAAGACCAAGCCCACCCAGCATTCGGTGGCCGCGCTGCGCAACGTCGGTATCCAGCCCGACGCACTCATCCTGCGCTGCGACCGTGACGTGCCCGAGGCGCTGAAGAAGAAGATCGCGCTGATGTGCGACGTGGACATCGAAGGTGTGATCTCGACCCCCGACGCACCGTCGATCTACGACATCCCCAAGGTGCTGCACAGTGAGCAGCTCGACGCGTACGTCGTGCGCAAACTGGGTCTGCCGTTCCGCGACGTCGACTGGACCGTGTGGGGCGAACTGCTCAACCGGGTCCACGATCCGCGTGAGACGGTGCGAATTGCCCTGGTGGGCAAGTACGTCGACCTCCCGGACGCCTACCTGTCGGTCACCGAGGCGATCCGTGCGGGGGGCTTCGCGTGGCGCGCCCGCACCGAGATCAAGTGGGTCCCCTCCGACGAATGCGCCACCCTCGCCGGTGCGCAGGCCGCCCTCGGCGACGTCGACGGCATCCTCATCCCCGGTGGCTTCGGCATCCGCGGCATCGAGGGCAAGGTCGGGGCGATCGCCTATGCGCGCCGTCGCGGCATCCCGCTGCTAGGGCTGTGCCTGGGACTGCAGTGCATCGTCATCGAGGCGGCCCGCTCGGTCGGTCTAGAGGGGGCGAGTTCGGATGAATTCGATCCCGACACCCCGCATCCGGTGATCTCGACGATGGCCGATCAGCACGAGGTGGTCTCGGGTGAGGCCGACCTCGGCGGCACCATGCGTCTGGGCGCCTACCCGGCGGTGCTGCTGCCGGGGACGCAGGTCGCCGAGGCCTACGGGGCCACCGAGGTGTCCGAACGTCACCGTCATCGCTACGAGGTCAACAACTCCTACCGCGACAAGATCGCCGAATCCGGGCTGGTGTTCTCCGGGACGTCGCCGGACGGGCATCTCGTCGAGTTCGTTGAGTATCCGCGTGAGGTGCACCCGTTCCTGGTGGCCACGCAGGCGCATCCCGAACTCAAGAGTCGACCCACCCGCCCGCACCCGCTGTTCCGGTCGTTCATCGACGCGGCCCTGAAATACAAAGCAGCCGAACGGCTTCCGGTGGAGCTCGGCGAGTACGGGTCACCGGCGCACACGGCCGATGCCGATTCCGCGGGTGTGGCGGCCGCCACCGGCGCCCACGGAGGCGACGGCGCTTGACCGAGGACAGCACCGTCGACGCGGGAACACACGAGTTCACCGTCCGCGACAGCCGCACCGTCTACGACGGCGCGATCCTGACCTTGCGGGTCGACGACGTGGTCATGCCCGGTGGCCGGGTCGCCGAGCGGGAGATCGTCGAACACTACGGTGCGGTGGCCGTCGTCGCCCGTGATGACTCCGGTCGTATCGCGATGGTCCGTCAGTATCGGCATCCGATCGGTCACCGGCTTCTCGAACTGCCGGCGGGATTGCTCGATCAGGGGGCTCAGGAGTCCCCGCTGGTCGCCGCGCAACGCGAGCTGGCCGAGGAGACCGACCTGGCCGCCGACCGCTGGCGAGTGCTGGTCGACCTGGACCTGTCACCGGGTTTCACCGACGAGGCGCTGCGTCTGTACCTCGCCGAGGGACTCACCGTCCTCGAGGCCGCCGACCGCGCCGACGAGGAGGCCGACATGTCGGTGGAGTGGGTGCCCATCGACGACGCCGTGCGCGGTGTGTTCGCGGGAGAGATCGTCAACGCGACGAGCGTGGCGGGCATCCTGGCGGTCGCCGCCGCCGACCGCGGGGACATCGCACTGCGGGACACCGGCGCGCCGTGGCGGGACGAACCGACCGCGCTGCGCAGCCGGCGGAGCCGATAGGACGACGGGCATCGAGGGGAGTGGGCGAGTGACCGGTGGGGTCGGGATCGACGACACCGTGGCGCGTTACCTCGATCATCTGACCGTCGAACGTGGCGTCGCGGCCAACACCCTGGCCTCCTATGGTCGCGACCTCGGTCGCTACCGGCGCTACCTGAGTGACCGCGGCATCGCCGATCTGGGCGAGGTGCGCGAGCAGGACGTCCGGGAGTTCCTGGTCGCACTGCGGCGCGGTGACGCACAGACGCACGATCAGCCGCTGGCGGAAAGCTCGGTGGCGCGAACCCTGGTGGCCACCAGGGGATTTCACAAGTTCGCCGCGGCCGAGGGGCTGGTGGGCGAGGACGTCGCCCACGGGGTACGACCACCGAGCCCGGCCCGCCGACTGCCCAAGGCGTTGTCGGTGACCGACGTGGTGGCAATCCTCGACGCCGCGGGTGCCGCCGATCACCCGCGAGCGCTACGTGATCGCGCGTTGCTGGAACTGCTCTACAGTTGCGGCGCGCGCATCTCCGAGGCGACCGCGCTGGACGTCGACGACATCGACACCGACACCCGTGCGGTGCGTCTGAGCGGCAAGGGCGGTAAGGAACGGGTGGTACCGGTCGGCGGTCCGGCGATCGACGCGCTCGATGCCTACCTGGTCCGCGGACGTCCCGCGCTGGTCAGTCGATCCCAGCCCGCGCTGTTCCTCAACGCGCGCGGCGGCCGGCTCACCCGGCAGGGCGCGTGGCAGGTTCTTGCGGCCGCCGCCGAGCGCGCCGGGCTCGACATCGCGGTCTCGCCGCACACCCTGCGGCACAGCTTCGCCACCCATCTGCTCGACGGGGGCGCCGACGTCCGGGTGGTGCAGGAGCTCCTCGGCCACGCGTCGGTGACCACCACACAGGTGTACACGCTGGTGACGGTCAACACGATGCGCGAGGTGTACGCCACCGCGCACCCGCGGGCGCGGTGAGCTCGGCCGAGTGCGGTGTGGAGATATCGACCCCGATCCACCGGCGATGCTCCGCGAGTTCATTCCGACGACACACTAGGCTTTGGTCAGGTCGCGTGATCCGGCCAGGCAGACGACAGAAAGGGGCGAGTCAGCGGTGAGCCTCTCCAGCCCCCGGCGATTTCACGCCCACTTCGAGGATCAATACAGTCTCGAGGTACCGACGGGCCCCGGCGCCGAGGAGCCGGATCACCCCGTGCCCCCACCGGTCTCGGAACAGGAGATCGGACCGACCGGCCGCCCCTACCGTCCGGTGCCGGAACCGGCCCCCCTCGAGACGCATGGACCGGCCACCGTCATCGCGGTCTGCAATCAGAAGGGCGGCGTCGGCAAGACCACGTCGACCATCAACCTCGGTGCCGCGCTGGCCGAGTACGGCCGGCGGGTACTTCTCGTCGATCTGGACCCGCAGGGTGCGCTGTCGGCAGGTCTGGGAGTTCCGCACCACGAACTCGAGGAGACCGTCTACAACCTGCTGGTTCCCCCGCACGCGCCGACCGACGAGGTGCTGATGCGGACGCGCGTGGACGGACTCGATCTGCTGCCGAGCAACATCGACCTGTCGGCCGCGGAGATCCAGCTGGTCACCGAGGTCGGCCGTGAACAGGCACTCGCACGGGCACTGCACCCGGTGCTCGACCGCTACGACATCGTCCTGATCGACTGCCAGCCATCGCTGGGTTTGCTCACCGTCAACGCGCTGGCCTGCGCCGACACCGTGCTCATCCCGATGGAATGCGAGTACTTCAGCCTGCGTGGGCTGGCGTTGCTCACCGACACCATCGAGAAGGTGCACGACCGTCTCAATGTGCGCCTCGACGTCGGCGGAATCCTGGTGACCATGTTCGATGCCCGGACGCTGCATTCCCGCGAGGTGATGGCGCGGGTGGTTGAGGTGTTCGGAGAGAAGGTCTACGACACCGTCATCGCGCGGACCGTCCGGTTCCCCGAAACCAGCGTCGCCGGTGAACCGATCACCTCGTGGGCGCCGAAATCCTCTGGTGCGCAGGCATATCGAGCACTGGCGCGAGAGGTCATCGCACGTAACGTCAAGCAGGCATGACCGAGCCGGTCGCGATGGTCGGCGCTGCGGCCGACAGGGCCGCCGATCCCGACGGTGCGGCGCCGGCGGTGGCAGAGGGGGAGGCCGCCGCCCCGGACACCGGCTTCCGGGTCCGATTGCGCAACTTCGAGGGCCCCTTCGATCTGCTGCTGAACCTGATCAGTCAGCATCGTCTCGACGTCACCGAGGTGGCGTTGCACGAGGTGACCGACGACTTCATCGCCTACACCCGGCAGATGGGTCCCGAACTCGGGCTGGAACAGACCACCGAGTTCCTGGTCGTGGCGGCCACCCTGCTCGATCTCAAGGCCGCCCGCCTGTTGCCGTCCGGCGAGGTCGACGATCCCGAGGATCTCGCGCTGCTCGAGGCCCGCGACCTGCTGTTCGCGCGACTGCTGCAATACCGGGCCTACAAGCAGGTCGCCGCGCTGTTCGGTGAACTCGAGGCCGCCGCCCTGCAGCGGTACCCGCGGGCGGTGTCACTGGAGGAGCGCTACGCCGACCTGCTGCCCGAGGTGACCCTCGGGGTGGACGCGGCCGGGTTCGCCGAAGTCGCCGCGGCTGCGCTTCGACCACGTCCGGTGCCCACCGTCGGTCTCGACCATCTGCACGACGTCCACTCGGTGTCGGTGCCCGCCCAGGCCACCCGTATGGCCGGATTGCTCGCCGGGGCAGCCGAATCGGGGCTGACATTTCGGGAGCTGACCGCGGACTGCGGCAGCGGTCTGGAGGTGGTCGGCAGTTTCCTCGCCCTGCTCGAACTGTTCCGGGAACGCGCCATCACCTTCGATCAGCCCGAGGCGCTGGGTGATCTGCGGGTGATCTGGTCGGGTGAGCGTGACGTGCACGACCTGAGTTTCGAGAGGGCGGAGGACTACGGATGACCGACACCGATGGTGATGTCGCGGGTGAGATCGGGCCGGGAATCGTCGAGCCCGGGGTTTCCGAGCCCGGGGCTACCGAACCCGGCCAGACGGAACTCGATGTCGTCGAAGGTGAGGGTGAGGCCCTTGATGACGACACCTTGCGTGCCGCGCTGGAAGCGTTGCTGCTGGTCATCGACACACCGGTGACCACCGACGAACTGGCCTCGGCGCTCGGCGCCACGCCCGCCCGGGTCCGCGAGCAACTGAACCGGATGTCCGCGGAGTTGACCGAGCGTCGCAGCGGGATCGATCTGCGGTTCGCCGGTGACGGTTGGCGGTTCTACACGCGCACCGATTTCGCCCCCTACGTCGAACGACTCCTGCTCGACGGGGCCCGATCCAAGCTGACGCGTGCGGCGTTGGAGACGCTCGCGGTGATCGCCTATCGGCAGCCCGTGTCGCGGGCCCGGGTCAGCGCCATCCGCGGGGTGAACGTCGACGGTGTGATCCGCACCTTGGTGGCCCGCGGCCTGATCAACGAGGTCGGCACCGATCCGCAGACGACGGCCACCACGTACGGCACCACGGAGTTGTTCCTCGAGCGACTCGGGTTGGCGTCGCTGTCGGAGCTGCCGGATCTGGCGCCGCTGCTGCCCGATGTCGACCTGATCGACGATCTCGACGAGGAACTCAACTCCGACCCCCGATTCGCCAAACTGGCGGGCAAGGCGTCAGACTCAGAGGGGGCCGTCGACGATGTGTCGTCCCCGGACCCCGTCGCAGATTCCAACGACACTCAGGACTGAGAATGGCAACCGCTGGCCGAGATGGCACACCGGGACCGCGTAAGCGCACCTCCAAGGGTGCGGCGGCCGGTCGATCCGCATCGTCGAAACGACGTGGAGGCTCACCGCCGCATGGCGGCGATCAGCCACATACCAAGAAGAAGCATCGCAAGGGTGGGTCGCAGCCCGACGTGAACGCCGGCCGGATCCGCCTCAACAACGCGCGTCCGGCACGTCATCAAGGGGGCGACTCCGATGAGCACGGCGCGACGTATGTCGCCGACGGCGTGCGGTTGCAGAAGGTCCTCGCACAGGCCGGGGTGGCATCGCGTCGCGGTGCCGAGGAGATGATCGCCGCCGGCCGGGTCGAGGTCGACGGGCAGATCGTCACCGAGCAGGGCCTGCGCATCGATCCCGACACCGCGGTGATCCGGGTCGACGGCGCGCGCGTCATCATCGACGAGACCCGGCAGTACCTCGCGCTCAACAAGCCCAAGGGCTGGCAGTCCACGATGGCCGACGATCAGGGCCGCCCGTGCATCGGCGACATCGTGGCCGAGCGGGTGATGGCCGGACAGCGGCTCTTCCACGTCGGCCGGCTCGACGCCGACACCGAGGGACTGCTGCTCCTGACGAACGACGGCGAACTCGCCCACCGGCTCATGCACCCGTCCTTCGAGGTGCCCAAGACCTATCTCGCCACCGTGCGCGGTGAGGTGCCGCGAAATCTCGCACGGACGCTGCGCGACGGGGTGGAACTCGACGACGGACCGGTGTCGGTGGACGGGTTCGCGATCCTCGGTGTCCACGAGGGGCAGTCCCAGGTGCGAATCACCTTGCACGAGGGACGCAATCGCATCGTTCGTCGCATGATGGAGGCCGTCGGATTCCCGGTCCAGGCGCTCGTGCGTACCCACATCGGCAACGTCGCGCTCGGTGAACAGCGACCGGGCAGCCTGCGGGTTCTCGGTCGCGACGAGGTCGGCGCACTCTACAAGGCGGTCGGTCTGTGAGCGGGGGAGTGATCGCGATCGACGGCCCGGCCGGAACCGGAAAGTCGACGGTGTCGAAGTTGTTGGCCGACAAGGTCGGTGGCCATTACCTCGACACCGGGGCGATGTACCGTGCGGCGACGCTTGCGGTGCTGCGGTCGGGGATCGATCCCGCCGACACCGCCGCGGTGCAGGCGCGAGTTGCCGACGCCGAGATCGCGCTACGTCGTGATGAGAGCGGACGCTCACGGGTGTTCCTCGACGGTGAGGACGTCAGCGGACCGATCCGCGGCGACGATGTCACCAATGCGGTGTCGGCGGTGTCGGCCATTCCTGCGGTCCGTACGAAACTCGTTGGTCTGCAACGACGTCAGGCACAGACCGATCTCGTCGTCGTCGAAGGTCGCGACATCGGGACGGTGGTGTTCCCGGATGCGTTCGTCAAGTTCTTCCTCACCGCCACGCCCGAGGCCCGGGCCCAGCGTCGTCATCGGCAGAACCTCTCCGCCGGACGACCCAGCGACCACGACGAGGTGCTGGCGGCGGTCAACCGCCGCGACCATCTCGATTCCACCCGGGCGGTGTCGCCGTTGCGTCCCGCCGACGACGCGATCCTGGTGGACACCAGTGACATGACCCTCGATCAGGTCCTCGACCGACTCGTCGACCTGGTCCGCGCACGAAAGGCGGTGGCGTCGTGAGTGACTCCGTGACCCCCGGTGATCCGGCCGCGGGTTCCGACATCACCGCGCTTCCCGGTGACGGCATCTGGTCGGACGAAACCGATTGGGATCTCGGTGATCTCGAGGGATTCGATCCGGAAACCGGTGAGGTGGAGCGGGTTCCCGAGGTGGCCATCGTCGGCCGGCCTAATGTGGGCAAGTCCACCCTGGTCAACCGGATCCTGGGACGCCGCGAGGCCGTCGTCGAGGACATCCCCGGCGTCACCCGTGACCGCGTGTCCTACGGTGCGTCCTGGTCGGGTCGCCGGTTCACCGTCGTCGACACCGGCGGGTGGGAACCCGACGCCAAGGGCTTGCAGCAGGCCGTCGCGGCTCAGGCCGAACGTGCCATGGGCACAGCCGATCTCATCGTCGTGGTGGTGGACGCCACGGTCGGCGCGACGTCCACCGATGAGGCCGTCGCCAAGGTGCTGCGCCGCTCCAAGACCCCGGTCGTCCTGGTCGCCAACAAGGTCGACAGCGAGCGACTCGAGGCCGAGACGGCATCGTTGTGGTCACTCGGACTGGGTGAACCGTTCCCGGTGTCGGCGGCGCACGGTCGCGGCGCCGGGGATCTGCTCGATGTGATCCTGGAGAAGCTGCCCGAGACCCCGCGGGAGACCGGGCCTTCCTTCGGCGGTCCCCGTCGTGTGGCCCTGGTCGGTAAGCCCAACGTCGGAAAGAGCTCACTGCTCAACAAACTCGCCGGGGAAGATCGTTCGGTCGTCGACAACGTCGCCGGCACCACCGTCGACCCGGTCGACGAACTCATCGAACTCGACGGCCGGACATGGCAATTCGTCGACACCGCGGGTCTGCGCCGTAAGGTGCGCACGGCCAGCGGCCACGAGTACTACGCCTCGTTGCGCACCCGGGCGGCACTCGACGCCGCCGAGGTGGCGATCCTGCTGATCGATGCCTCCGAACCGATCACCGAACAGGACCTGCGCGTGCTGTCGATGGTGATCGACTCGGGCCGGGCACTGGTGATCGCGTTCAACAAGTGGGATCTCGTCGACGAGGACCGTCGATACCAACTGGACAAGGAGATCGACCGCGAACTGGCTCGCGTGCCGTGGGCCCGTCGGGTGAACATCTCGGCGATGACCGGCCGTGCCGTCCAGAAGCTGGTGCCGGCGCTCGAAGGGGCACTGGAGTCGTGGGACAAGCGCATCTCCACCGGGCCGCTGAACACCTGGCTCAAGGAGGTCGTCGCGGCCAATCCGCCGCCACTGCGTGGCGGCCGTCAGCCGCGGATCATGTTCGCCACCCAGGCGGCGGTCCGCCCGCCGACGGTGGTCTTGTTCACCACCGGGTTCCTCGAAGCCGGCTATCGACGATTCCTGGAGCGGCGATTGCGGGAGCAGTTCAACTTCGACGGATCGCCGGTGCGGATCAATGTCCGTGTGCGCGAGAAGCGGGAGCAGCGGCGCCGGCGCTGATCGGCTATCCCGGGGGTTGATCTCGTTGTCGGGTGCCGCGAATGTCGGCGACGGCGGGGTGCGATACTTGTGCCCGTGTTCATCATCTTGGGGATCATCGTGTTCGGAATGGCCATCGGTGGAATTGCTCAGCTGATCGTCGGCGGCAAGAACATGTGGAACATCGACTGGGGTGTCGCACTGGCCGCGGGTCTGGTCGGTTCGTTCGTGGGTGGCTTCCTCGGCAGCCTCATCTTCGAGCAGGACTTCGACCTGCATCCCAGCGGCTTCATCGGCTCGCTGATCGGAGCTGTCATCGTGACCTTCGCCTGGACGTGGTTCGAGAAGAAGTCGTCGAAGTCGTCGACCTCTTCCTAGATTCACCGTCCTGGATTCACCTCTGACCAGGCGATTGGCATCGGGACCAGCCGGTCGGCTAATGTCATCTAGGCCTCGTTCGCGGGGCAACGGGCTGTGGCGCAGTTTGGTAGCGCACTTGACTGGGGGTCAAGTGGTCGCAGGTTCAAATCCTGTCAGCCCGACAGTAAAATGCAGATCAGAGGCCGCTTCCGAGTGTCGGAAGCGGCCTCCGGCGTCCGGGGTGGGAATCCGGCCAGAGGGCGCGATGTGGTCGTCACTTGCCAAAGTTCATGTGGGCTCCAGGACGGTTGCCCCGACCACCTGACTGCCATCGAACCGGAAGAACATGTTGGTGATCGGTGCGTTGCCGAAGCTGTCGTCGAGCCAGGTATGCCAGACAACGCCGGAGAACTCTTGGTGCTCACGGGTACCGGGCGTCGCCGATGTCGCGTAGATGACTCGGCGGCGCGGAACACACACCTCGATTGTGCTGCAGCCCAGGATCTGTTGTGCCTCGGTGATGAACTGCGGGTCGAGGATCTTTTCTGCGGAGAAGTCATGGCCGGAGGCGGTGAGCGACGTCGAGTCGAACGATTCCCAACCGATCTCAACGGCCGCCAGATTCTCCATCGCCTCGGCGTGGACATCGTCAACGGTGCGGTCGGTCAGGTCGGTGCTGGTGAGGAAGCGGTATGTGGCCTCTTCGGAGTATCCATAGGCGATCAACGGCATCGGGTCGCGGTCGACGCCGAGAAAATTCCGGTATCGGGCGAATGGTTTCGCGTTCCAGTCGTAGTTTTTGAGGATCGGATAGAGAGGCTCCACGACCGACAAACTATGGGCGTTCCGCGGAACGCTCCAGCGCCCGTCGTCCATTCGGATGGATCACCGCGGTTTGCGCGCGACGTAGAAGTAGTCGAAGGGGTCGGTACGGACCTCCTTGACCTCGACGTCCACCAGACCCGCCTCGCCCAGCATGCGTTCGGCGGTCTGCCTGCCCCATACGGTGCCGAGTCCCGCACCGCCCTGGGCGAGGGAGACGGTCATGCAGTGCATCAGACTGATCGTGTAGAGATAGGTTGCCCAGGGCAGGGACATGTTGTCCTCGACCGCGGATTGGGCCTTGATGTCGACCATCAGGAAGGTGCCGCCGGGGCGCAGCGCGGTCGCGATGGATGCGAGTACCCGGTCGGGGAACGCCAGATCGTGGATCGCGTCGAACGCCGTCACGACGTCGTAGGTGTCGATCTCGTCGAGGTGTGCGACGTCTCGGATCTCGAAGGTGGCGTTCGTGAGTCCCCAGTCACTCGCCTCTGCGCGCGCCACCTCGATCGCCTCGGTGCCGAGGTCGTATCCGACGAAGGTGCTCGTCGGGTAGGCGCGCGCCAGGAGGTTGACGGCATGCCCCGAGCCGCAGCCCACGTCGGCCACCACTGCGCCGCGGGTCAGCAACTCGTGCAGGCCGGGCACCGCGGGCACCACGTCGTCGAGCAGACCCCCGTCGTGGGTGGCCCGCGCGGTGGCGGCCATCAGCGCGTGGAATCCGGGGAACCGGTCATATCCCAGTCCGCCGCCGTGCCGGAACGGTTCGCGCAGTTCGGGTTCCACCCCGGCGAGCATGGTGAGCATCCGCAGGCTGCGGGCCAGGTTCACCGGGCCGTCGGCAGGGGTGAGGCAGACCGCCCGTTCCGGCGGCAGCGAGTAATGGCCGGTCGCGGGGTCGTAATCGGCCACGTCGCCCACGACGATCCCGTTGAGCCATTCCTTCAGGTAGCGCTCGTCGACGCCGGCGGCCGCCGCGAGTGTGGCCGAGTCCGCGGGCCCGGTGCGGGCGAGCACGTCGAGCAGTCCCAACTCGTCGCCGATACCGAGGAGCAGGCCGAGCGCGGAGTCGTTGAGTACGCCCACCATTCGCCTCTGGAACGCTTTCGCCGCATCCTTGTCGAACCCCGTCATCGGTGAACCTCCTCGCACTCGGTGAGGCCGACGTTACCCGGCCGGTGGCCTCCGGACACCGCCGCGTGTGGTCAGCACGCACCGATCGGCCGGGGGTTCACCGACGACTCCCGGTAACCGAGCGACGACACAACGGAAAACCGGCATGGTCTCGGACGTCTCTGGTCAGTGCATCCTCTTTGACACGTGCATCGTGATCTGTGCGGTCACGAACGTAATTCCTTGGGCATCAAGGACATCGACGGGCACGATGAGCTCAGCGGGCTCGTCGGTGAACTCGGGGATCTCATCAAGCCGGGCAACGGAGGTGACCGCCGTGGTGGCTTTGGCCTTGTATGTCACGGTCATTCCGACGGGAATCCATCGGTGGGTCGACGGCACGGTCGCCTCCGTCATCATGCCACCCGCGAGTTCGGCCATGTTGCACGACGCAATGGCGTGGTAGGTGCCGAGGTGGTTGTGCACGCTCCGTCGGTTGGGGGCGTGCACCCGACACAGCCCGGGCCGCATCTCGACCACACGCGGATGGACGGTACGGAAGTACGGCGCCTTCAGACACAACGCCTGGGTGAAGATCCAACTGCCAAGAGGAATGCGTTGCAGGGAGTTCCAGATCCGCAGATTCCTGGCTTCGGGTGAGGTGGTGGCGGTCATCGGAGCATCCTTCGGTGGGTTGGTGCCGGATCGATCAGGCGCCTACGCGCGGCCTTGGCGCAGTGCGGCGGTGACCGAGGCGAACATTGTGGACTTGATGGCGGCCAGAGTTGTTCGGTCCTTGCCTGCGCTGGGCAGCTTGTCCATGGCTGCGCCGACGATCTCCCCGTCCGTGGCGGTGGCGTCGATCAGGCCCGCCTCGAGTGCGTCGTCGGCACCGAAGCGATGTCCGGTGGTCATCGCGATGAGCGCAGACCGGGGTGTGAGTTTGGCTTGGATGAGAGCGGCCATCCCCGGAGTGAAGGGGATGTTGATGTCGACCTCCGGGAAGCAGTAGTAGCCGCGGTCGGATCGCATGATCCGAAAGTCGTGGGCGATGGCGAACATTGCGCCGGCGCCGAAGGCGTGGCCATTGACCGCGGCCGCTGTCGGTAGCGAGAAGGTCAGGATGCGGGCAAGCAGCTTCTGAACCCGCTCGACGTACCACTCGGCGCGCTCACTGTTGGTCATCAGCCAGTCGAGGTCGAGACCGTTTGAGTAGAACTTGCCGGCGCCGACGGTGATCAGCCCGCGAGCATTCGCCTCGACCTCATCCAGCTGCGAACCCACGGTGTCGAGCCAGTCAGGGGAGAAACGGTTCTCGTCGGCGCCGAGGGTCAGCACGGCGATCTCTTCGTGGTAGTTCACCGAGGCAGTCATGGTGGGTCCTTTCATCGGTCGGTTGATCGGCGTGTGGGCGTCGGTTCAGGGAGTGGGACTGTCAGCACAGCGCGCACTGCGGTCGTGAGGCGTTGCCGAACATCGGGCTCGGGGAGTCTTCGACCCCGGAGTAGTAGTGCGGTGGGCAGCTCGACCACGCAGTCCCTGATGACCGACACCGCAAGGGGATCAGCACGCCCCCACATCGCCTGCGACAGAGTGATGAACAGCTCGGCCAGGGTCGTGTCGAGCGTATTGAGTTCGGCGGCGAGATCAGTCGGCAGATCGTCGGAACCGAGCAGCTCGCGGCGACTGACCGTGAGGAGGAACTGTCCTCGTACCGGTTGGTCCAGAAGGAACGTCGCCGGCGTATCCGCCGCAACGACGACCGCCTCGACAGCGGCGCCGGGCTTGTCGGCACCGGAACTGTCGGCACCACCGAGGGCTGCGTCGACCGCGTCGCGTTGCACCGCAAGGAACTGCTGCGCTGCGCGTAACCACACGCGGCCAACCAATCCGGCTCGCGACCCGAATGCGTGATAGATCGCACCGTTGGACACGCCGGTCAGTTCGGACAGGGCGCGAACGGTCACCGCAGCGGCGCCGGCTTCGACAGCCAGCTTCTCTGCAACGTCCATCAACTTGTCGAGGTCATGAGTGCGAGGTCGGGGCATGCCGAAACTATAACAGAGCAGATGCTCTGTTATTGCGGACGGTCGTTCCTCGGATCGTCGAGCCCGACCTCCTGAGCGTGCGGCAGTGAGACCGTGACGTATTTCGGCGCCCACAGCCACCGGATGTTGTGGGCGATTACCTACGAATTGTTCTGTGGAACAAGGTGTTCGAGTTCGGACTATCGGCAGGTGCTGCGTCGATCAGCCGGCAATCGGCGCCGGGCAGACACCCGTCTGCTCGCCGATCGAGTTGATCTCGGCGTTGGAGCGCGGGTCGCCCGCATAGTCGATCTGATCGGTGCATCGCGGAGTCTCGCCCGGCGGAACGGTGATCGGTACCGGACACACTCCCGCTTGTGCGCCCTGCGAGTTGATCTCGGCGTTCGACCGGGGATCCGAGGAATAGTCGAGTCGGTCGGTGCATTCGGGTGTCTGGGCTGCAGTGCCGCCTGCGGTTGTCGTCGGGCCGTCGTCGGCCTGGGTGGTCGGAGTCGCCGATGGCGGGGTGGTCACCGGCGACGTCACGGTGACCGTCGAGGTCACGGCGGAGGGTGGCGGCGGTGGCGTCCACACCGGGTCGGGGTCGCCGTCGGCGCCGCATCCGGCCAGGACGAGCACTGCCGACACGGGGAGTGTGGCAACCAACGCGAGGCGCCGACGATTGTGGTGGTGCGTGGAGTGCGGCATGTGTCACCTCGGGAAGTGCCCGGATCGCTCGGCGTGTCCAGTATCGGTCGCCCGTCGTCGGTCTGTCAGCCCCGTCGTCGGTTGAACTGTGCACTTGCTCCCCCGGTCGGCGGCACCGACGATCTCCGTCATCACCCGAAAGTGCCTCAGCGAGCGGAGGTGTGGAAGTATCGCTGCATGATCGGGTGGCGTGTGGCGGCGCGCGGGGGATGAACTTCCTCGTGGCGGTGTTGGTCGTCGTGGCGGTGTCGGCGGGGTGCGTTTCCACCTCCGGCACGCCGACCGCCGAGTCGGACGGCACCACCGTGACGGTCACCGTCGCGCCGTCGACGACCGTGCAGGACACCACCTCGGCGACGCCCACCGGCGTGACGCCCACGACCACCCAGGCCCCGGTGGCTCAAGAGCTTCCGCCCAACGAGCGCGGCTACGTCACGGTCCGGACGGCAACCGGACTGACGAAATGCCTCGTGAGTGCCGACGCGGTGATCTGCGAATCGGGCTCCAACACCGGTTGGCCACTCGATCCCAGTGGCGAGCGATACGTATCGTTCCGGGTGACATCGGACGGTGCGGTCACCTGGGCGCAGGGGAATCTCGGTGCCGCACAAGGAATCAGCATGAGTTACGCGACGTATCGGGCGGTCGGCTGGACGATCGTCGCCGATGTCGCCGGCACGACCTTCACCAATGACGCCACGGGTCACGGGGCGTTCGTCAGCCTGCAGGAGGTTCGAACCTTCTGAGCGGTCTGAGAGGTCGCGGGACGCTCACCTCGGGCACCGGCCATCATCTGGATACAATCGTATCCAGATATTGACCAGGTGGTTGGACGGCGAGGGACGGGGACGCAATGACGAAGCACACGACACCGGTGAGGCTCGACGAGGACTCGCTTCTGTGGCGCTACGTCGGTGATCGCCGATTCATCATGTCGATCTGCCGGGCGGTCTCGCTGCAGATGCTGCATCCGTCGATCGCGGCTGCGACACATGAGTTTTCGGTCGTCACGTCCCGTGTCTTCGTCCACAAACACCGCACCGCCCCGTGCATCGTGCGGTCGGCGTACGAGGCGGACTTCGACGGGGTGCGGATGATCCGCTACAGCCACGACGCATTCCACGGCGAGCGCCCCGACGGACAGCGTTACCACGCACTCAATCCCAGTGTGTTCTTCTTCGAACACGCCACCTACGTCGACGCGCTCTTCACCTGCGTCGACGTCTTCTTCGGTGGTCTCAGCGCTCCGATGCGCGAGCAGCTCTACGCCGAGACCTGCGAGTGGTACCGGCGATTCGGGATCTCCGCGCGTGGAATGCCGCCGACGGTGAGCGAGTTCGACGAGTACTTCGCCGACGCGCTGGCCACCGAACTCGACCAGGAACCGGGACTCGGCTGGTATCGACACCAGCTGCTCCGACCCGATCATTGGATCTTCCGGAGACTCCCCACCCGCGCGGTGCGCGCGATCCAGCATCCGATCGCGGCCGAGTACCTCGGCGTCACCGCGTCCGCGGGTGATCGGCGCGCGCTCGCACGCTACGCCGCCGCCCTGTCCGCAGTAGACGCGGTGGCGCCCACGCGCAATGTGTGGCCGGCCGAGGTACACGACAAGGTGATCGGGGCCCGTCGACGAGCCCGGTGATCAGCCGTGCGCGGCCAACCGCATCCAGGTATCGACCACGGTGTCCGGATTCAGCGACATCGATTCGATGCCCTGCTCCAGCAACCACTCGGCGAGATCGGCGTGATCGCTCGGACCCTGCCCGCAGATGCCCACGTACTTGCCGCGCGCCTTGCAGGCCGAGATGGCCAGGCCGAGCATGTGTTTCACCGCCGGATCGCGTTCGTCGAACGAATCCGCCACGAGCGCGGAGTCGCGGTCGAGTCCCAACGTCAGCTGGGTCATGTCGTTGGAGCCGATGGAGAAACCGTCGAAGTGATCGAGGAAAGCATCGGCGATGACCGCGTTGGACGGCACCTCACACATCATGATCACCTCGAGCCCGTTCTCACCGCGACGCAGCCCGTGCGAGTCGAGCAGCGAGATCACGCCCTCGGCCTCGGTGAGGGTGCGCACGAACGGGATCATGATCTTGACGTTGGTCAGGCCCATCTCGTCGCGTACGTACTTCAGCGCCGCGCATTCCATCTCGAAACAGTCGGCGAAATCCTTCGACAGGTACCGTGACGCGCCGCGGTACCCGATCATCGGGTTCTCCTCCTCCGGCTCGTACAGTTCGCCGCCGACGAGCTTGGCGTACTCGTTGGACTTGAAGTCCGACATCCGCACGATCACCGGGTGCGGTGCGAACGCGGCGGCGATGGTCGCGACGCCCTCGGCCACCCGATCGACGAAGAAGTCGCGGGGGCTCGGATAGGCGGCGATCGCCTCACCGATCTGCTCCTTGAGGGGGCCCTCCAGGGAGTCGAAATCGAGCAGCGCCTTCGGGTGGATACCGATCTGGCGATTGATGACGAACTCCAGGCGGGCCAACCCGACACCGCTGTTCGGGAGTCGGGAGAAGGCGAACGCCTGCTCGGGCGTGCCGACGTTCATCATGATCTTGGTGCGGATCTCGGGCATCGACTCGATCGAGGACTCGGTGACGTCGAAGTCGAGCAAGCCGTCGTAGACATAGCCGGCGTCGCCCTCGGCGCAGGAGACGGTGACCTCGCGGCCCGCCGCGAGTGACCTCGTGGCACCACCCGTGCCGACGACCGCTGGGATACCCAGTTCGCGGGCGATGATCGCCGCGTGACAGGTACGCCCACCGCGATTGGTCACGATGGCGCTGGCACGCTTCATGATCGGCTCCCAGTCGGGATCGGTCATGTCCGCGACGAGGACCTCACCGGCCTGGAACTCATGCATCTGATCCACCGAGTCCAGGATGCGAACCGCGCCGGAGCCGATGCGGGCGCCGATCGCGCGGCCCTCGACGAGGAGCGGGCCGGTCTCGTTGAGCCGATACCGCTGTTGGCCGGTGACCGCGGCGCGCGACTGCACGGTCTCCGGCCGGGCCTGGAGGATGTACAGCTCGCCGTCGACGCCGTCCTTGCCCCACTCGATGTCCATCGGCCGCCCGTAGTGTTCCTCGATCAGCAGGGCCTGGCGGGCGAGGGCCTGGACCTCACTGTCGTTGAGGCTGAGCAGCTTTCGCTGCGCCGGATCGACGTCGACGAACTCGGTCGTCCGCCCGACCGCGCGGTCGTCGGTGTAGACCATCTTGGTGGCCTTGGAGCCGATGCCACGCTTGAGGATCGCCGGACGGCCGGCCCGCAGGGCCGGCTTGTAGACGTAGAACTCGTCGGGGTTCACCGCACCCTGGACGACCGCTTCACCGAGGCCGTAGGAGGAGGTCACGAAGACCGCGTCGGCGAAGCCCGACTCGGTGTCGATGGTGAACATGACGCCGGACGCGCCGATGTCGGAGCGGACCATCTGTTGCACACCGGCAGAGAGGGCCACGGCGTCGTGATCGAACTCGTGGTGGACCCGGTAGGCGATGGCGCGATCGTTGTACAGCGAGGCGAAGACCTCCCTGATCGCCTGCACGATGGCATCGATCCCGCGCACGTTGAGGAAGGTCTCCTGTTGCCCGGCGAAGGAGGCATCCGGCAGATCCTCGGCGGTCGCACTCGAGCGCACGGCGAACGACGCCTCGTCCGAACCGCCGGACAGTTCGGCGAACGCCGTCCGGATGTCGGCGTCGAGATCCTCGGGGAACGGCTGATCCATGACCGCGGCCCGGATCTCACGTCCCGCCTCCGCGAGCGCCTGCACATCGTCGGTGTCGAGGTCGGCCAGCCGTGCACTGATCCGCTTGGCCAGGCTGAGGCCGTCGGCGCCCGGCTGATTCAGGAAGCGCCGGTAGGCGTCGGCGGTGGTGGCGAATCCGTTGGGGACCCGGACCCCGACGTCGGTCAGGTTGCGCACCATCTCACCCAGGGATGCGTTCTTCCCGCCCACCTGCTCGAGATCGTCGAGGCCGAGGTCGGCGAACCATCGGATGCTGTCGGTCATGTGTTGCTCCTCAGTGCGGGGATCGAGTTCAGTGCGGGATCGAGTTCAGTGCGGGATCGAGTCAGTGCTGGGCCCGGGGTCGGCGGGCGAGTACTTGCAGGATGAGCGTGGACATCTCCTCGACGGACTTCGCCGACGAGTCGATGACCGGCAGGTGGTGCATCTGGTAGAGCTCCTCGGCACGACGCAGCTCGTAGGCGCACTGCCGGAGTGAGGCATAAGAGGAGTCCGGGCGACGCTCCGTCCGGACCGCGTGCAGGCGGGCGGCGCTCGTGATGATCCCGAAGCAGCGATCCTGCAGGTGCCGGATCGGGCGGGGCAGATCGGTACTCGCCAGATCCTCCTCGACGAGGGGATAGTTGGCGACGCGCAACCCGTGCTGCAGGGCGAGGTACATGGTCGTCGGCGTCTTGCCGCAGCGTGACGGGGCCACCAGGATCACATCGGCCTTGTCCAGGGATCGGACGCTTTGGCCGTCGTCGTGCTCGATCGCGTACTCCACCGCCTGCATCCGCGCGTTGTACCGCTTGACGTCGCCGACCCCGTGGAGCCGTGCCGGGGTGCGGGCACCCCGAACGCCGAGAATGCGCTCGACCTCCAGCATGTGCATGTCGAAGAAATCGATCAGCGGCGCACGGGACTTGTGGAGTTCCTGACGGACATCGTCGAGTGCGGCTGTCACGAACACCAGCGGCGTGACGCCGTCGTCCATGGAGGCGTCGATCTGTGCCACCACCTCGCGGGCATCGTCGGGCGTGGTGATGAACGGGATGAGGGTCCGTTCGAACCGGTGGTCGGGAAAGTGGAGCAACAGGGCATTGCCCATGGTCTCGGCACTGATTCCGGTGCTATCGGAGAGAAAGAACACCGGGATCGTATGTCCGAGGTCGTGGGTCTGTGTCTCACTCAACAGATCATTTTCCCGCCGCCCGACATCACTGTGGCTATCCATCATCGTTCATCTGTCCGGCGGGCCGACGAGCGGGTCCGTTTTTCCGGCGTTCGCCTCGTTGGTCGGCGACGCGGCCCGGTGGCGCCGCGACGTGCGTCAGCCGATCCAGACCGTCTTGATGTTGCAGAACTCCCGGATGCCGTGCGCGGTCAGTTCCCGGCCGTACCCGGACCGTTTGACGCCGCCGAAGCCGAGTTCGGGGTAGGACGTCGTCATCCCGTTGATGAACACCTGACCGGACACGATGTCGTCGATGAAACGGTCCTGCTCGGCGGTGTCGGTGGTCCAGGCGTTGCCACCGAGGCCGAAGGCGGTGTCGTTGGCGATGGTGATCGCCGCATCGATGTCGTCGACGCGGTAGACGACGGCGACCGGACCGAAGGCCTCAGCGGAGTAGATGTCCATCTCGGCGGTGATCTCGGCCAGGATGGTCGGCTGATAGAACCAGCCCGCACGCTCGACGCGCCGCCCGCCGATCAGCACCGAGGCGCCCCGGGTGACCGCGTCATCGACCAACGCTTCGAGGTCGGTACGGCCCTGCTCGGTGGCCAGCGGGCCGACATCGGTCGCCGGGTCGGTGGGATCGCCGACGACGAGGGCGCCGAATCCGTCGACGAAGCGCTCGACGAACTCGTCGTAGACCTCGGTATGAACGATGAAACGTTTTGCTGCGATGCAGGATTGGCCGTTGTTCTGCACACGTGCGGTGACCGCGGTGCGCGCGGCCGCGGCGATGTCGGCGCTCGGCATGACGATGAACGGGTCACTGCCGCCGAGTTCGAGCACCGTGTGCTTGACCTCATCGCCGGCGATCGCGGCCACCGCACGCCCGGCGGGCTCGCTTCCGGTGAGGGTCGCGGCGGCCACACGCGGATCACGCAGGATCGACTCCACCATGTCCGACCCGACCAGCAGGGTCTGGAAGCAGCCGTCCGGAAAGCCGGCGCGGCGCAGCACGTCGTCGAGGTACAGCGCCGACTGCGGCACGTTGGATGCGTGCTTGAGGATGCCGACATTGCCGGCCATCAGCGCGGGAGCGATGAATCGGACCGCCTGCCACAGCGGGAAGTTCCAGGGCATCACCGCGAGGATGACGCCCAGTGGCTGGTAGCGCATGAACGCGCGAGAGGCGCCGACGGCCCCGGCGTCGGCGACCTCGTCGGCGAGCATCGCCGCCCCGTGATCGGCGACATACCGAAAGGCCTTGGCGCACTTGAGTGTTTCCGCCTTGGCCGCGGCAAGGGTCTTACCCATCTCGGTGGTCATCATCGTCGCGACATCGTCTGCCTCGGACTCGAGGAGGTCGGCGGTGGCCCGGAGCCAGGTGGCCCGCTGGTCGAACGACGTGGTGCGGTAGTCGGCGAACCGCCGCGCGGCGCGGTCGAGGGCGGCCTCGACCTCCGTCGGGGTCAGCGACTCGAACTCCCGGACGGTCTCTCCGGTGGTCGGATTGATGGTGGCGATGGCCATGGTGCCGGTCCTTCCGCACGTGGATGGTTCCTCACCACCACTACCACTCGGTGATCTCGACGCTCATGACCAGCGGTTGGGGAGTGCCGAGGACTCATCCACAGGTGGCTGATCGTCGGCGCGGTCGGTGTAGTTCCTGACTCATGATGGGCCTCCACAACGATCACGAGGGGGACTGACGATGCTCGATGTCACGAAGGGCTTCAACGAGGCGGAATCGGCGGAGATGACACTTGGCGTGTGCGCGCGCGGTTACTTCCGGACATGGCGGGGAGATCAGGCACTGCTCTGGCAAGCGGCCGACCACGGCGACCGCGTCGAATTCGAGCGACTGATCGGCTCCGGCACCATCTCGACCGGCGAGTACGGCCGCGCCCATCATCATGCGACCGTGGACTTCGATCCCACCTCATCGATGATGGCCGTGTGGACGACGCTTCCGCTCTCACACAAGCGGAACCGGACCATCGGCGCCGCGCTGTTCATGAAGGTGACGCCGGTCGGTCGCACCGAGCGGCCGGTGAGTGTCGGCTGGGAAACCGTCGAGGGCCTCATCGTGCGTGCCGCGACCGGGGCGCAGGCACGCGGCCAGGTCGTCGTGGTGGGGCGCGGACCGAATCCGACGGTCGACGGGCCGTCGGTGCTCCTCGGCACGTCGACGACGAACGCGCGGAGCTCTTCGGTGATCTCGGCGTCGCCGGCACCGCACGGGGGCAGTTGGGGGGAGGCCGGCGAGCGCGCCGGACGAGCCACCCTGGTGGCCAGTCTGTCCACGCACTCGCGCATCGAGGCCGCGGAGCTGACGGTGACGGCCCTTCAGGAATGGGGTGTGGAGCCATTCGATGTCGGGATCGGATACGTCGTCCCGATCGACTATCTGATTCATGCCGCCGATGGCGTGATCGTCGGCGGCGATGAATGAAACCGCCTGCGGCGCAACCACAGGCGTGAAAATGTATGCGGCCCTGCGGATCACGTGATCGAACAAAGTTCTCTCCGGGTATCGAATGGACGCGATTCGGAACAATTAGCACGGCAGCCTAATGATATTGGCACTATGCAAAGTTTCGGGATAGCGTCGCAAATATTGTGAGCAAGGCCGGGTGCCGGCCGGTTCGGTGAATTCTGATGTTCGGCCGCGAACGTGTTCTGGCGTAAGGATTCAGACCGGTCACATTGGTGAAGGATTGGCTCTTGTGACGTAGTTGTGGGTGGGTTCGGCGTGGCGTGAGGGCGCAACGCCGTTGTCCTGCTTAAGGTTTGGTTTGCGAAGACTAAACCTGAGGAGTTCCGGCGTTGCGCATGTCCAGT
>NZ_JBDZDJ010000035.1:0-34415 GCF_040049135.1 Gordonia sp. VNK1 | reverse complement strand
CGTCGGCATCCTGCACGGCTGCCTGGTCCGCGGAGTCCCCTACGACCCCGAAATCGCATGGAAAGACCAAACGCCCGAAGCCGCAGCTTGACAACTTAACGCCCTGGGATGTCTCGACCGGCGGGCAATGGGGCTCGCCCGCCGGGGTAAGCGCTCGGCCAGCGGGGTAAGGGGTCGACCAGCGAGATAAGCCCTCGGCCCGCAGGGTAAGCGCTCGTCCGGCGAGATAAGGGCTCGACCAGCCGTAAGTGGCCGGCGACAACACAACAACAACAGTTCCTGAATCGAGAGGTTGTGCACCAGCCTCGCCTCACGTGACCTCGACAAGCTCGGCCCGGCGGATACGCCCTCGTTCCTCGGGTTACTCGACCAGCGGGAGGGTTCCTTGAAAATTCCAGAGTGAATCGCCCATTGGGTGTCGCGTGCTCGACGGCCTCGTGCTCGACCGCTTTGCCGAGGTACGCAGCACGCGACACCCGAACCCGCCCGGGTTTGTCGACCGCACCGGCACAATGGCCTAAGTTGGGTACCGCATGGAGGCGTCAGGGTTCCTGGTGGTCCCCCCGGTCTTCAAAACCGGTGAGGTCGAGTATCTCGGTCTGGCGGGTTCGATTCCCGTCCGCCTCCGCCACGACCAAGGAGGTTCGGTGACGGCTGCAGATCCGCGTCGGCAGATCCCACGCACCGATCAGCTGCTGGCCGAACCGAGTGTCGTCGATGCCCGGAAACGTCTGGGTGACAACGTCATCCGAGACGTCGTCCGCGACGCACAGGACGCCGCCCGACGAGGCGAGATCGCCCCCACCGAGGTGGCGGAGGTGGTATCCCACAACCTGGCGGTCCGACACCCGCACAGTCTTCGACCCGTCCTGAACGCCACCGGTGTCATCGTGCACACGAACCTCGGCCGTGCGCCACTGTCACCGGCCGCCCTCGACGCGGTGATCGCCGCCGGCGGATACGTCGACGTGGAGTTGGATCTGAACACCGGCACCCGGTCACGACGCGGTACCGCTACCCGCCAGGCACTTCTCGACGCGTGTCCCGCCGCGGGTGACGCCCTCGTCGTCAACAACGGCGCCGCCGCACTCCTGCTGACCACCACCGCATTGGCCATCGGCCGCGAAGTGGTGATCAGCCGCGGCGAGATGATCGAGATCGGCGCCGGATTCCGGCTCACCGACCTCATGGTGTCCACCGGCGCCCGCCTCCGCGAGATCGGCACCACCAACCGCACCCACCTACGGGACTACGCCGACGCCATCGGCCCCGACACCGGATGCGTACTGAAGGTGCACCCCAGCAACTTTCGGGTCCACGGGTTCACCAGCGAGGTCGGACTCACCGAACTCCGCGGCCTGTGCACCGAACGCGGCATCCCGCTCGTCGTCGATCTGGGCAGCGGACTCCTGCAACCCGACGAGACGCTGCCCGACGAGCCGGACGCGACGACGGCGCTCAACGCGGGCGCCGATCTTGTGATCGCCAGCGGTGACAAGCTTCTCGGCGGACCACAAGCCGGCATCATGCTCGGCGACGCGGAACTGATCGCCCGCCTGTCCCGACATCCGCTCGCGCGGGCGGTACGGACCGACAAGCTCACCCTCGCGGCACTGGAGGCCACCCTCAACGGCGCAACCCCACCGGTCGCCGCCTACCTGCACGCCGACCCGGCGCGCCTACGTGCCCGCACCGAACGACTGGCCGCCGAACTGAACGTACCGGTCGTCCCCCACGATGGCCGCGTCGGAGGTGGCGGTGCACCCGGAGTTCCGTTGCCGGGCTGGGCACTTCGCCTACCGGAGGCAGCCGCCGCCCGACTGCGCAGCGGTGATCCCGCGGTCCTCCCCCGCGTCCACGACGGCGCAAGTCTCATCGACCTCCGGTGCATTCCGGAAGCCGACGACGACACCGTCCTGGCCGCGCTCCGCGCCGCCACCGCATCCCCGTCGAGCAGCGCACTCACCCCGGGTGCATAGTGTTCGTCGTCGCCACCGCCGGACACGTCGATCACGGCAAGAGCCGCCTGGTCCATGCCCTCACCGGGATGGAACCCGACCGCTGGGCGGAGGAACGCCGCCGCGGTCTGACCATCGACCTCGGATTCGCCTGGACCACCTTGCCTTCCGGTGCCGACGTGGCATTCGTCGACGTCCCCGGCCACCAGCGATTCCTGGGCAACATGCTGGCCGGGCTCGGTGCCGCGCCCGTGGTGATGTTCGTCGTCGCCGCCGATCAGGGTTGGCAGGCCCAATCCGACGATCACCGGGACGCGATCGCTGCGCTCGGGATCGACCGGGGCGTCATTGTCATCACCCGGTCCGACCTCGCCGCCGAGGATCGGATCACCCAGACCGTCACCGATACCCTGACCGGACTCTCCTCGACCGGACTGGCCACCGCACCCGTCGTGATCACTTCCGCGGCAACAGGCACCGGATTGGACGAACTGCGCGCCGAACTCGACATCGTTCTCGCCGAAAGCCCGTCACCGTCACCGACCGCACCCGTCCGATTCTGGGTCGACAGATCGTTCACGATCGGCGGTTCCGGCACCGTCGTCACCGGAACCCTTTCCGCCGGAACCATTCACATCGGTGATCGCCTCGAACTGTCCACGGCCAACCGAACCCGGACCGTCACCGTACGCGGCCTGCAGAGCGAGGGACGCCCACGTAACGAGATCGGCCCGACCCGTCGGACCGCGGTCAATCTGCGCGGCGTCCACACCGACGACGTCGCACGCGGTGATGTGCTGCTCACCCCCGACGCCTGGCGAGATACCGCCGTCGTCGATATCGCGCGGGTCAGCGGCCACGACTTCACGAGTGCCCCAGAACATCTCGTCGTCCACATCGGCACCTCGGCGCAACCGGCCCGCCTCCGGCCCTTCGACACCCATCACGCCCGGCTGAATCTCCACCATGCGCTCCCCCTGATCGTCGGCGACCGAATGGTGTTGCGCGATCCCGGAACCCGCATCGTCGGCGGGGCACGCATCCTCGACGCCGATCCGCCGGACCTGCGCCGCCGCGGCGACGGCACCAGGCGCGCAACGCTATTGGCATCCATGCAGTCGACCCCCAGCGTGGAAGCCGAGGTATCCCGACGGGGCGTCGTCCGCGTCGATCACCTCCGACGTCTCGGCCTCATCGGCGGCAGCGATCCGTCGGACGATCCGCCACCGGAATCGGTACGTGCCATCGGAGGCTGGTGGGCCGACGCCACCGCTCTCGCCGACTGGGCACGCCGCCTGCGCACCGCGGTCGACGCGACCCACCGCGAGGACCCGCTCTCGCCCGGCCTGTCGCGCGCGTCGGTCCCCACGCTCCTCGGCATTCCCGACGACGCCGCAATCGTCGACGCGGTGATCGGCGAGGCCGGTGTCGATCATCTCGACGGGCACCTCGCGGCCCGGGGACGCACCGCGCACCTCGGTCCGGCCGAGGATGCCGTCGCCGCACTGGAACGACGACTCGCCGCCGACCCGTTCGCCGCTCCCGAAGCCGACGATCTCGCCGCGCTCGGTCTCGGTGATCGGGAACTCGCCGCCGCCGAACGTGCCCGACGCCTACAGCGCCTCGGCGCCGGCGTCGTCCTGGCCCCCACGGCCCCGGCTCTGGCGATGCGCACCCTGGCCACTCTCGAGCAGCCGTTCACCACCAGCGCCGCCCGCCGTGCCCTGCACACCACCCGACGGGTCGTCATCCCGCTGCTCGAACATCTCGACGCCCGGGGCTGGACGCGCCGCATCGACGCCGGCCACCGCGAGGTGATCCGCTGACGGCGGCCTGTCCACAGCCGGCACCGCGCCTGGGCCGAGTTGTCGGACGCCGGCCGTAGGCTGATCCCCGTGGCGAAATCCAAGTCCAGTTTCCGGTGCACCGAGTGCGGCTACCAGGCACCCAAGTGGCTCGGGCGGTGCCCCGAATGCCATGCGTGGGGCGCACTCGACGAGGTCACCACGATCACGTCGGCGGGCGGCGCCACGACGGCGACCATCACCCCGACCAGCCCGGCCGTCCCGATCACCGCGGTCGACGCGGCAACCTCCTCGGCCGTCCCCACCGGGATCGGCGAGTTCGACCGCGTCCTGGGTCGCGGCGTGGTGCCGGGCTCGGTGATCCTGCTGGCCGGTGAGCCCGGCGTCGGCAAGTCGACGTTGCTGCTCGAAACGGTCAAGCATTGGGCGCAATCGGGTCGTCGCGCGCTCTACATCACCGGTGAGGAATCCGCGGGTCAGGTCCGGATGCGCGCCGAACGCACCGACGCCGTGCACGAGAACATCTATCTCGCAGCCGAATCCGATCTCGCCACGATTCTCGGACATGTCGATGCCGTCAATCCGTCACTGATGATCGTCGACTCGGTGCAGACGGTCGTGGCCTCCGGGGCCGACGGCGTGACCGGCGGGGTCACCCAGATCCGCGCGGTCACCACCGCGCTGGTGTCGTTGGCCAAGAACCGCGGCATCGCGGTCATCCTCGTCGGGCACGTCACCAAGGACGGCGCCGTCGCCGGCCCGCGGTCGCTCGAGCATCTCGTCGACGTGGTGTTGTCCTTCGAGGGCGATCGGCACTCGTCGTTGCGGATGGTGCGTGGCATCAAGAACCGATTCGGTGCGGCCGACGAGGTCGGCTGCTTCGAGCAACGCGACGACGGCATCCATCAGGTCACCGACCCGTCCGGCATCTTCGTCCACCATCACGCCGCCGACGTGAGCGGTTCGGCGACGTTGATCACGATGGACGGCAAACGTGCCCTCGCCGGTGAGATCCAGGCGTTGACCACCCCGACCACGATGGCCACCCCGCGTCGCGCCGTGTCGGGGCTAGATTCACCGCGTGTGGCGATGGTCCTCGCGGTCCTGCAGAGCCGGATGAGGATCGAGGCGATCGGCAAGAGTGAGGCCTATGTGTCCACCGTCGGCGGGATGCGGGTGACCGAACCCGCCGCGGATCTGGCGATCGCGCTCGCCCTGTTCTCCGCCCTGCAGAACAAGGCGATCCCGCGGAGCACCGCGGTCATCGGTGAGGTCGGCCTGGCCGGCGAGGTGCGGCGGGTGTCGGCGGTCGCGCGCCGGGTCGCCGAGGCCAAACGCCTCGGATTCGGACACGTCCTCATCCCGTCCGGCACCGACGAGAAACTGCCGAAGGGAATTCGCGTCACACGCGTCGCGAACCTGGCGGAGGCCACCGGGAAGGCATTTACCGCGTCGACCCTGCAGGTTGTGGAGGCGCCGTTCTGAGCGGCTCATGTGATCCGGCCCACGGTGAGACCGATTGGTGCCGAATGCACGCTTCGCACGGGTAACGATCCGGCAACAGGTGGCGTAGGGTATCGGCGTCGGGGGCCGGGTACGCGGCTTCATCACTTCGCCGGAAATGAGTCGCATGTTGCCGAGGTCTGGCCACGTCATGGGCGTGCGCCGTCTGATGTTCACCGTGATCGCCACCATCCTCACCGTCGCCGCACTGCTGGCAGGTGCGGCCACCGCCACCGCCTGGGGGCCACCCGCGGCGAAGGTGAAGGGCTTCATCAACGAGAAGATCAACAACTACGGCATGGACGACCCGGTGTGGGTGCGTGCCTGGCCGTCGCAGACCACCGCGCCGGCCAACGCCCCGACCGTCATCTTCCTCGACGGCCTGCGCGCCACGAATGACTACAACGGTTGGGAACGCGAGACCAACGTCGCGTACCTGTCGCAGCACGGCTACAACGTCGTCATGCCGATCGGCGGGCAGTCGTCGTTCTACGCCGACTGGAATGCCCCGAGCACCAGCGCCGGTCAGGTCAACCCGTACCGCTGGGAATCGGTCCTGAAGAACAGCCTTCCCCAATTCCTGGACAAGCACGCCTTCCACAACCGCACCCTGGTCGGCCTGTCGATGTCGGCGAGCCAGGCGGTGATGATCGGTAACCAGCGACGCGACC
Source organism: Gordonia sp. VNK1 (assembly GCF_040049135.1). NCBI lineage: Bacteria > Bacillati > Actinomycetota > Actinomycetes > Mycobacteriales > Gordoniaceae > Gordonia > Gordonia sp. VNK1. The sequence continues at coordinate 28,478 of NZ_JBDZDJ010000035.1, read as the reverse complement.
TGTATTCGCGGGTCGTGTCGATGTCGGGATTCATGAACATCGTCGCCACCGGCATGCAGACGATGATGCGTCTGGCCGCGTGGGACGCCGGTCGGTACAACCTCAACGACATGTGGGGCTGGTTCCCGAATCTGCAGGCCTTCAACAAGTCCCCCATCGAGAACCTGCCGTGGATGAGTGGACTGCACCTGTGGATGTATGCGGGCACCGGCATCTGGGGTGACCATCAGCCGGCCGGCGCCAACAATGCCGACTTCCTGTTCACCGGTTTCAACTCGACGGCGATCGAGGCCCTCGCCGGCGAGCAGAGCCGTTCGTTCGCGCTTCTCGCGCCCGCATTCGGGGTCAAGCTGCGTACCGACTTCCCGATCACCGGCACCCACGCCTGGGGCTACTGGCAGCAGGGCATCTGGAACATCGAACGCGCCGGATGGTTCAAGAACGGCTGATGACGATCACCGGTGGCGTCCGTCAGGGACGGGACAGACGCTGTCGGTATTCGTCGGCCATCTGACTGTTGTCCAGATGGTCGGCGAAGTGCTCCCGGGGATTGATGGTCACGAAGATCGAATTCCCTATCGCCACAACAGAATCCGGATCACCGAGATGTGCGCTGGCCGCAACATAGACCTTGCGGCGCTGCCGGCCGAGCAGGCGGGCACTCAGGTGCAGGGTCGAGCCGATCGGTATCGGCGCGATGAAGTCGACCTCGAGGTGCACGGTGACCGCCGACGGCCCGACGAGCAGCGGGGCGGTTCCCATCACCTCGTCGAAGGCGGTGGACAGCACGCCGCCGTGGATGACGCCGGGACCACCTTCCATCCACGGCTCGACCACCATCTCGGTTTCGACCGAGAAACCGTCTGCGACGTCCGCGGGCCCGGCTCGCACCACCAGGTGCAGACCGCGCGGAGCGTCCTCACCGCAGCCGAGACACATCGGGTTGTGCATCCGGATGGGTTGGCCCGGCCCGGCAGCCTTCGGATGCCGCTGCATCGGTTCGAGATCGTCGGGTATCGCCATGCCGCGCGCAGGCGCCGGTCCAGATGGGGTGCTCACGCAGCGTTACCCTAGGCCATGTCACCACTCGCAGTGTCACGGGTGGATCCGCATGATCGAGAGGATGCACCAGCATGGTCGACGGAGTCAGGTCCGATCACGGCCGCCCCGACGGCGGACGATCGGAACTGTTGAAGGCGACGTTGGCCCGCGTCGCCCCCGGCACCGGTCTGCGCGATGGTCTCGAACGCATCCTGCGCGGCGGCACCGGCGCCCTGATCGTGCTCGGTCACGACTCCGACGTGGAACGCATCTGCGACGGCGGCTTCCACCTCGATGTCGAGTTCGCGCCGACCCGCCTGCGGGAGCTGGCCAAGATGGACGGTGCGGTGGTCCTGTCCACCGACGGCAAACACATCGTGCGTGCCAACGTGCAGCTGGTGCCCGACCCGTCGATCCCCACCGAGGAGTCCGGGACCCGGCACCGCGCCGCCGAACGCACCGCCATCCAGACCGGTCATCCGGTCATCTCGGTGAGTGCGTCGATGTCGATCGTCAGTGTCTACGCCGACGGGGTGCGGCGTGTGGTGGAGAGCCCGGACCCGATCCTGTCGCGCGCCAACGTGGCCCTGTCGACCCTCGAGCGTTACAAGGCCCGCCTCGACGAGGTGATCTCCGCGCTCGGGCGTGCCGAGATCGAGGATTACGTGCTGCTGCGCGACGCCATGTCGACGGCCCAGCGGATGGAGATGGTGCGTCGCGTGGGCGTGGAGATCGAGGAGTACGTCCTCGAACTCGGCGTCAACGGCCGCCAGGTGAGCCTGCAACTCGAGGAACTGATCGCGGAGAACGACGCCGTGCGCGAATTGCTGGTCCGCGACTACTACGCCAGCCCCGAACCCGCGACCACCGAAGAGGTGCACAGCACCCTCGAGACCATCGAAGCGTTGTCGGACGCCGATCTCCTCGACCTCACCCTGCTCGCCGGCGCGTTCGGTTACCCGACGACCATCGAGGCGCAGGACACCGCGATGAGTCCGCGCGGGTACCGCATGCTCGCCCGGATCTCACGGTTGCAGTTCGCCCATGTGGACCGTCTGGTGCGCAGTTTCGGCACCCTGCAGGCGCTGCTGGCGTCGTCGGCGGCGGACCTGCAGGCGGTCGAGGGCATCGGCAGCATCTGGGCCCGCCACATCCGCGAGGGATTGTCGCGGCTGGCCGAGTCGAGTATCGAGCGGTACGACTAGACCCTGTGACGACCGGGCAGTGTTACGGCGTCGCCGGCGCCACGAAGTTGAAGGTCACCGGCTCGGATTCGCGTTCACCGATCTTGCCGATCGCCTGGTAGGAACCGGCGGGAACCGGCTCGCGCGGCGTCTTGCAGCCGGGGGTACTGGTGGTGCCCGACCAGGTGATGGTGTCCTTCACCTGCTGCTGCGGCTGCAGGACCACGTTGTTGACGGTGTTGATCGGTGAGCAGTCGCGCGCCGACCACAGCGTCCGGGTTCCGTCGAGGGTGCGGACGACGACGTTCTGCGCGGCCTTGCCGACGTCACGTGTGCAGGCACTGAGGCCGGCGTTGGTGGTGACCAGGGTGAAGACCGGCTGACTGTTGGTGGTGTAGGTCGATTTGTCGGTGTAGAGGACCACCGCGATGCTGTTGTCCGGGCACAGCGGGACGCCCGCGTCTCCGGCGACCGGGGTGGCACCGGGCGTCGACGGCGCGGCCTCGCCGGATGGCGCCGCGCTGCTCTCCGAGGCACCGGCAGCACCGGCGTCACCACCTCCGCCACCGCCCCCGACCCCACCGCCGGACGGTGCCTGAGACGGGTCGACGGATTCGTTGGTGGTGGCCGTCGACGGTGTCGTCGACGACGGGGTTCCGGTGGCAGCGGTGTTGGAGGTGTCGTCACTTCCGCCGCTCTGCGTCCACACGACCAGCCCGATCACCAGGGCCACGATGGCAACCAGCACTCCACCGGCGACAATGCGTCGTCGCCAATAGATTTCTGGTGGGAGCGGGCCCTGCGGTTCGATCACGCCACAACGCTAACGGCGATTCGGACAGGTCCCGGCGACCACGCGCGGCGTGTCGCATGAATTTGTGTGACGTGTGAGGTATCGGGCCCAATGCCTATGCAGGTCTGAGCCGGTCCGACCTCAGGCGGATTCGGCCTCCGGGAGGGCGGCCGGCTTGACCACCGTCGGGACGACCACGTCGGCCGACCCGATGTCGCCGTACACGCCGCGCAGCTGCACGGCACCCTCGCTCAGTGCGTAGGTCAGGCCCACGATCGCGAGTTTTCCGGCGGCCACGCGGTCGGCGATGATGCGGCTGCGCTGCATCAGCAGCTGCCCGGTCTCCACGACGTGTCGGGCCTCGAACTCGTCGACGCGGGTCAGTCCCTCGCTGCGGCCGGCCAGGATGCTGGGGGTGACGCGTTCGACGACATCGCGGATGTATCCACCCGGAATCTGCAGTTCATCGAGGGCGTCGAGGGTGGCCTTGACCGCACCGCAGCTGTCGTGGCCGAGGATCACGATCAGTGGTACCTCGAGGACCTCGGCGGCGTACTCCAGCGAGCCGAGCACCGCCGAGTCGAGGACGTGACCGGCGGTGCGCACCACGAACATGTCGCCGAGTCCCTGATCGAAGATGATCTCGGCGGCCAGTCGGGAATCCGCGCAACCGAAGAGCACGACGTGCGGATGCTGGCCGGCGACGAGACGATGCCGGTCCTCGATACCCTGACTGGGATGTTGCGATTCACCGGCGACGAAACGCCTGTTGCCCTCGAGCAGAACCTGCCATGCGCGTTTGGGAGTCAGTCCGATCATGGGGACTAGTCTGCCACCGTCGGCCGTGTTGGGTTGGTTCGACCGCAATGAACGTGATCTGCCATGGCGCGCGACGGGACTGTCCGGCTGGCAGATCCTGGTCAGCGAGATCATGCTGCAGCAGACCCCGGTGTCGCGGGTCATCGGCCCGTGGACCGAGTGGGTGCAGCGGTGGCCGACCCCGTCGGCGATGGCGACGTCGAGTCCCGCCGACGTCCTACGGGCCTGGGGCAAACTCGGCTATCCGCGCCGCGCCCTGCGCCTGCACGAGTGCGCCAAGGTGCTCGCCGCCGATCACAACGACCGCGTTCCCGACGACGTGACGACGATGCTCACTCTGCCCGGCATCGGCGACTACACCGCGCGGGCCGTCGCGTGTTTTGCCTACGGACAGTCCGTGCCGGTCGTCGACACCAACGTGCGGCGGGTGATCGCACGCGCGGTGCATGGCCGCGCCGAACCGGGCAACGCGTCCAAGCGCGATCTCGCCGACGCCGAAGCGCTGCTTCCGCGCTCCGCCGACGGCTCGTATGCGCGCAGCGCGCCACGGTACTCGGCCGCGCTGATGGAACTCGGTGCGCTGGTGTGTACCGCCCGCAATCCCCGCTGTGATGACTGCCCGGTGACCTCGTGTACCTGGGTCGGGCTCGGTCGCCCGGCCCACACCGGGCCGAAGAAACGAGTCCAGAAGTTCACCGGGACCGACCGGCAGGTGCGGGGATTGCTGCTGGATGTGTTGCGCGACAATCACATTCCGGTGGATCGGGCGCGGTTGGACGCAGTCTGGACCACCGATCACGGCCAGCGTGACCGCGCCCTGGATTCCCTGTTGACCGACGGTCTGGTGGAACTGACCCGCGACGGACGATACTGCCTGGCCGGCGACGGTGACGCAGGCTGACGGCGACGCAGGTCGGTCGGCCCGTATACGCACCGATGACATCGGTGTGGACACACTTCTCTTACGGTGCCGGTATTGCTAGCTTTTTCGCATGACAGAACCGCCCAATCAGGGTCCCGACTTCAACAAGCCGCCAACACCCGGGCAGACTCCGCCGCCCGCCAATCCCGATCCGTACGGGCAGACCCAGTACGGGGCGCCCGGTCAGCAGCCCCCGGGATACGGCCAGCAGCCACCGTCCTATGGGCAGCAGCCACCGTCCTATGGGCAGCAGCCGCCCAGTTATGGCCAGCCACCGACGGGTCAGCAGCCCCCGGCATATGGGCAGCAGCCGGGCGGATACGGCCAGCCACCCACCGGCGGGCAGCCGCCGTCATACGGTCAGCCCGCGCCGGGCTACGGCCAGCCCGCCGGGGCACCGGGCGCGCCGGTTGCCGGTCCGCCGCAGCAGGTGAACATCGGCGAGGCGCTGAGCTGGGCGTGGGCTCAGTTCAAGGCCAACCCGGGACCGATGATCGTGCCAAGCCTGCTTGCCGTTCTGATCTTCGCCATCGCCGCCGGGCTGTACTGGGCCGTACTGGCCATCTTCGGTACGACCACCACGACCACGGTCTCCGGCCAGTACGGGTACAGCTACGAGGTGTCATCCGGAATCGGTGCCGGCGGCACTATCGTGAGCATTCTGTTGTACTTCGTGGTGCTCGTCGCGATCATTTATCTCTCCGCCGGCATGATCACCGGTGCACTCCGCGTCGCCGACGGCCAGCCGGTGTCTGTGGGAACCTTCCTGAAGCCGGAGCGTCTCGGTGTGGTCATCGGCACCGCGATCCTCGTCGGCCTGATCACCGCGATCGGCATCGTGCTGTGCATCGTCCCGGGACTGATCGCGATCTTCCTGCTGCAGTTCTCGCTCTTCTTCGTCATCGACAAGCGACTCTCACCGGTCGAGGCGATGAAGGCGTCCAGCGAACTGGCCCGGTCGTCGGTGTCCAATTCGCTTCTGACGCTGGTGGTCTCGTACGCGCTGTCCTATGTCGGCGCCCTCCTCTGCTACGTCGGCCTGATCGTGACCTGGCCGCTGGGTCAGCTCTTCTACGCCCACTGCTACCGGCGCCTGTCCGGCGGCTACGTGGCACCCGCCCCGCAGTAGTCACCCACCCCGACAAAGTCACCGACCCCGACGACCGACGCCCCCGACCGCTACCCCCGCGTGAACGGCAATCCCGACAGGAATGCCTCGACCGCACCCCGGTAGAAGTCGGGGGCGTCGTCGTGTACCAGGTGCCCTGCTCCCGCCGCGGCGATGTGGGTCGCGGAGTCGTTGACCGAGGCCATCTTTCGCATCTGTCCCGGCGGGGTGACACCGTTGCCGGCTTCGATCAGCAGCGTCGGCACGCCGACGGCCCGCCACTGCGACCAGAAGTCCCGCTGTCCCCATTCCTCGGCGATGGCCGCCCAGACCTCGAGGTCGCCGTGCAGCCGGCCGTCGTCGAAGGCGTCGTAGAAGTAGCGTCCGGCGACCGGGCCGAACAGGGCCACCGCGACCCGTTCGTCGTCGAACCGCTCCGGCCACGAGTCGAACCACGGCGTCCAGTTGGCGGTGGTGCGGCCCCGGAAGTCCGGCGCCATGTCCTCGATGACGAGCGCGGAGATCAGTTCCGGGTAGGCGGCCGCGGTGCACCAGCCGTGCAGGCCACCCATCGAATGCCCGATGACGACGGCCGGCCCGAGGTCGATCCAGGTGAGGATCTCGGCCAGATCGGCGACGAAACGTTCGGTGGAGATGTTCGGGTCGGCCGGGGCGTCGCGGCCGGTGTGAAATGCGGCGTCGAAGGTGAACACCCGGCCGTACCGGCGCAGCCACGGGATCTGACGACGCCACGTGCGGCCGCGGCCCATCAGGCCGTGCGCCAGGACGATGGGACCGACGCCCACGTCCGGATCGTCCACGCCGAGCCCACCATGATCGAGTAAGCCCAGGTCGGCGGCGGGAATCGGCACGCACCGAGGTTACCCGGGTGGTCCGCAGCGGCCCGCAACGCCACTCCGGGGCCGCGCGGTGGCGCGTGTTTCCCCGGATTGCAGAACCCGGCAACCACACGAGCGACCCAAGGCCCTGTCGGCCCGCGCGCCGGCTGATTAGGGTTGACGCATGGCAGTAGTGAAGATCAACGCAATCCATGTCCCCGAAGGCTCCGGCGAAGAACTCGAGAAGCGTTTCGCCCACCGCGCCCACTCGGTCGACGGCTCCAAGGGCTTCCTCGGATTCCAGTTGCTGCGTCCGGTCAAGGGCGACGACCGATACTTCGTGGTGACGCAATGGGAGTCCGACGAGGACTTCCAGGCGTGGGCCGCCGGACCGGCCCGCGAGGCCCATGCCGGTGAACGCGCCAAGCCGGTCGCCACCGGCGCGGATCTCCTCGAGTTCGAGGTCGTCCTCGACGCCAAGCCCAGCTCCTGAGCATCCTCAGCCCGATGTTTCCCCTCGGCAGCGCGCTGCTGCCGGGGGAACGTCTACCTCTGCGGGTCTTCGAACCCCGCTATCGGCAGATGCTCGACGACTGCCTGTCCGAGGAGGCACCGGCGACGTCGCCGACCCCGGATGGCGCGCACGGCTTCGGTGTCGTCCTCATCGAACGCGGCCACGAGGTGGGCGGCGGCGACGCGCGAACCGGCATCGGCACCTTCGCGACCATCGACACCGTCGTCCGCGATCCCGACGGCCAATCCCTGTTGTCCTGCACCGGGACCTGGCGGTTCCGCGTGAACCGATGGCTGCCCGACGACCCGTATCCCCGCGCCGACATCACGCCATTGCCGGAACCTCCCGCCGACGACGCCACCACCGCACGGCTGGTGACCCTCGGCTCACGCATTCGTTCCCTCATCGAGGAATCCTTTGCCCACCGCGACCTCCCGGTCGGTGACGACATCCCACGATTCGACGCCGCCGACCTCGCCGAGGTCGGCATCTTCGGCTGGGCCGGGCGCCTGCCCATCGGCGCCGCCGACCGCCAGACCCTCCTCGAAGCCGACGACGGCCCCGCGCGTTGCCACGTGTTCGACGACGCCATCGCCACCCTCGAGGCCCGGATTCGCTTCGGCGGGTAAGCGACTTCGTCATCCCCGTCACCTCGAATTAGAACGTGTTCTAGTATCGGTTGTGGAGTAGTTCACACCCCGTCGCGCGCATCGGCGCGTGTACGCGGAGACAGGCAGGCGAGGAGCACCTTCATGACCGACACCGTCGAGGCCGCGCAGACCGGCATCGGGACCGACCAGAGCGCGCTGTACATCGGCGGGACGTGGGTCGCCCCCCATTCCACCGAGACACTGGAGGTGTTCTCCCCCGCCACCGGCGAACGTATCGGCTCGGTCCCACTGGCCGACGGGACCGACGTCGACACCGCGGTGCGTACCGCCCGCGAGGCCTTCGCCTCCGGTGTGTGGTCGGCGAAACCGGCCGCCGAACGCGCCGACGTCCTCGATCGCGTCGCCGATCTGATCGACGCCCGCATCGACGAGATCGGTGCGGTGGTGTCGGCGGAGATGGGCGCCCCGCCCAGTGCGGTGGACATGCTGCAGAAGCTGCCCGGCACCGGCGTGCTGCGCGCCTACGCGAACGCGGCCCGCGAATACGCCTGGGAGGAATACCGCACCGGCATGTTCGGCACCACCCGCATCACCCGTGAACCGGTGGGCGTGGTGGGCGCGATCACGGCATGGAATGTCCCATTGTTCTTGGTGTGCAACAAGTTCGGCGCCGCCCTCGCCGCCGGCTGCTCCGTGGTGCTCAAGCCGGCACCCGAAACACCGTTGACCGCCAACCTGATTGCCGAGATCTTCACCGAGGCGGGCGTGCCGGAGGGCGTGATCTCGGTGGTGCCCGGTGCCACGGCCACCGGCGAGGCGCTCGTCGCCCACCCCGAGGTGGACAAGATCACCTTCACCGGATCGACCGCCGCGGGCAAGGCGATCGGCGCGGCCTGCGCCCAGTCACTCAAGCGGTGTTCGCTGGAGTTGGGCGGCAAGTCGGCGGCCATCGTCCTCGACGACGTTGACGTCGCCGCCAACATCGGCATGCTGGTGTTCCTCGGACTGTTCAACACCGGGCAGGCCTGCGTCGCCCAGACCCGGGTGCTGGTGCCGCGCAGCCGCAAGGACGAGATCGTCGCCGCGATGGTCGAGGCCGCCAAGGCGATGAAGGTCGGCCTGCCGACCGACCCGGAGGTCCAGCTCGGCCCGGTGATCAGTGATCGGCAACTACGGCGGATCGAGGGTTACATCGCCGCCGGCAAGCAGGCCGGAGCCACCGCAGCCCTGGAAGGCGGGCGGCCCGAGGGACTTTCCGCTGGCCACTTCCTCACCCCGACCATCTTCACCGACGTCACCAATGACATGGTGATCGCGCAGGAGGAGATCTTCGGTCCGGTGCTGTCGGTGATCACCTACGACGACGTCGACGAGGCGATCGCCATCGCCAACGACTCCGACTACGGTCTCGCCGGTTCCGTGTGGACCTCCGATGTGGAACGCGGCATCGAGATCTCCGGCAAGATCCGCACCGGCACCTTCGGCATCAACTTCTACGCCATCGACCCCGGTTCACCGTTCGGTGGGTTCAAGAGCTCCGGCATCGGCCGCGAATGCGGCCCCGAAGGGCTCGAGTCCTTCGTCGAACACAAGTCGACGATGCTGCCGATGGGCTACGACCCGCAGTGACGTCGAGTGGGCGCCCGTCTCCGTCGAGTGGGCGCCCATCCCCGTCGAGTGGGCGCCCATCCCCGTCGAGTGGGCGCCCATTCCCGTCGAGTGGGCGCCCATCCCCGTCGAGTGGGCACATTACTTCTGTAGTGCCAGAACCTCTTTGGTGAATTCGTCCTCGTCGATGCGCGTGCTGCGGCCGTCGGCGACGGCGACCTGCCCGTCGACCATCACGGTGTCGACGATGCGGGGTGATCCGGTGGTCAGCACCGAGGCACCCGGGTCACGGACCGGCAGCGTCGCGTAGTCGCGGTCGAAGCGGATCAGCGTCAGATCCGCCGGATCGCCGACGCTCACGCCGCCGATGATCTCCGGTAGTCCGAGTGCCACATTGGCTCCGCCGCAGGCGATGTCGAGCATCTCACCGAAGCCGAGCAGGTCGGCACGTTTGTGCGTCGCACGTTGCAGATAAGCGGCGATCCGGAAGGTCTCCAGCATGTCCTGGGTGTCGTTGCTGGCCGCACCGTCGACCCCGAGTCCCACCGCGAGCCCGCGGTCGAGCATCTGCGGGACCGGGGCCACCCCGCTGCCGAGACGCATGTTGGACAACGGGTTGTGCGACACCGCAACTCCGCGTTCGGCGAGAATGCCCTGCCCCACGTCGTCGAGTTCCACACAGTGCACGGCCAGCACCCGGTCCCACAGAAATCCTGCGCCGTCAAGGTATTCGACGGCGCCGACGCCGGCGTGTTCGAGACACATCCGGTCGTCGGTGGGCGTCTCGAGCAGGTGGATCGACACCGACATGTCGCGTTCCTGCGCGAACTCCCGCAGGTGCGTCATGCCGTTCTCGGTGAGCGAGCGCGGATTCGGTACGGCCAGCGCCATCGTGATCGGCGATCCGTTCACCTGATCCCGGAGGTGATCGATGTGATCGCACACCTCGTCGAGGGGTTGCATCAGTCGTGGTTCGAATCCCCACTTGCGCGTGGCGTCGGGACGGTCGGCGACGCCACGTCCGAGCACCGCACGAATCCCGGTGTCGCGCAACGCCTGGATCACCGCACCGTGCACCTCGTCGTCGGGATGCGGCCACATGTGTTCGACGACGGTGGTGGTACCCGACCGCAGCGCCTCGAGGCAGGCGGCGACCGTGGCGGTGTACGCCCGCTGCGGGGTGATCGCCACCGACTCCTCACCGACGGCGAGCAGCCATTCGAGCAGCGGCGTGCATTCGGCGATGCCCCGCATCAACGACTGCTGCAGATGGGTGTGGGTGTTGACGAATCCGGGGATCAGGTACCCGCCGAACCGGATGTCCGCATCCGAAGGTGTTGCACCGGAACCGGTGTCGTCGATCGACTCCACCACACCGCCGGTCACCCGGACGTCCCGATGGGGCAGCCAGATGCCGCCGCTGTACACGGTGACGTCGGCGAAGACGGTGTCGCTCATGGCTTCTTCTTGTCGAAGTTGACCGACAGACGTGCGGCGATGTAATCGGCGGCGGTGATCGGCTCGTATTTGCCTGCCGCACTCTCGATCAGCACGTCGGTGTTGGCCTGTGCGAAGTAGGCGATGGTGTAGCGCGGACCCTGGTACTCGCCACGGCGCGGTGCGCGCACCCGGTGGAAGTTGGACGGCAGCCGGTCATCGGACCAGCGCATCAGCATGTCACCGATGTTGCAGGTGATCGCCTCGTCGGACGGCTCGACCGGCGTCCACGCCTGATCGGCGGCCTCGGCACCCGGCAGCACCTGCAGGCCACCCTGACCGGCGCGCTGGAACAGCAGCGTCAAGGCGTCGAAGTCGGTGTGTGCACCGGCGCGCCACACATTGTCCTGATCGAGCATCTCGTCGGGGAAGGCGTAATAGTGCAGCAGACGCAACGTCGACTGGTAGGTCGACGACGCGGGATCGTGTGCGCGGGTGAAGAAGTCACGGTCGAAGCCGAGCTTCTCGGCGAAGCAACCGAGGATGTTCATCGCCAGTTCCCAGCAGCGGTGCTCGAAGTCGAGGAGGGTCGCCCGGAAGCCGGCGAGTTCGTCCTCCGACGGCCACAGCCCATCCATCCGGGGCAGCGTGACCTGATAGGACTCCTTCTGGTCCGGTGTCCCCACCGACGGGCGGACCTGGCTCATGAACTCCCAGCCGGCGTTGGTGCCCTTCTTCAGCGGGAACTGTTCCTTGACCTCGCCCGGCAGCGCGAAGAACTTCTCGGACATGTCGAAGGCGTGTTGCACCTGCGCCAGGTCGATACCGTGATCGACCACCTGGAAGAAGCCGATATCGGTTGCCGCCGACCACAGTTCGTCGGCGATCCGGTCACGGCGGCTCTCGAAGTCGGCGAGGCTGATGCGCCGCACCTCACGGTCGGTGGTCTCGGTACCCAGACCGCCCATCGCCGCCTCGCGATTGAGTTCGGTCATGTCGTATGCGGACGTGTTCGTCATGGTGGTGATCTCTCTTGTGCGAAGAGAGCGACATGCGCTTTTCGACGCTACGACCTGAGAGAAAGGCCACGGCGGACGCGAACATCCGGACTCGTGCCGGCTGCTACATACGCTCTCGTGGGGAACAGACTAGCCTGCGCCCGTCCGGCTCGCCACCCGAAGCCGTGACCGCCCAACCTCACCACGCCGACGCGGGCGCTTCTCGTCGGCGCGGCACCGCTGTGCTCGCGCGGTCATTGCACAGCGCGCGTGAGTATGGAACCACCGCGCCGACCAGCGACAACCGCGTCAGGGCGTCGGCACCGTCGACGCCTCCGGAACAGCGGATTCGGGGGCCGCCGGGACCGACGCCGGGGCACCCGACGGCTCGCCCGACTCACTCGGCGCGGGCAGCGGCACGGCGCCCGACGGTGGCGTCGACACCTGCGAGATCCGGCTGCGGAAGGAGTCGTCGGTGATGATGTCGATGTTGTCGATCAGCCAGCGGCCGTCGGTGCGGACCATGCTGAAGGTGAGACGGCTCGGATCGACGCGGATGAGGTCCTTGCCGCCACGACTGACCGACTGATTCATGAAGATCAGCACCGTCGCGGTGTCCCGGGTGTTGGTGACGACGCCGGCGTCCTGGATCACCGCCTGCGACACCACCTGCTGCTGCTTCACCCCGTCGACGAAGTTGATGTCCTGTCCGGGAATGGGGTTGGCGATCAGCTTGTCGTACTGGGACTTCGCCGACCCGGTGACCACCGACTGCGAGCGCGCCACATGGTCGGCAACATTCCCCGGATCGTAGCCGAACATCGTGGTGGCGTACGACTTTGCGGCATCCAGCGACTCGTCACGTGAATCCTCGGTCCAGCGTGCGTCGAGATACCGGTAGCCCAGGGTGACCGCCAGCGCGGCGGATGCGACGACGAGCAGCGCGACGACGCCGGCGACGACCTGCGAAACCCGAAGGCGCATCATGTCACCCACTCGAAGCTGGTCATCTTCAGCTCACCGTTGATGCGGGTGATGTCGATCTTCCACCGGAAGGTCTGAACGATGGTCTCCTCCTGCGGATTCTCCGGCTTCATCTGCCAGCCGTACACCAGGATGACGGTGCCCTCGTCGTCGGTGGCCTTGGTGACGGCGTCGCTGATCACCGTCGACTTCACATCGAGGTTCTGGTCCCGGATGAGGGAGACCGCCTGCGCCATCGAGTCCTTGAGCCGCTGCTGCGCCGCTCCACTGGTCCGGTCGGTCATCGTCTTCATCGCCGCGTCCACGTTGCCGGGATTGAGGCTGGTCATGGTGACGGTCATCTGCTGGGCGAAACTCGAGTACTCCGCCCGCAGGTCCCGTTGATGCTGGACACGTCCGTAGGCGATCGTGAAGACGGCGGAGGCGACCAGACAGCCGACGATGACCAGTACCGACAACGACATCGCGACCAGGTAGACAACCGAGCGGTCCGAACGCCGACGCAGGGCCGACACCTTGGCGACGGGTGCGGGTTCGGCGGGCTGGGCGGCGGTGCGTCGACGACGACGCTCCCGGTAGCTGAGCCCGGCCGACAGGTCATCGGGGTCGGTGGTGGTGTCCGCCGACCATGCGCGCTTGGTCAGATCGACGGTGGCCTTCTCGGGTGCGGTGGCCTCGACGTCGGTGGAATCGCCCCCGGTGGGCTCGTCTGCAGCGACATCCGCGTCGGACTCGGCGGCCGGCGTCGCGGCGGCGGAGGCGGCCTTCTTGCCGGACTTGCGGCGTCGCAGCGGTGCAGATCTGACCGGTGCAGACTTGACCGGCGCAGACCGGACGGGCACCGGCGCGACCTGTGCGGCCTCGTCCGGTGCCGCACCCTCGGGTGCGGTGTCCTTCGTCGTCGACGTCACCGGTCGGTCACCGCCCCGGTGATCAGACTCTGCCATGACGTGCCCTGTCCCTGCTCGCTGCCCTGTGTCCCGCTGTCCTGCGTCCCGTTGTCCTGCGTCCCGCCGCTGCCCTGTGTACCGGTGGCCTGCGCCCCGGTTCCGGCGTTGTAGGTACGTCCGTCGGGGCCGATGAAATCTCCTGACTCCGGATCGTACGTGGTGCCGTACACGGCGGTTCCGTCCTGCTGGTCGGATGGCGTCCCGGGTGTCACGTACCCGGCGGGACGGGGCAACAGTCCGGGAATGCCGTTCGGGAACGGCACCACCCGGTTGCTCAGCGGCTTGTATCCGGTCACGCATTCCTCCGGAGTGGGGGCCCGCCGTCCGGGGAACTCCACGCACGGGAAGTTGCGCGCACCGCGGACGGCGATCTGCGAGTTCTGCGGCACCCGGCACAGCATGCCGGGCGGCAGGTCACGAGCGGTCTGGACCGCCGGTGAACGCCATTCCGACGGCGGCAGATAGCCGATCGTGCACGGCGGCGGGTCCTGGAAGCCGAGCGAGAACTCGACGCTCGGACCGTACCGTGGATCGCCCGCGTTCAGTGCGGTGAGCAGGGCATTGATCAGCCGCGGATAGATCACCAGGACCTGTTGCAGATTGGGCAGATACACCGCGGTCGTCTTCGACACCACGTTGAGATTGGCCAGCAGCAGCGGCAACGACTGATCCATCGACGCGAAGAACTCCTGCGCCGACGCCGCGGTTGCCGGGCCCTTCTGCAGCAGGTCGGTGATCTCCGGATTGTTCGCGCGCAGTTGATCGGTCACCTTCACCGCGTTGGCGGTCCACGCCCGGATCTGCGCGGCGGTCGCCGACTGGGTGGCCATCAGCGGTCCGGCCTGACGCACCAGGTCGATGGTGACGTCGGCGTTCTTGTCGGCGTCGTCGACGAGCAGGATCATCGAATCCATCAGTCGCCGTAGATCTTCTGCGGTCCCGTTGAATGCGGTGAACGCCTCGTCGATCAGTGAGCGCAGGTTGGTGTCACCGACCTTGTTGAGCAACGCGGTGGCCTGATCGAGGACGGCCGAGATCTCCACCGGTTGGTCCTTGGCCGACACCGTCGCACCGTCGGTGAGGAAGTCGGTACTCGAATCCCCGCTCGGCGGAGTGAATTCCACATACTGCTCGCCGACCGCGGACACGCTGCGCACGGTGACTTCCGAGTTCGTCGGGATGTCGGCCGAACTGTCGATGGACAGTTGTGCGGTGACGCCGTCCTCGGTGAGGCTGACCGATTCGACCTTGCCGACGTTGACGCCGCGGAAGCTCACGTTGGCGTTCTGGTAGAGCCCGCCGGTGTTGAGCATGTTCAGGGTGACCGTGTATCGCCCGACGCCGAACATCGCGGGTACCCGGACGTAATAGATCGCCATCGCGACCATCGCGATCACGGTGATGATGGCGAAGACGATCAGCTGGATGCGCACGAAGCGGGTGATCTTCATCAGCGACCACCTGCCGGGGTGGATGGCGCGGGCGCCGGAGTGCTTGTCGGCGAGGGTGTCTCATCACCGGATTGCAGGGGCGAGGTGAACGGGTTGAGGCCGCGGCCGGCGGCACCGGCCGGTTGCCCGGCGACCGCCGACGGCCCGACGACTCCCACCGAACGCAGGATGCTGCGCTGCAGCTTGGGGACCGTGAGGTCGAGCACGAGGTCGGAGTTGACGTAGTCACCCTTGACGATGGTCGGGATCATCTCCTCGAGGAACGGGAAGGTCAGCAGCAGGCGCAGCGAACCGGGTAGCCCCGGTCCAGCGTCGGCGAGACCCTGGAACGCCTTGGCCATGTTGGCGACGATCGTCTTGATGTCCTCGGAGTTGGCGTCGAGGACGTCGTTGGTGGTCGACGAGAGCTTGCCGACCGACGCCAACGCCGAGATGAACTGCGCTCGTTCATCGTTGAGCAGTTTCAGAATTTCCGGTCCGTCACGCAACGCCTTCTCCACGGTCGGCGTCTGCTCATTGATCGTGGCGGTGAGGCGGTCGAGGCCCTCGGTGGCCCGGATGATGTTGCCGGTCTGCCGATTCAGGTCGCCGACGAGCACCGTCAGCCGCGGGATCAGCGCCCGGATCTGGGCGTCGCGGCCGTCGAAGATCTGACTCATCTCGTGCACGATGTCGCCGAATTGCGAGAGACCACCACCGTTGAGCACCACCGACAGCGCGCTGAGCACCTGTTCGGTGGTCGGGTAGTTGCAGCCCGGGATCTGTTGTGCGGAGTTCACATCGGCGACGGCGTCGTCGGTCGGCTGCGCGATGTTGGTCGGCGTCGGACATTTCGGCAGCGGGATCTGGTCCCCGGCCTGCAGATAGCCGTTCTGTGCCTGTTCGGGTTCGACGATCTCGAGGTGGGTGGAGCCGAGCACGCTGGTCATCCCCACCATCACGTACGAACCGTTGGGGACCCTGACGCCGGGGTTGAGCCGGATGTCGACCTTGGCACTCCAGTTGGGCTGCACCGAGATGTCGCCGATACTGCCGACCGTGGCGTCGTTGACCAGGACCGGCGCGTTGTTCACCAGTCCGGCGGCACTCGGGATCACCGCACTGATCTGATAGGAGTGTTCACCGGTGCCCTCCGCACCGGGGACCGGCAGGCTGTTGACGCCGTCGAAGCCGCAGGCCGAGGCGAGTGCGGCGGAGGTGGCGACGAGGATCGCGGCCCGCAGGCCCCGCATCCGGCGCGACGTCATGCGACCCATCAACCCTCGCCTCCCCACGGGACCAGCAGATCGGCAAGCGGCCCACCGCCATTGGCCTCCCGGGTGGCCGCATCCTGGTCGCGAATACCTTGTTGCGCCCGCGCCTTCACGCTCGCGTTCTGGTAGGTGATCTGATCGGGTGTGGCGTTGATGCCGTTGACCGGGTTGGCCATGAACGGCGGGTAGGCCACCACGATGGACTGCAGGATCGGGGCGAGGGTGTCGACGCATTTGTCGATGTCGACCTGACTCTGTCCGGGCCGGTTGTTGGCCTCCATGGTGCCGCACAGCAGGGTGATCAGGTTGTTGCCCATACCGAGTCCGAAGACGCCCGACAGTGATCCGGTCAGCGGGTTGTAGATGTTGTAGAAGTTGGCGAGCTGATTGGGCGACGAATGCAGCAGCCCCCGCATCTGCTCGTCCTTCTCGGCCAGAATCCCGGCCGTCTGAGCCAGTTTCGACACGGCGCCGTTGATGGCGGACTGGTTGGTGTCGATGAACTTCTGCACGTCGGTCATCGCCGAATCGAGGTTGTGCAGTGCGCCGTCGAGGGATTCGGTGTTGTCGGCGAGGACGTCGGTCACCGAGGCGATGCGACCGTTGAACTGCACCAACTGTTCGTGGCTGGTGGACAACGCATCGGTCAGCTTCTGCAGATTCCGGATGGTGGCGAACAAGTCGTCGCGGCCGGAAGCCAAGGTGCCCATCACATCCGACAGTTCGGTGATGGAGGTGTTGATGGATTCCCCGTTGCCCTCGAGGTTCTGGCCGGCAACGTCGATGGCGCGGGCGGCGGTACCCGGGTCGGCACCCTGCGGCCCGACGGCCTCGGTGAGGCGCTGCAGTTGCGCCTTGACCTGATCCCATTCCATCGGGACGGCGGTGTGATCCATGGTGATGTCGGCGCCGTCGGACAGTTGCGGACCACCGGAGTACACCGGTGAGAGTTGGACGAAGCGACCGGACACCAGGCTCTGGGCGACCACCACCGCCTTGACGTCGGCGGGCACGTCGACGTCCCGGTCGATCTCCATGTCCACCTTCACATCCCCGGTGCGCGGCGTGATGGCGGTGACGCGTCCGACGTTGACGCCGATCACCTTCACCGGATCGCCCTCGTACAGTCCGGTGGTGGTGGCGAAGTAGGCGGTGAACCGTTTGGTGGTGGCGCGGTGAAAGCCGATGTAGGCGGCCGTCGCGAGCAGTGCGAGCAGCACCACGAGCGCGGCGACCTGCCAGAACCGCTTCCCCATCCCGAATCGTCTGGTCATCTCAACCACCTGACCTTGGCGTTGTATTCGGGGTCGCCGGCGGGGGCGTGGGAATCGTCGGGCTCGGCGCCGGCGCCGGGGCGGGGCGAGAGCCGGCACCCGGCGCCTGACTCCACGCGTTGGGCAGCAACGGGAATCCCGAATAGGCAAACGCCTGAGCGACTTCCGGATACTTCTGCTGGAGCACCTTCATGAAGGTCGCCGTGTAGTCGCCGAAGGTGCTGACGCCGACGAGAGAATCGAAGTTGGGGCCGTTGGCGACCGATTCGCCGAGCGCGTTGGCGAAGGGCCCCAGGCGATCCACCGTGTTCTTCAGGTTCTCCTCGTTGTCGTTGAGGATATCGAGGACCGAGTTGAACTTGTCGAGCGCCGGGGCGAGTTCGGCATTGTTGTCGTTGATGAACCCACTGATCTGAGCGGCCACATCGCGTGTCCCGGTGATGAGCTGGGCGATGGCCGCACGCCGGAACTGCAGTTCGCCGAGCAGCAGGTTGGCGTCGACGAGCAGCTGGTTGATCTGCTGGTTGCGGGCGCCGAGGATCTCGCTGACCCCGTTGGCCTTGGCCAACAGGGCGCGCAGGGCGTTGTCGCGGTCGGCGACGGCCTTGGACAGTTTCGCGACGCCGTCGACGGCGCCCTGCACCTGATCGGGGGTGGCCGAGAAGGTCACCGACAGGGTGTCGAGGGCCTTGTTGAGCTTGGTGGTGTCGGTCTCGGCAAGCGTGGACGTCGCGTCGTCGAGCGCGTCGGTCAGCGAGTATGGGGCGACCGTGTTGCGGTAGGCGATCTCGCCGCCCGGTGCGATCCGTCCCGGCCCGTGCGGGATCACGGTCAGGTTGCGACGCCCGAGGACGGTCTCGGTCTTGATCGCCGCCTGCGTGTCGGTGCCCATCGACACGGTGTCGTTCATCCGGAAGCTCACCGCCGCCTTGGTGCCGTCGTCGGTATCGGCCAGTTCGATGCCCTCCACGGTGCCGACGGTCACGCCGGCGACGATCACCACGTCACCGGTCACCAGACCGCCGGCGTCGTCGAAGTAGGCGGTGTAGGTGCTGATCGGGGAGATGAGCGGCAGCTTGTCCATCTGCAGCGCGACGACGACCACCATCGCGGTGACCACGACGCCGATGACGCCGATCTGCCGGCGGGTGCGCCCACCACGCTTGTTCTCGCGTGCCACATCCGCCGAGTCCGACTCGGAGCGGTTGCTGCGGAAGAGGTTTCCGAATGATCCACTCATGATTGCGTCGCACACCTCCCCCCGGCCTTGGTGGTGTCGCCCATGACGTCGTTGGAGGTGAAGAAGTACTGCTTGCCGTCGGGTCCGCTGAGCAACAACCGGATCCGGCAGAAATAGATCTGCAGCCAGGCACCGTAGCTGCCGAGGTCGGCAAGCATCTTGTAGTCGGTGGGCAACCGGGGCAGCAGCGACCGCAGGTACGGCTCGGCCTGCAACAGCGTGCCCGACGCGGTGCCGATGCTGGTCAGCGTCTGATGTAGTCCGGGGCGGGTCGCCGCCAAGACGTCGGTCAGCGAATCGGTGACCTGCGCGGTCTGGGTGATCGCGTTGCCGATGGTGCCACGTTGCGCCGACAGCCCGGTGATCAGCATCTGCAGCTGATCGAGGCTGGTGTCGAGTCCGCGCCGATCCCCGTCGAGGGTGCCGAGCACGTCGTTGAGGTTGTCGATGACGCTGCCGATCAGTTCGTCGCGGTCACCGAGCTGATTGGTGAACGACGCGGTGTCGGCGAGGAGTTTGTTCAGCGCCGGGCCCTGCCCCTGGAAGACCGCGACGAGCGAGGTCGACAGGTCGTTGACCTCGTTGGCGTCCAGCGTCCGGAACAGTGGTTTGAACCCGCCGAGCAGTTTGTCCAGATCGAGGGCGGGCTCGGTCTGCGAGACGGGAATGGTGACGCCGGAAGACAATCGGTCGTCGGGATCGCCGGGTCCCTGCTGCAGTTCCAGGTACCGATCCCCGGTGAGGTTCTGATATCGGATCAGTGCCCGCACCGACGTCGGGACGGTGTACTTGTCGTCGACGCTGAAGCTCACCTGCGCCTCGTTGTCGGGGGTGAGTGACACGTCATCGACGGTGCCCACCTCCACGCCGGCGATCTTGACCTTGCTGCCGGGTTTGATCTGCGAGGCGCTGGTGAACAGGGCCTTGTAGTCATCCGAGCTGCCGGGTCGGTAGTTGCTGAAGACGACGACCAGCCCGATGAAGACCAGGACCATCACGATGGCGAACGCACCGAGTTTGATGAGGGTCGCGCGGAAGGCGCGGGCGCGGTTATCCAAGTGCCGGCTCCCCGAACAGCAGGTTGAACAGCTTCTGCCGGTTGACCTTTGGTGTCGTCCGCGGCTGATACGGGACCGGCGCGTTGTCGGTGACGTAGAAGTCGGTGTGCACGGTGGTGTTGGGATCGCTCAATCCGCCTGCGCACGTGGGTGGTGCGGCCGCTCCGACCTCCGGCAGGCTTTCGGGGTAGGTGTAGGGCTCCTTGCCGGGCAGCAGACCCGCGTACAGCTGAAGCATGCCGTTGTTGCCGCCCATCAACGGTTTGGCCATGTCCGCGGCGGTCGCAGCGGTCCGCAGGAAGCAGGAGATGCCCGGTGACTGATACCCCAGCAGTTGGGATACCGGGGAGAACTGCGTCAGCGTCGCCATCAGGTCGTTCTTCGACGGCACCAGCACGTCGTCGTTGATGGTGTCGGCCATCCCGGTGACGTTGATCAACAGCGAATCGAAGTTGGAAGCGTTGGCGCGCAACGTGTTTCCGGTGTACACCGCGTTGTCGACGGTGCGCATCAGATCACCCATCACGTCGCCGTAGACGTTCGTGACGGTCGCGGTCTGCCGGATCAGCTCATTCAGCTCAGGCAGATGCGGATTGGTCTTGCCCAGCAGATCCGACAACTGCGCCAGCGCGTTGCCGATCGCCTCACCGCGCCCGGTGAGCGCGGTGTTGACCGCACCGACGGTGGCATTGAGCTTCTCCGGTTGCAGATCGGCGAGCACCGTGACGAGTTGCTCGTAGACGGTGTTGAGTTCGACGACGACGTGATCGGCGTCGAGAACCTGGCCGGGTTGCAGCCGGCCTTCCGCCCCCGACTGCGGCACCTCGAAGTAGACCGACTTGGCGCCGAACACCGTGTTCGACTTGATGGCCGCGGTCACGTTGCCGGGGATCTGCGACATCTGATCGGAGTTGATATCGAGGACGAGCACCGCCTGATCGCCCTGTTCGGTAATCGATTTCACGCTGCCGACCTGCACTCCACGTAGGCGCACCTTGGCATCGGGGCTCATCACCAGCCCGGCGCGTGGTGCCTGCAGGGTGACGGTTTCGGTGGAGGCGAACCAGCCCAGGAAGGATCCCGATGCCGCTGCGATGATCGCGATGAGGGCGCCGACCATGATGACCGCCGCGATCTTGCGCGTGGTGTTGCTGCGTTGTTGTCGTTTCGCCATCGCTCAGCCCGCCAGATTGAACTTGCCGTCGGAGCCGTAGATGGCCAGCGAGGTGAGCAGGGTGATGATGACGACGACGACCAGCGACGCACGGACCGCGTTGCCGACCGCGACGCCCACGCCGACCGGACCACCGGTGGCGTTGTAGCCGTAATAGGTGTGGATGAGCATGACCGCGATGGCCATGCAGATGGCCTGCACGAACGACCAGAGGATGTCCGAGGGGATCAGGAAGGTGTCGAAGTAGTGGTCGTAGACGCCCGGGGACTGCCCGTAGAGGACGACGGTGGCGAACCGGCTGGCCAGAAATGACGCCAGGGAGGCCAGCGAGTACAGCGGGATGATCGCGATCATCCCGGCGACGATGCGGGTGCTCACCAGGAACGGGATCGAGGCGATGGCCATCGTCTCCAGCGCGTCGATCTCCTCGCTGACCCGCATCGCACCCAATTGTGCTGTCGCCCCGGCACCGATCGTCGCGGCGAGTGCGATACCGGAGATCACCGGGACCGCGATGCGGACGTTGATGAAGGCGGAGAAGAAGCCGGTGAGCGCTTCGACACCGATGTTGGCCAGCGAACTGTAGCCCTGCACCGCGATGGTTCCGCCGGTGAACAGGGTGAGGAACCCGACGACCACGACGGTGCCGCCGATCATCGCCAAAGCGCCTGTGCCCATGGAGATCTCGGCGATCAGCCGCAGGGTTTCCTTCTTGTAGAGGCGGACCGCGCGCGGTATGGAGACGATGCTGTCCCAGTAGAACAGCGCCTGATCGCCGATCTGGTTCCAGTCCTCACCGGCGCGTTTGACCGCGACGCGCGCGGTGCGCAGCCGGGTGGTGAACGGAAGGACCATCGATTCAGCCCGCCGTCGCCTTGAGACCGACCGCGGTGACCACCACGTTCACCACGAACAGCGCCATGAAGGAGTAGACGACGGTCTCGTTGACGGCGTCGCCGACACCCTTGGCGCCGCCCTTGACGTTGAGGCCCTGATAGCAGCCGACCATACCGGCGAACAGTCCGAACAGGGCGGCCTTGACCATCGAGATCATCAACTCGCCGAACCCGGTGAGCAGGGTCAGATTCGCGATGAACGCACCCGGGTTGACGTCCTGCAGATAGACCGAGAAGACGAATCCGCCGCCGATGCCGATGGTGCAGACCAGGCTGTTGAGCAGCAGTGCCACCCCGGTGGACGCGATGATCCGGGGGACGACGAGTCGGTGCGTCGGATTGATGCCGAGCACCTTCATCGCGTCGATCTCCTCGCGGATCGTGCGGGCCCCCAGGTCGGCACAGATGGCGGTGGCGCCGGCGCCGGCGACGATCAGCACGGTGACGATCGGACCGATCTGGGTGATGGTGCCGAGTGCGGCTCCGGCACCCGAGAGGTCCTGCGCACCGATCTCACGCAGCAGGATGTTGAGGGTGAAGCTGACGAGCACGGTGAAGGGGATGGCGACGAGAACAGTGGGCACCATCGACACGCGTGCGATGGCCCAGGATTGCTCGACCGTTTCACGCCACTGGAACGGGCGGCGGAACAACTCGCGCGTCGAGTCGACGCCGAGTGCGACGAAGTCACCCACTCCGTCGAGGGGTCCGGCCAGCTTGTTCAGCACAGCACTCCTCACGACTCGTACAGCACACAAAAGCTACCATTGAAGACCGCGCCAGTGGGACGATCGACCCACTGGATTCTCTCACCCCATCAGTCCGCTCGCCGAGAAGGTTCGGCGCGGGTCGCGGTCGGCGAAGTAGGACCCCAGGGTCTTCGCGAGATCGTGGGCGTCCCAGGCATCCCCGTCTGCGACGAACACATGGTCCACGCTCGGTGCGGCCATCACCATGACCCGAGGACCGTACACGACGAAGACCTGGCCGGTGACCGAATCGGAATCCGCTCCGGCAAGGAATTGCACAAGCCGGACGACGTGCTCGGGGTCGAGTGGATCGATACCGTCGGTGGGCGCCTCCCCGAACACCGCCGCCGTCATCGCGGTCCGGGCGCGCGGACAGATCGCGTTGGCGCGGACGCCGTAGCGTCCGAGCGCGCGCGACGCAGACAGCGTCAGCGCGGTGATGCCGGCCTTCGCGGCACCGTAGTTGGCCTGGCCCTCGGGGCCGAGGAGCCCGGCCTCCGACGCGGTGTTGATGAGGCGGCCGTACACGGGCGCGCCGGCGGCCTTGGATTGGGCGCGCCAGTAGGCGGCCGCGTTGCGGTTGAGCAGGAAATGCCCGCGCAGGTGCACGCGGATGACGAGATCCCAGTCGTCGTCGCTCATGTTGAACAGCATCTTGTCGCGGACGACTCCGGCGTTGCTCATCACCACGTGCAGGCCGCCGTGCTCTTCGGTGGCGGTGCGCATGATCTCGGCGGCGGTCGCCGAGTCGGAGATGTCGCCGGCCACCGGGATCGCGGTGCCGCCCGATGCGGTGATCGTGTCGATGACGTCGCTGGCGTCGAGTGCCGAGGCGAGGTCGTTCACGACGACGGTCGCTCCCTGTGCCGCCAGTCCCAGGGCCTCGGCCCGGCCCAATCCGGCTCCTGCGCCGGTAACGACGGCAACCTTGCCCTCCAACGATCCAGTCACGCGAGACCTCCCCTTGACACACACCGGCGAACAGAAACTAGAACCCGTTCTAACAGGTTAGTCGGTGCGGCCGTACCTCCGGGGCGGTTTCGTCAGAAACTCACTCCTCGATTGAGAGCGCGGATTTGGGGCAGCTCGCCACCACCTGACGGAGCTCCTCTTCCCTGCCCTCGGGGACCTCGTCGGAGAGAATGACCAGGTAATCGTCATCATCGAGGTCGAATATGTCGGGTGCCATCCCCACGCAGATGGCGTTGGACTCGCAGAGGTCGAAATCGGCCTTGATCTTCATCGCCTGACACTCCTTTTGCATGCGCCCGCTGGTTGACGGGCTTCGTCAAACAGGTTAGAACGTGTTTCAGATATTGGCGAGTGCCGTTGCATTCGCCGACTATCGGCGCCACCGATGAAGGAGCATTCCATGCGCATCGCCTACACCGACGCACAGGCAGACCTAAGACGCGAACTGCGCGCCTACTTCGCCGGCCTGATGACCGAGGAACGTCGGGCCGCGTTGTCCGGCGGTGACGGCGAACTCGGCGAGGGTGATGCCTACCGTGACGTCGTACGTCAGATGGGCACCGACGGCTGGCTGGCACTGGGATGGCCGGAGGAGTTCGGCGGCCAGAACCGCTCGATGATGGATCAGCTGATCTTCACCGACGAGGCCGCGATCGCGGGTGCGCCGGTGCCGTTCCTGACTATCAACTCGGTGGCGCCGACGATCATGCATTACGGCACCGATGAGCAGAAGTCGTTCTTCCTGCCGAAGATCGCCGCGGGCGACCTGCACTTCTCGATCGGTTACTCCGAACCCGGCGCGGGCACCGATCTGGCGGGGCTGCGCACCACCGCAGTCCGCGACGGTGACGACTACGTGGTCAACGGTCAGAAGATGTGGACCTCGCTGGTCGCCTATGCCGATTACATCTGGCTGGCGTGCCGCACCGATCCGGACGTGCTCACCGAGGAGGGTCGCGCCCGCGGACTCAAGCGGCATCACGGGATCTCGGTGCTCATCGTCCCCGCGGACGCGGAGGGTTTCAGTTGGACTCCGGTGCACACCATGTCCGGCGTCGACACGAGCGCCACCTACTATTCCGACGTGCGGGTGCCGGTCACCGCGCGGGTCGGCGACGAGGGACGCGGCTGGTCGCTGGTGACCAATCAGCTCAACAACGAACGCGTCGCCCTCTGTAGTGCCGCACCGATTCAGACCGCGTTGCGCGAGACCGTGGCATGGGCGCAGCAGACCAAGACCGGCGACGGCAGCCGGGTGATCGACACCGACTGGGTGCGGCAGAACCTCGCACGGGTGCACGCGAAGGTCGAGTTCCTGAAGTTGATCAACTGGAAGATCGCGTCCGCGGCCAGTTCCGGGGGCGCACCGAGCCCCGCGGATGCCTCGGCGACCAAGGTCTTCGGCACCGAATTCGCCACCGAGGCATACCGTTTGCTCATGGAGGTGATCGGTCCGGCCGCCACCATCCGCGCGGACAGTTCCCATGCCCGGCTACTCGGCCGGGTCGAGCGATTCCAGCGCACCTCGCTGATCCTCACGTTCGGCGGCGGCACCAATGAGGTGCAGCGCGACATCATCGCGATGGCCGCGCTCGGGCTACCGCATCAGCGACGCTGAGACAACCCCTACTTCGAGAGCAGGACAATGGATTTCACGCTGGATGAGGCCACCCTCGACATTGCGGGGTTGGCCCGTGACATCGCCTCCAAGGTCAGCACCGACGAGCGGGTCGCCGAGTTGGAGGCCGCGGGTCGTATGGACGACGTGCTGTGGCGGGAACTCGGCGCCGCCGGACTGTTGGCACTCGAATTGTCGGCCGACGCCGTCGATGTCGGCGACGGGTTGAGCATCGTCGAATCCGTCACGGTGGCAGAGCAATTGGGACGTGCACTGGCGCGTGTCCCGTTCGGGACGCATGCGGTGGCAGCGCTACCGGTACTCGCGAAGACCGGATCGTCGACGCTACGCGAGTCGCTGCTGGCCGCCGCCGCGACCGGCAAGAAGATCCTGACGGTGGCGTTCGAGGAGGAACTCGGTGCCGATGTCCGTGCGCCACAGGCCACGCTGTCACGGAACGACTCCCGGTGGGTGCTGTCGGGCACCAAGGTCAACGTGCCCTACGCCGCCGAGTCCGCGGCCATTCTGGTGAACGCGGTCTCCGACGACGGGGTGCGGGTGGTCGCCGTGGCGAGTACCGCTCCCGGGGTCGGCATCACCGACACCCCGGTGACCGGCAAGACCCCGACATTCATCGTCGACTTCGACTCGGTTGTGATCGACGACGATCATGTCCTCGCCGGTGGTGGCGACACCGTCGCCGAGGTGGCCGACCGCATGACCTTGGCGGTGTGTGCCGATCAATCCGGAACGGTCTCTCGTGCAATGGAATTGACCGCCTCGTACGCCGTCGAGAGAGAGCAGTTCGGTCGCGCCATCGGGTCCTTCCAGGCGGTGGCGCAGCGTCTGGCCGACGGATACATCGACGCGCAGGGCTTGTCATTGACCACCACCCAGGCGGCGTGGCTGTTCGCCCGCGCCGACGACCTCGACGACGGTGACGACGTCGGGATGGCCATCGCGACCGCCAAGTTCTGGGCGTGCGACGCCGGGCACCGCGTGGCCCATACCGCCGTCCACGTGCACGGCGGCGTCGGCCTCGACACCACGCATCCGGCGCACCGATACTTTCTGCGCGCCAAGCAGAACGAGTTCACGATGGGTTCGGCGCCGGTGGTCCTCGAGTCCATCGGCGCGGGGTTGGCATCGGCGCCGGCATGACCGGAGCAGGGCAGCTGACGGCGTCCACCGCGACGATCTCGTCGTTGCTCACCGCACTCGCCGACGTCGACGATCGCGGGATTCATCACGAGAACGGCTTCACACCGTTTTCCCGGTATGTGTCGGACGCGCGCCTGTGCGCGGGCCGGTTGCGTGAGCGTCTCGACTCTGAGCGGCCACCCCACGTCGGCGTATTACTCTCCAACACCATCGAATTCGCCGTTCTTGTCGTCGCCGCGGCGATCGACGGATTGGTGATGGTCGGACTCAACACCACTCGCCGGGGTGAGGCGCTGGCCGCCGACGCGGCGCGCGCCGACTGTCAGTTCGTTCTCGTCGACTCCGAGACAGCCGGTCTGGTCGATGGCGTGGACATGGGGATGGCGGTTCTCGACGTTGCCGAGGTGTTCGGCGGCGAGTCTCCTGCGGCCGACAGCGTGGGTATTCGGGAAGTCCTCCCGGACGAGTTGCTGATGCTGATCTTCACGTCCGGAACCACCGGCGAACCGAAGGCTGTGCGATGCACACAGCGCACCTTTGCCGCTGCGGGTGTGATGCTGGCCGAGCGCTTCTCGATCGGCGCCGACGACGTCGTCTACCTGTCGATGCCGATGTTCCACTCGAATGCGATGATCGCGGGGTGGTCGGTGGCGTTGGCCGGTGGGGCGTCGATCGCGCTGCGGCGCAGGTTCTCTGCACGCGGATTCGTCGAGGATGTGAAGCAGTACGGGGTCACCTACGCCAATTACGTCGGCAAGCCGCTGCACTACATCCTGGCGACCGAGGAACAGGACGACGACGCGTCGACCCGGTTGCGGATCGTCTATGGGAACGAGGCCTCGGCAGCCGACCGGGACCGTTTCGCGCGGCGCTTCGGTTGCCGCGTCGTGGACGGATTCGGGTCGACGGAGGGCGGTGTGGCGATCACCCGCACTCCGGATACACCGCCGGACGCGCTGGGACCGTTGACTTCTCCGACGCAGATCGTCGACCCGGACACCGGTGAACCTGTCGCGGCCGGCCAGGTCGGCGAGTTGGTGAACAGTTCCGGCCCAGGACTGTTCAGTGGCTACTACAACGACCCGGAGGCCACGGCCGAGCGGATGCGTGGCGGCATCTATCACACGGGCGACCTCGGCTGGGTCGACGACGCGGGTTTCATCCACTTCGCGGGCCGCTTGGGTGACTGGATGCGCGTGGATGGCGAGAACCTCGGCACCGGCCCGATCGAACGAATCCTGCTGCGAAACCCACTGATCCGCCAGGCCGCGGTCTTCGGAGTACCGGTCGAGATCGGCGACGAGATCGAGGCCGTCCTGGTCTGCTCGGACCACCTCACCGCCACCGACTTCGTCGACTTCCTCTCCGCCCAGCGGGATCTGGGACCGAAGCAATGGCCGCACCGGGTTCGGATCGTCGAATCACTCCCCGAGACCGCGACCTTCAAGACCGTGAAACGCCATCTACGGCAGACCAGCACACCACCCACCTGGATCCGCACGAACGGCCACTACATCCCACCGATCGAGTAGCGCAACCTTCCCACCCCGCGGATCGAGTGCACCCAACCCCCGCCGGTCGAGTGCCCCGCGTATCCGCCGGGCCAGCTTGTCGAGGTCGAGACCACCCGACCCCCGCCGGTCGAGTGCATCCGCAACCCCGCTGGTCGAGCCACCCTTCCGGTGGCCGACCCGCCCCTTCCGTTGGTCGAGACATCCCAGGGCGTTAAGTTGTCAAGCTGCGGCTTCGGGCGTTTGGTCTTTCCATGCGATTTCGGGGTCGTAGGGGACTCCGCGGACCAGGCAGCCGTGCAGGATGCCGACG